>JACQWX010000130.1 GCA_016209035.1 Elusimicrobiota bacterium | reverse complement strand
GGAAGGGACAGTCCCGCAAGGCGGGACGCACGCTGACGGTCGCCGTTCACATCAGCGCCCAGGCGCGGCTTCACCCACGATGCCGGGCCCCCTGTTCAAGCGTTGGGGACCCTGTCCGGCGGGGCGTGTGAGCGCCCGGCGTTCGCATACAGCCGGTCGCGAGGCGAGCCCGCCTTCAAACGGCGGGCGTCCCTGACGGATAGGGTCCCCAACGCTTGGACTCGTCGGCCTCAGGGAAAACTGGGTGAGGTCGAGAGGACGACGCCTTGCAATCGGCCAGGGGCAACGGGTATATTGGCTCATGCCCGCCATCGCGAATGGGACGATCCGCCAGGCCGCGGTCGAGGTCGGCATCGACCTGGTCGGGTTCGCGAGGGCCGCGCCCATGGAGGACGCTCGTCGAGGCATCGAGGATTGCATCGAGGCAGGGCTCGTCCCCAAGGACACGGACTGGAAGACCGAGGACCCTTCGGCCTTCTGCGACCCCAGGAGCGTCCTGCTTTCCGCGCGCTGCGTGGTGGTCGCGGCGCAATGCTGTCTCGCGGACGAGCCCGACGACCTCTCCAGGCCGGGAGAACCGCACGGCCTCATCGCCCGCTACACGCGGCGCAACCACTACCGCGACCTCAGGGACCGGCTCAAGAAGCTCTCCCTGGCGCTCGGCAAGGTCTGCGGCGCCGCCCCCCGCTCCAAGTGCCTGTCCTGCGGCCCCCTGGCAGAGAAGCCCCTTGCCCGAGAAGCTGGGCTGGGCTGGTACGGCAAGCACGGCATCGTCATCACCCTGGAGTTCGGCTCCTGGGTCGTGCTCGGCGAACTGGTGACCGAGCTGGAGATCGAGCCCGACAGCCCGATGCCGGAGCGCTGCGGGGACTGCTCGGCGTGCATCAAAGCCTGCCCGACCGGGGCCATCAAGGCTCCGGGCCGGCTCGACCGGTCCCGGTGCATCCAGCACCTCACGAACTCCCCCCATCCCATCCCCCATGAGTGGAGGACGGCCTGGGGCAAGAGGCTCTACGGATGCACCGCCTGCCAAGAGGCCTGCCCCATGAACGCGCGCGTCAGGCCCACGGGGTTGAGGGTAGCTGTAGGCGTCGTGGGGCCGAGCATCCCGCTCCTCCCCCTACTCAAGATGAGCGAAGCCGAGTACGGAGCCCGGTATCCGGACAACCAGATCTCCGCCCGTTGGGTCCGCTTCGACTGCATCAAGCGCAACGCCTGCCTGGCGCTGGGAAACGCGGGCGACCCCGCCGCCGTGGACCCGCTGACGGAAGCCCTCCGCTCGGACCCCTCGCCCCTGGTGCGAGGGCACGCGGCCTGGGCGCTGGGGAAGCTCGATGACGGCAGGACACGCTCCGCACTGGATCGCGCCCTGGGCCAAGAAACCGACGCGGGGGTCAGGGATGAAGTCTCTTCCGCTCTGGACTAGATCAGCGGCTCTCCCTTGGGGACCTTGACCACGATGGTCCCGGCGAGCTTGTCGTGCCAGGTCCGTCCCTCCGGGTCCCAGCCGGCCCACAGGAAGCCCAGGAACAGCGCCATGGCGGAGAGGTAGCTCGCCAGGTGCCGGACCAGGGCCACGCCGAAATCCATGGGACGGCCGTCCAAGCGCACCCCCTTGAGGCCGAACACGATGCCTCCGACCGTGGTCGACTTCCAAGTCCACATCCCGACCTGGTAGACCAGCCAGAGCACGAGGCTGAAGGGCGGCAAGGGCGTGGCCGCGCCCACGAACCCGACCAGGAGCGCGTCGACGCAGACGGCGCCCAGCCTGGGCCAGAAGCCCGCCCTGGCCGCCGCGCCCGTCTGCATCGCGCGCGCCTGCGCCGGAGGCGCCTGCGCCTCCGGCGCAGGTCCCCCGGAACCCGTCGCAATCGGACCCGCGCCGGCAAGGACCTCCGGCTCGACCGGCGCGGAGCCGCCGGTCTCGCTTCTCAACGCGTCGAAGCCGGCGAGCAGGACCGCGCCAGCGCCGAAAGCCGCGGTCAGGACCCATGCGACCAGGCCGAGCACCGGGACGGCATAGACCGCGAACACGAGCCCTGTTCCCAGGGCCACGGCCGCTGCTCCGTTGTCCAGGGCCGGCGCCTCGAAGCGCTTGCCGACGCCCCGCCCCACCCAGCAGGACATGACCGCTTTGCCGAACACGGCCGCGGCGATCATCAGCAGGGCCAGGAACGGGATGGCCAGGATGCCGACCACGGTGGCCGCGAGCATGAGGCTCGCGGGTCCGACCAAGAGGGCCGCGAGGATGCCGGTGAGGAGCGCGCTCAAGGGCCTTTCCTCCAGGACCGACACGCATCTCCCCATCCCGGCGGGGAACACCAACGCGAGCCCGACGTAGAAAGCCAGGAGGACTCCTGCCGCGGCCCAAGCCCAGCCTACCCGGGGCGGGAAGGGCCTCAGCCAGAACAGCCCCTCCACGATCCAGCGCCTGAGAGCCTCGGCGGCCCGCGAGTCGCCGAGGAACGCCGGGGTCCTCAGGAAGCCGACCCCGACCTCGGTCCGGTCTCCGCCGACGGTCGCTCCAGGTTCGATGGAAAGGCTGCCTCCCACGGCCACTGCGTCGCCTTGGACCTCGGCGCCGGAGCTCAGGACCACGGAACCGATGGCGACCACGTCCCCGTCCACGGTGCCGTCCACCAGGGCCTGGCCCGCCACCACCACCACGTCTTCCTCCACCTCGCCCTTGATGGCGGCGGAGCCGCCGATGACCACGACGTTCTTGGCCTTCTCTCCCTCGGCCAGGCGCACGCTCTTGCCGAAGGATACGATCTCCCGCAAGGAGCCCTCTTGGTCTTCCTGGCCGGTGCGCAGGGAGATCTGGAACTTGGAGCCATGCTTGTCCCGATGCGCGGCATCGGCCGCGGACGGGAAGGCAAGCAGGCTCAGGACGGCGATGGACGGCAGGGGACGGATTCTCATGGCATTCTCCTTGAGGCATGACCTGCGGGATGGACCGCGCCGCTCGACCAGATCCTGCCGATGGCCGATGCGGCGGCTACGGACGAAAGGTACGAGAAGAAAGCGACGGCCAAAAGCGGCGCCTTGACGGCTCCCAGGACCGTGCCGGCGGTCCTGGCCACGGGCTCAAGAGGCCTCAGCCAGCCTGCCAGGAGAGCTCCCAGGGCCCGGCTTGACAGGGCCGCCCAATCCTGGAGGACCGGGGTCCAAGACCACAAGACCAGGATGCAGGGCAGGGCCAGCACCGCCACATAGACCAGGCGGGCGGGCAGGGCCCAAGTCCACCACTCCCGCTTCCACCACGGCAGGGCCTGCCTGGCCGCGACCGCGGCCATGACCTTAGGAAGAAGACCTGCCGGGGCCTTGAAGTCAGGAAGACGCCGGAGAGCCTTTGAAAGACGAGGATCCATCTCGGAAGCCGGCGTCATCGCTCCACCTCCAAGAAGGTCTTCAGGGCCCTGCGGGCCCTGAAGATGCAGGTCTTCACCTTGCCGAGAGAGACGCCGAGCTTCCTGGATATCTCCTCATAGCTCATGTCCTCGAAATGGAACAGGACCAGGGGGATGCGCTGGCTGTCCGGCAGGCGCAGCAAGGCTTCTTGGAGGTCCTGGCCGGTCTCCTGGAGGCCCTGGACCTCCGGGTCAGGAGAAGCCGTCCTTTCCTCGATACCGGCCGAGTCCTCATCCGAGAGCTCGCTGAAGAGCTTCCAGCGGGAGCGGTGCCTGGAGAGATGGTTCAAGGAAAGGTTCGTGACCACGGTCCTCAGCCACGCCCCTGCTCCGGGGCTCTCCCTCAAGGCGTCGAACCGCTCGAAAGCCCTGAGGAAGGCCTCTTGGCTCATGTCCTCGGCATCCGGGCCGGGACCCAAGAGCCTCGCTGCCGTCGTGTACGCCATGTCCTGGTATCTCATCACGAATCCTTCGAACTCAGAGGGGTCGAAGACCATCACCGCTCCATCATAACAACACGGAAGCCGCTCAAAAGTTTCATGTCGGAGTCAGGTCTTCGAACATCTGACGCCTCCTAGGCTATAATATCAGACATGGGAACCGCGACCCCGGCCTTCCTCGCCGCCCTGTTCTTCGGGCTGAGCATTCCCCTGTGCAAACTGCTCCTCGGCGAGACCCACCCGCTGGTCCTCTCCGGACTGCTCTACATGGGCAGCGGCCTCGCCCTCACGGTCCTGACGCTCGCGACAGGGCGCAGCACCGCGGAGGCCCCCTTGTCGAGGGAGGACGCGCCTTGGCTGGCCGGCGCCGTCCTGGCCGGCGGGATCCTGGCGCCCCTGGCGTTCCTGACGGGCCTGAACATCACCACGGGCTCGGCCGCCTCTCTCGTGCTCAACCTCGAGACCCCGTTCACCGTGCTCCTGGCAGCGGTCCTCTTTAAGGAAGCCATCGGCAGGCCGGCCTGGGCCGCCCTGGCCTGCATGCTCGCTGGGAGCGTCTGTCTTTCCTATGATCCCGGACTCCCGACAGGAAGCGCCGCGGCGAAAGGCCCGCTCCTCATCGCAGCGGCCTGCGGGCTGTGGGCCTTGGACAACAACCTGACGAGGAACTTCAGCCACAAAGACCCGGTCTCGGCGTCGCTGATCAAGGGCCTGGCCGCCGGTACCGCATTGCTCGCGCTGGCCGCATGGTTCCGCATCCCCTTGCCCGGACCAGCCCAGGCCGGCGCCGTCCTGGCCGTGGGGGCCGTGTGCTACGGGGCGAGCCTCGTCTTGTTCATCCGCTCCCTGCGCTCCATCGGCACGGGCCGCACCGGCATCATCTTCGCCACCGGCCCGTTTATCGGCTCACTGGCCTCGGTGCTCATCCTGCGGGAGGGCGTCGCGGCTTCCCTCCTGGCCGGCGGGGTCTTGATGGCAGCAGGCGCCTGGCTCCTGGTCCGGGAACGACACGGCCACGGCCACCGGCACGAGCGCCTCGACCACGACCACCGCCACAGCCACGACGACCATCACGGCCACGAGCATGCGCAGACTCCGGCGCAGGTCGAACACTCCCACCCCCATGTCCACCCGGAAACGGTACACACCCACCCCCACCGTCCCGACATCCACCACCGGCACCCGCACTGAGACGATTCAGAGAACTAGGCCTTGACAAAGTGCTATCTTTCTGATATCATTCAGATATCAAGGGAGGTACCTCATGACAAAGGAAAGAGCGGGCAATGCAGCAAGCGGATGGCTGATGGTGCCGGCAACCGTGGGTGTGGCAGCGGCTGGAGCATATGTCCTCTGGCTGGGCATCGCGAACACCTCCCTTTGGACGATCCTGGGAGGCCTCCTGACCATGTCGCTTGCGGCGCTCATCTGCCTGGGCTACTTCACGCTCCAGCCCAACGAAGCAGCGGTCGTCACCCTGTTCGGGGCCTATAGAGGAACGGTGCGCACCGAGGGCTTCTGCTGGACCAATCCCCTGACCTACAGGCGCCACGTCTCGCTGAGGGCGAGGAACCTCAACTGCGAGAAACTCAAGGTCAACGACCTCTCCGGCAATCCCATCGAGATCGGCGCGGTCGTGGTCTGGCGGGTGACGGACACGGCCAAGGCCGTGTTCGACATCGACGACTTCGTCCGCTACGTGCCCCTGCAGAGCGAGACCGCCTTGCGGCATTTGGCCAGCATCTATTCCTACGACCACGCGGACGAGAAGGGCATCTCCCTGCGCGGCAACGTGGAAGCGGTCTCGGAAACCCTGAAGGTCGAGCTCAACCAGCGGCTGGCGAAGGCCGGCGTGGAGATCGATGAGGCCAGGCTCACCCACCTAGCCTACGCCCCGGAGATCGCCCACGCCATGCTGCGCCGTCAACAGGCCGAGGCCATCATCGCGGCGCGCGAGAAGATCGTCCACGGAGCCGTGAGCATGGTGGAGATGGCCCTGCGCCAGATGACCGAGAAGAAGATCATCCAGCTTGACGAGGAGCGCAAGGCGGCCATGGTGGGCAACCTCCTGGTCGTGCTCTGCGGCATGGACGACGCCCAGCCGGTCATCAACACCGGGACCCTCTACACCTAGGCGCATGGCGGAGCGCAAGTCGTTCCTCCTGCGAATCGACGGGGAGCTCTGGCGGGAAATGGCGGCCTGGGCCGAGGCCGACCTGCGCAGCGTCAACGGCCAGATCGAGTTCGTCCTGAAGGAGGCCGTGCGTAGGCGAAGAGGCCCGGCCCAGCCTCCCCCGATTTGATAACATCGCGCCATGCGCGCCACGCTCCGACGGGCGTCGGTCATCTGGCTGGCGGCGGCCTGCTGCGGCTGCATGGCCAACCGCACGCGCATGCTCCCGGTCACGCCCGTCGTCCCCGAGAAAGCCGCCGTGCCCGCGGCGCTGGAGAACCGACGGGTCGCGGTCTTCCTCGAGTTCCGATCCGCGAAAGTCTCCGGAGGGCACCATGAGGGGCGACTCCAGGGCCGTCAGCCGTCCGGCTACGGCCTCTCGAGGGACCAGCGCAAGGGTCTCTACGGCAACGCGCCGCAGGCAGCGGCGCTCTCCTTCACGGCCGAACTCAGGCGCCAGGGGGTGGACGCCTACTGGTCGGATGGCGCCGCAGCCGGCCGCGATGCGCAGGATCGCAGGCTCTTCGGCAGGGTCGACAGGGTGGCGCTCAACACCTACGGAGGCGGCACCAAGGAGGGCTTCGGCTCGGCCGGGGACTACTGGGAGGCTTCCCTAGACCTCGTCTTGAGCCTCCGGCAAGGGGAGGACGGCGCCGTGGTCTGGGAAGGCCCCTTAAGCAGCTACGCCAAGCTCGATCCCTGCCCCGTGCGATGGGAGTGGTCCCTCTGGGGCCTCTTCCTGAGATCCATGGAGGACTCCTTGAGCGAGCTCGCGAAGACCTCCGCGCCCAAGGGGCTGGCCGCCGTGATGGCCGGCGGATCTTCGGCCTGGGAGAACGCCTACCGGGTCGACCCTGCCGAGGTCACGCCCATCGAAGTGGCGGCGCGGCATGCCGCCGTCGAATTCCTTCGGGTCCTCGGCGGGCTTTCAGGCGATTCCCCAAAAGTGCTTAAATGAACAAGATCGCCGGCGCCTGGCTCCAGGGCGGAGCCCGATGGCGCCGGTGATCCTAGGGATTTGAGTTGATCGCCGGCGTGGCGGAATCGGCAGACGCACGCGACTCAAAATCGCGCGGTGCTCGGCACCATGGGGGTTCAAGTCCCTCCGCCGGCATGGGCCCTCTGTGAACAGAACCTCCGCGCTCCTTGGGACGGCCCTATCGGCGCTGCTCGGCGCCGCGGCCGCGGCGCAAGCCGTCCGCGCGCCCCGGTGCGCCGACGGCTCCGAGGGCGCGCTCAACGGGCATCCCTTCGCCCCGCTCGACTGTCCGGAGAACCTCGAAGGCGTGGCCCGTTCCGGCGCGCCCCGGACTCCGGAATCCCTGCTCGCCAGGAAGCCCGAGAAGAAGCTCTGCGACCCGTCCCCGCTCATGGGGCGGTGGGAAGGCCTGACGGTCTTCGGGTTCTTCCGCTACGAGATCTTCCTGCATGTCGAGCGGGTCAAGGGGAAATCCCTCAACGCTGTCTTCCAGGCCAAGAACTACCGCACCCATGAGGAGACCTCGGTCCACGCCTGGGCCAAGCCGCGATGGTGGAAACGGGGTTGGTACGATGCGCGGGTGCAGCTCCTGTTCTGGAACCGGGAGAAGAGACCCATCCAGGCCAGCTTGCGCCTCACCCAGGTCCCCCCAGGCTCCCCTCTTGCCGCCCGGTTCGACCGGGCGGCCCTGCTCTCCTACGAGGGCAGCCTCGGGGAGCACCTGGTGTTCTTCAAGTTCGACGGGCCCGACAGGATCTCCTATCGGTACGAGGACCGGTCGGGCTTGTTCTCTCCCCAGCCTTTGGAGCTCGAAGGGCTCCTGACCCGCTCACAGCGTGAAACGCTGTAGCTAGCGGACCACGGCCGACGCGGGCACGAACTCGAAGCCTTCCGCCTGGAGCTTGGGCGCCTCTTCGGCCAGGCAGTCGTAGGTCCCCTGGAAGTAGTGGTGGCCGATGGCGATGGCCCAGCCGTGCTTCCTGGCGTGGGTAGCGGCGCGGCGCAGCATCCGGACGCAGAAAGCCTTGTCGTGCCTCTTGGCCTCGTCGATGAAGACCGTGCCCCGGCCGGTCTTGAGCCCGGCCTTCGCCGCCTCGTCCTTCGCCACGCTCTTGGGGGAGACCCAGCTGTCGACGAAGTACATGCCCTGGGCCTTCACCAGGCCCATGAAAGCCTCCATCAACGGCCTGTTCCTCGTGGCCTTCTCGGAACGGTGGTTGTTCACGCCGACCGCCCCCGGGATGTCGGAGAGGCACTTCTGCCAGAGCTTGGTCACCTTGTCCAGGTCGGCTGGGGAGACGCGGTCCTTGGGAAGCTCCAGCCTAAGAAAAGGATCGAAAGGAAAGTGAATGATGAGCTCGTGGCCGGACGCAAGAGCGGCTTTCGCCGCTGACTTCGTCAGCGGCGAGGATGGCATCACCGCGAAGGTGGCCGGCCACTTGAGGGCCATCCACTTGTCGTCGGGCACGTTCTTCTTGTAGGTCAGCCCGAAATCGTCGAGCACGACCGCGATCCTGGGCTTCTGCGCGGGAGGTTCTGCGGCCCCTGGGCCTGCGGCCCCTGGGCCTGCGGCCCCTGGGCCTGCGGCCCAGGCATCGGACAGCAGGAAGACGCTAAGCAGGACCCTCATGATTCTCCAGCTTCCTCAAGCCCATTTTCCACGGCAGGATGCAGGCCGCCGCGTTGATCACGATGATGGCGGCAGCGCAGAGCCCCGCGATCCTCCAATCCCACGCCCCGGCCTTGCCGAACCGCTCCCTGAAGTGCATCTGCATGGGCCAGGACAGCACCATGATGGAGACGCCGACGTAGGCGAGCGAGGACGCCATGTACACGAACCCGCCCAGGGACGACTCGATCTGGTGGATGTTCTCCACGTTGAACATCGGGAAGAGCGCCCCGTAGCCGATGCCCATGGCCACGATGACCCAGGTCATGACCAGGAGGCTTGAGAGCGACAGCCGCGAGGTGAAGGGGTCCGCGTCGAGCAGGCGGTTGGTCATGATGCCCAGGGTCAGGGCCACCATGGTCATGGGGATGGCGGAGAACAAGAACTTCTGGCGCATGACGCTCGCCAGGCTCACGGGCGCGCAGCGCACCACCCACCAACTCAACCCCTCGATGCTGATGGCCGGGTAGGTGAAGCGCAGGCCCAGGGCCGCGATGACGAAGCCCGCGACGCCGACGTTGAGGAAGGAGATGATGGACCTGATGTCCTGGTTGTCGAGCGGCAGACGCTTGACGCTGTAGAGATAGACGAAGATGAGCCCCAGGATCAGGAGGATCTGCGACCAGTGCTTGACGTCCCGGAAGAAGCATTTCCGCTCCCGCCAGAAGAGCGCCGCCAGGTCCGGACCCGCGCCGAGCCAGCGCGCCGCCCTGGTCTCAAGCAGAGTCCCGAGCGGAGCTTCCAGCCGCCGCAGCCCCCCCTCCTGCGCGCCCGAATAGCCGATGAAGTAGACCCGGGAGGCCAGCATCACGAGGAGGGCGTAGACCGCGGCGGCGCAGCCGTAGAGGAGGCCGCAATTCCACCAGAAGACCGCGGTCTTGCCCGCGGCATAGGAGCGTAGCGCCTCGGTGAGCCACCAGGAAGGCGCGTAGGGCGCGGTGGGCGCTTGGAGGAAGTTGAGGTAGTCCGCGACCACGTGCAGGGCGTCCGGCCTAATCAGCCTCTCGGGCTCGGCGAAACGGACCAGGCCGTACACCAGGGTCAACGAGAGCGTGGCGATGACGTACACGGCGTCCCGGGTGCGCGAGGACGGGAAAAGGTACAGGATGACCAAGGTGGCGGCGATGCCGGCCGAGGCGGCCAGCGCCAAAAAAGGCGCCAGGGTGACCACGAAGGCGGCGTAGAAGCCCCAGCCGTAGCCCGACACCTGGGCCAGGGCCGTCACGAACGGCAGGAGCACGAGCCCGATCATCCACGAGGCGAAGAAGATGCTCTCCAAGGACTTGTCGATGAAGACGGCCCTGATGGACAATGGCGCAACCATGAGGAACCTCAAATCGCAGGAGAAGTAGAGAGTGGTGAGCGAGGTGAGCAGCCCCGAGATGCTCACCATCGAGAAGGTGGTCAGCATCATCATGGCGGTCAGCTTCCAGACCAGGAGTCTTCCGATGAGCTCCACCGTGACGAGGTAGGCCAGGAGCCGGTGGAAGCCCGAATAGAGGCCGAAGAGGAGCCCGATGCCCGCGGCCGTGAACGCGAGGTTGCGCGCAACCTCGTAGCCCGTCAAGGAACGGACGCAATTGCCCAGGCTCAGGGCTCTTCGGCGCAGGAGCAGTCCGACCATGTCTTATAGGTTCTTCAGGAGCTCGGAGTATTCGCGGCCGCCGGTCAGGCTCAGGAAGACGTCCTCCAGGTCCGACCGCGGCGCAGGTCCGCAGGGCGGGTCGTGGGCCTTCGGCGCAGGCCGCGCCAGGCCGCGGAGATCCTCCAGCGTGCCCAAGGCCCGGAGTTCCCCCGCGATCATGATCCCGATCCGGTCGCAGAGCTTCTCCGCGATCTCCAGGATGTGCGTGCACATGAAGATGGTCGTGCCCCGAGCCGCGAGGGTCAGGAAGATGTCCTTGGTCATCCGAGCGCTCTTGGGGTCGAGGCCCACCATGGGTTCGTCGAGCAGGAGAACCTTGGGCTGGTGCAGGAGGACGCCGGCGATGACCAGCTTCTGCCGCATGCCGTGGGAGTAGGACTCCACCAGCTCTCCGCCCCAACCGCCGAGCTCGAACATCTCCAGGAGCTCGGGGATGCGGCGCCGCGCCTCCGGAAGGGGGACGCCGTAGAGCTCGCCGATGAAGCGAAGATACTCGGCGCCGCTCAACTTGGGATAGACGAACGGCTCGTCGGGGACCAGACCGACGGCGCGCTTGGCCTCGATGGCGCGCTCTGCCATGTCGAATCCCGCCACGACGATCCGCCCCTCGGTGGGCTTGATCAGGCCGCAGAGCATCCGGACCGTGGTGGTCTTGCCCGCGCCGTTGGGACCCAGGAAGCCGAATATCTCGCCCGGAGGCACCGAAAGGTCGAGCTTCTTGACGGCCTCGAGCGAGCCGAAGCGCTTGACGAGGCCTCGGATGCGGATCACGCCCCGGATTCGCGCTGATCGAGGAAGATGCGGATCTCCTTCTGGCCGCCGGCCTGCTTGAGGAAGTAGTTGATGAGCTCGATGGCGCGGTTCTGCTGGAGCCTCCATTCGAACTGCTCCTTGTCCTTCTCGAAATCCTTGAAGGAGCCCTTGTTCTCGACCGCGTAGGCCTCGCGGACCTCGGTCGGCGTCAGCTTCGCCGCCTGGAGGAAGACCTGCTTGAGCTTGTTCGTCTTGATGGCGCGCCGGCGCGACTCCTCGTAGGCCTGGTGCGTGTCGTGGAAGACCGCCCGGACCGCCTGGAAGTAGACGTCCTCGCTGAACGCCCCACCGCGTTGGAACGCCGGGGTGTTCTGGATGTCGCGCGCCAGCTCCGTGTCCGTGACCGTCAGGCCGAACTCGTCGGCCTTGACCGACAGGATCTCCTCGATGATCATCTCGCGCAGTATGCCTTCCTTGACCTTCCGGACGTCCCCGTCGCTGAGCTCCGTGCCCTGCTGGCGGACGGCGTCTAAGTACTGGTTCACCCTGGCGATGAACCTGTTGTACGGGATCTTGGCCCCGCCGACCGTGGCCACGGCCTCGGTGACGTCGTAGCTGGTGAAGAGGTACCCGCCCAGGCCGACGAAGATGCCGATGAGGAAGACCGCGGCGACGACGATGAAGAGGGTCCTGCGGTGCTTCCTGAGGAACCGGATCACGATTTGTGGCCCGACACGACCTCGTGCCGCCGGGCGCCTTCAGGGGCCTCGGCGTCGGCCGGCGAGCCCTCCGACCCCATGGCGCACTGGCCGTTGAAGACGGCTCCGTCGTCGATGCGCAGGCGCGGGGCCTTGATCTTGCCCTGCACGCGGCAATCCTTCAGGAGCTCCACGCTGCGCGACGCGGTGACGTCCCCGACGACCTCCCCCGCGACGGAGAGCGTCTCGGCCGCGATGTTGCCCTTGACCCGGCCGGCCTTGCCGACCTCGACCGTGGTCGCGTCGGTGATGTCGCCCTCGACGGAGCCCTCGACGCGGACGGCTCCCTTGACGTTGAGGACCCCGTGGAACCGGGCCTCCCCGCCCACGACGGTGAGGCCGCCCTCGGCCCCGGATGCGCGCGCTCCCTTGCCGTTGAACATGGTGGTTACCTTCCCGCCGCCCCTGCGCCTGCGGCGCAGGCCCGGGACGCGGCCGCCAGGAACGCCCCTCCGACCGGCCCCTCCTTCAGGTAGCCCATGGGGTCGACCGGCCTGCCGCGCGCCCACACCTCGTAGTGGAGGTGCGGACCCGTCGCGCGGCCCGTCGTGCCCATGTAGGCGATCGCAGCCCCGCGCCAGACCCGGTCGCCCGTCTTGACAATGGTCTTCGAAGCATGGGCGTAGAGCGTCGAGACGCCGTTGCCGTGGTCGATCACAACCATGCGGCCGTAGCCCGGGGCCCAGCCCGCGTAGCGCACCGTGCCGTCCGCCGTCGCAGTGATGATCGTGTCCGGGGAGCCGGCGATGTCGAGCCCCTGATGGTACTCCCCGAACTCCGCGAAGTCATCATGGAACGGGGAGAGGCGGTAGCCGAAGCGGGAGGTGATCTGCCCCGCGCAGGGCCGGATGCCGGGGGTGGCCCGGTAGACGCTGCGCTGGTTGCCCACGTACCAGGAGATCTCCTGGAAGCTGGCGAGGCGCTGGGCCGACTCTTCGCGGATCGCCGCGATGTTGCGGTGCCAGAGCGCCTGGTCCATGCGCGACGAGACGGCGGCCAGGACGCCGTTCAAGCTGAGCCGGTCCTCGGCCGTGGGGCCGCCCAGGGACTCTCCCGCGCGCACGATCTCCTCGCGCCCCGACATCCCCAGCAGGGTCCTGAGGCTGCGGTCGGTCCTCTTGACGAGGTCGAGCATCTCCCTCGACTTGTCCATCTCGTCGGAGAGGTAGGCCATCTTCGCGGCCATGACCCGGTTGTCCACCTTGGTGATGGCGTAATCGACGTGCCTGCCCGCCAAGGCCACGGCCCAGGCCGTGACCCCGGCCCACACGGAGGCCACGAAGACCGCGAACGCCAGGGAAAAACGGAACTGCCGCGGCTTGAACGCCGCGGTCTGAGGGACGACCAGGACCGTGATGGTCTGGTCCCACCGCGAGAACAGCTTGCGCACGATGCTCATCAACGCAGTGTAGCAGTTTATGAAGAATACGGGCCGATGTCAACGCTCGCTGGGGCGCATGACACGAATCTCGGTCGTTTTTCCCGGGTCTGGCAAGTCGGTGTGTTGTGCTGCTATCAGGCGTGCCGGCTTGGCGTGCGGGGATTGCCGGCGGATGTGAAGCGAAGCGCCGGCGTCATTGCGCTTCTTCCTT
>JACQWX010000128.1 GCA_016209035.1 Elusimicrobiota bacterium | reverse complement strand
GGTCCATGCCTTACCAGGATCGCGCGCTCATCCGAAGCGAGGCGCTTCGCGCCTGGATTCAGTCCGCCGCCCAGTCCCGGGCGCCGACGGTCGCCCTATACGCACGCTGACCCCAAATCCAACCGACTTTTGACGCTGTGGTCAGAAGAAGAGCGCCGGTCAGCCAGCGCTGACCGGCGCTAGCTCCCATGGCACTTCTTGTACTTCTTCCCGGACCCGCAGTAGCAGGGGTCGTTGCGGCCGATCTTCCGGACCTCGGGTCTAGGCTTGGAGAGACCTCCCCCTCCCCCGAACTTGGGCGGCGTCTTGAGGGGCGCCTTGGGGCCCCCGTCAGGCGGCCCGTCCTTCGGTCCGACCGGGGGCGGCGGAGGCGGGGGAGGCAACCTGGGCGCCTGCACCTTGAAGACGTACTCGACGCTCTGCTCGCGGATCCTGCCGAGCATGGTCTCGAACATGGCGAAGGACTCCTTCTGGTACTCGATCTTGGGGTCCTTCTGGCCGTAGGCCCTCAAGTGGATGGATTTCTTCAGGTGGTCGAGGTCGTAGAGATGGTTCTTCCAGGCCCGGTCGATCATCTGCAGGAGGATCATCTTCTCGATCTGGCGGAAGTCGTAGCCCTCGAACTCCGCGGGGCGCTTCGCGTAGATATCCCGGACCTCCGTGAGGAGGTCCTCCTTGAGCTTTTCCCGCGCGAGAGTCCGCAGTTCCTCGGGCTTCGGCGCGAAGCCCAACCCGAAAACCCGGCTCAGATAAGCGTGCAGGGATGCGATATCCCACGCTTCAGGGTACTTGCCGGCGGACGCGAAAGCGTCGAGCTTCTCCTCGACCTCCTCCTCGATCATCATCTCGACGCGCTTCCGGACCGACTCGCCGTCGAGGATCTCGTTGCGCAGCCCATAGACCACCTGGCGCTGCCGGTTCATCACGTTGTCGTATTCCTGGAGCTGCTTGCGGATGTCGAAGTTGTGGGTCTCGACGCGCCTCTGGGCGACCTCGATCTGCCGGCTGACCAGGGGAGACTCGATGACCTCGTCCTCCTGCATCCCGAGCCTCTCCATGATGGTGGCGAGCCTCTCCCCGCCGAAGAGCCGCATGAGCTCGTCGTCGAGCGCGAGATAGAACCTTGAGGAGCCGGGGTCGCCCTGCCGTCCGCAACGGCCCCGGAGCTGGTTGTCGATGCGCCTGGCCTCGTGCCGCTCGGTGCCCAGGACGTGGAGGCCGCCCAGCGACACCACCACCTTGTACTCCTCGGTATCCTGGGGGCTGCCTCCCAGCAGGATGTCGGTCCCGCGGCCCGCCATGTTGGTCGCGATGGTGACCGCCCCCTTGCGGCCCGCCTGGGCGATGATCTGGGCCTCCTCCGCGTGGTACTTGGCGTTGAGCACCTTGTGCGGGATGCCGATGTTGCGCAGCGTGGCCGCGAGCTTCTCGGACTTCTCGATGGACCGGGTACCCACCAGCACCGGCCGGCCCGCCTTCCAGAGCTCGGTGACCTCGCCCACGATGGCCTTGTACTTCTCGCGCTCGGTGCGGTAGACGAGGTCCGGGAAGTCAGCCCGGATCATCTTGTTGTGGGTGGGAACCTCGCATACATCGAGCTTGTAGATCTCGAAGAACTCGTCCGCCTCGGTCATGGCCGTGCCGGTCATGCCCGACACCTTGCGGTAGAGCTTGAAGAAATTCTGGAAGGTGATGGTGGCCAGCGTCTGGTTCTCCTCCTTGGGCGGAAGGTTCTCCTTGGCCTCGATCGCCTGATGGAGCCCCTCGGACCAGCGCCGGCCCGGCATGAGCCGGCCCGTGAACTCGTCGACGATCACGACCTCGCCGTCCTTGACCACATAGTCCACGTCCCGGCCGTAGAGGTGGTGGGCGCGCAGGGCCTGCGTGATGTGGTGGACCCACTCGCCCTCGAGGTCGTCGTAGAGGTTATCGAGGTTCAGGAGCTTCTCGCACTTGCGGATGCCCTCGTCGGTGAGGACCGCCGTGTGGTTCTTCTCGTCGACGATCGCGTCGTGGCCGGCCCCGAGGTCCGTGCCGGAGTATTTGGCCTTGATCTCGTCCTCCTCGGTGATCTTGCGGATGTTGATGACCGGGATGATCCTGTTGATGAGGGCGTAGCGGTCGGTGGATTTCTCCGCCGCGCCCGAGATGATGAGGGGGGTGCGGGCCTCGTCGACGAGGATCGAGTCCACCTCGTCTACGATGGCGTAGTTGAGAGGCCTGAGGACCCGGTCCTCGGCATGGACGACCATGTTGTCGCGCAGGTAGTCGAAGCCCACCTCGTTGTTCGTGACGTAGGTCACGTCGCAGCGGTAGGAGGCGTACCGCTCCGGGTTGTGCATGTCGTGCTGGATGAACCCGACGGAAAGCCCCAGGTACCGGTAGACCGGCCCCATCCACTCCGAGTCGCGCTTGGCCAGGTAGTCATTGACGGTGACCACGTGCGTCCCGCGGCCCGACAGGCCGTTCAAGGCGATCGGGGCGGTCGCGACCAGGGTCTTGCCTTCCCCCGTGCGCATCTCGGCGATGCCGCCGTCGTGCAGGACCATGCCGCCCAGGAGCTGGACGTCGTAGTGCCGAAGGCCGATGGTGCGCTTGCCCGCCTCGCGCACCAGCGCGAACATCTCCGGAAGGACCTCGTCCAAGGCCTCTTTCTCGAGCTTCTTGTAGGCCTCGAGCTCCTCTTCCTTGGCCGGCTCGGGCACGCCCTCCATGCGAGCCTTGACCCGGTCCCGGAGCTCCTCCACCTTGGCCCGGATGTCACCATCGGACATCTTCTCGACGTCGGGGGCCAGCGCGTTGATCCGGTCCAGGGCCGGCACGTAGCGCTTGAGGTGGCGCTCGCTCGACGTGCCGAACAGGGCCTCGAAAAGCCTCTTGATCATGGGAAAAAGCGACGAGATTCTAGCATTTCGGACGACGGGTACGGCTCAGTCGAGGGAGGGCTGGGCTTCCGTGGCCTTGGGATCGGTCTCAGGGTCCAAGAGCCACTTCTCGACGTCGGCTCCCACGCCCAGGTCGAGGCCTCCGGCCTTGGCGTCGCGGGCCGCGCCCTTGAGCTTGAGCATGGAGCCGTCGGAGAGCTTGCCGCCGTCTTTCTGGAGGGCGTCCAGAAGGGACCGCATCTCCACGCTGACCCCGCCCTGTTGGTCCTGGAGGCGCTTGACGATCTCCTCGGCCATGGCCGGGGTGACGCCGGCCCTGCCGTCGTCCGACATCTCCCAGAGCTTCTTGTTCAGGCCCTCGTAGCCCGCTTGACGGCCTTCCTCCAACCGGGAAGCATTGGCCTTCGCGGCCTTGAGTGCCCTCTCCTTCTGCTCCGCCGCGTCCGGGGATGCCTTGGCCGGCTCGTCGGCCTGGGCCTGCCGGTCGGCGTGGGGCTTCCCGGAGTCCTCCGCCGGGGCCGCGCCCGCGTCCGCCCGGTCAGGATGCCTCGCGAGGTACTGACGGACCTCGCTCTTCTGGAAATCATCGAAGCGGTCCCGCTTGGCGCCGCCTCGGGACCGATAGTACTCCTGCGCCTTGCCCTGGCAGTCGAGCAGGGCCCGGAGCGTGGCCGGCTCCTCGTAGCCGTCTTGGCCCTTGCTCACGCAGGAGGGGAAGGCGGCCCACGCCGCGACCGCCAGCGGGATGAGGATGAGGGCCAAGGTCAGGTTCACGAGGATAGTCTAGCCCGTGCGGCCGAGGCCGTCAAGGGCGAGGTCCCCGGGAGAAAAGGTACAATGTCCCCCTTCATGACGCCCAGACGCGAGGATATCCGCAACATCGCCATCGTGGCCCACGTGGACCACGGCAAGACCACGCTCGTGGACGCCATGCTCAAGCAGACCGGCGAGTTCCACGTCAAGGCCGAGGCCGCCCAGGAGCAGGTGCTCGATTCCAACGAGCTCGAGCGCGAGCGCGGCATCACCATCCTGGCCAAGAACACCTCGGTGCCCTATAGGGGGGCGACCATCAACATCGTCGACACCCCGGGCCACGCGGACTTCGGCTCCGAGGTGGAGCGCATCCTGCGCATGGTCGACGGAGTCCTGCTCCTGGTGGACGCCCAGGACGGCCCCATGCCCCAGACCAAGTTCGTCCTGCGCAAATCCCTGGGGCTGGGGCTTTCCCCCATCGTGGTCATCAACAAGATGGACCGCCCGAACGCCCGGCCAACCCAGGCCTTGAACGACGTCTTCTCGCTCTTCATAGACCTCGGCGCCACGGACCCTCAGATGGACTTCCCGGTGCTCTACGCCTCGGGCAAGGACGGCTGGTCGAGCCGCGACGCCTCCCGGCGGGGCTCCGACCTCCAGCCCCTCTTCGAGACCATCCTCGGCCACGTGCCGGGCCCCTTGGCCGACCCGGCCAAGCCGCTCCAGATGCTCGTGACCATGCTCGACCACTCGAACTACTTCGGGCGCATCGGCATCGGCCGCATCTACGGCGGCCGCATCCGAAAGGCCGACACCGTCGCGCTCCTGAAGCCTGACGGCCAGACCCTGACCGCCAAGGTGACCCAGCTCATGGGCCATTTCGGCCTCGAGCGCCGGGAGGTCGCCGAGGCCCGGGCCGGGGACATCGTGGCCGTGGCGGGCTTGGAAGGCGTGGACGTGGGCGACACCGTGGCCTCCCCCGAGTCGGCGGAGCGCCTGCCGCCGCTCGCCATCGAGGAACCGACCCTCTCCATGGAATTCTCGGTCAACGACAGCCCGCTGGCCGGCAAGGACGGCAAGTTCGTGACCAGCCGGCAGCTCCGGGCGCGGCTGCTGAAGGAGCGCGAGACCAACGTGGGCCTGCGGCTCGAGGAGCTCCCGGGCGAGGGGCGCTTCAAGGTGGCCGGCCGCGGCGAGCTCCACCTGGCCATCCTCATCGAGACCATGCGCCGCGAGGGCTACGAACTCTCCGTGTCGCGGCCCGAGGTCATCCTGAAGGAGGAAGGAGGCGTCAAGCTCGAGCCTGTCGAGCACCTGGTGGTGGACGTCGAGACCCAGCACCAGGGCGCGGCCCTCGAGTGCCTGGGCCGCCGCGGCGGCCGCATGAAGAACATGCACGCCGAGGGCACGACCCACCTGCGGCTGGAATACGTCATCCCCACCCGCAACCTCATGGGCTTCAAATCCGAGCTCATGAACATGACCCGGGGCACGGGACTCATGCACCACAGCTTCCACGGCTACGCGCCCAAGACCGGAGAGACCGCGCGCCGCCCCACCGGCGTCCTCGTGGCCAAGGGGGCGGGCGCCACCACCGGCTATGCCCTCGACAACCTCCAGACGCACTGCACCCTGTTCGTGAAGCCCGGGGTCCCGGTCTACGAGGGGATGATCGTGGGCCAGAACTGCCGTGAAAATGACCTGGTCGTCAACCCCTGCAAGGCTAAGGCCATGTCCAACATGCGCTCCAAGGCCTCCGACGAGGCCATCCATCTCACCCCGCCCCGCGAGATGACGCTGGAGGCTGCCATCGAGTACATCGAGCCCGACGAGCTCGTCGAGGTCACGCCCAAGAACCTGCGCCTGCGCAAGGTCATCCTCAAACGCTCGGCCCGCAAGCGCGCCTCGAAGAAGGAAGAGGAGGGGTAGCGGGCGGGGGAGTCAGCGGACTTTCGGGAACCGGAGCCTGAGTGTGAGAAGGGCTTCGCCCGAGAAGAGCCTGGCCGCCAAGGCCACGAACGCGGCGAAGACCGCGGCCTGATACGCGATGCCCCACAGGACCTGGACGCCGTTGCCCATCATGACGTTCTGCGGCGCCAGGAAGGCGTGCGTGAACGGGATGGCGTAGAGGATGAGCTTGATCCCGTCGTTCGCGGCGCTCATGTCGATGAAGATGGGAAGCAGGTAGGACAGCATGAGGACCATGACCAGGGGGGTCATCATGGCCTGGATGCTCTTGACGTCTTCGGCCAGGAGGCCGAGGATGAACGCCATCGCCAGGGCGCACAGGATGCACACCAGCACCGAGAGGCCTATCATCAGGTAGCCCGACGGCGTGATCAGCAATCCCAGCCTCGCCAGGGCCGGGCCCGACGACGAGGCGGCCCCCGGCGCGGCGTCCCCGACGATCCCGGACATGAACGAGCGCATGCCCAGCATGTAGCCGCCCGACAGGACGGCCGCGATGAAGGCGGAGGCGGTCAGCTTGGACAGGACCAGCATCCGCCGGTCGATGGGCGAACTGAGCAGGGTCTCCAGGGTCTTGTTCTCTTTCTCGCTCGCCACGGCCGTCATGATCATCTGGGCCGAAAGGATGATGATGAAGAACACCGCCATGGGGAAGAAATAGGACTGGGACTGGACGAAGGCGACCACATGGGACACCGGCACAGCCTCCACGCGGCCGCCGATGACCGCGAACTCCCGCGCCGGAGCGGGGTCTTTGACGAAGCCCGGGGAAAGCCCTTGGAGCCTCCTCTCCATGACGAATGAGCTCAGCTCCCCCGACACGAGCGAGAGCGTCTTCCTCGTCCGCGACGCCGCCATCACCGGGCCGAGGCCCGAGGCGTTCTTCCTGAACCTCGAGTAGAAAGCGACATGGGACTGCCTGCCGGCGGCCAGGTCCCTCTCCAGGCCGGCCGGAACGAGCATGAACGAGCTCTCCGCGTCGTGCTCCGGGGCGGCCAGGGCCGGGCCGATGTCCCGGGCGGGGGAATGCGTGACCGCGCACTCGGCGCGGGAGAGCGCCGCCGAGAGGCGCCGCGAGAGGGCGGAGCGGTCCAGGTCCACGATCACCACGCCGTTGCGGGAGGCCGAGGCCTTGTTGTGGCTGCCCACCGACCTGCCGATGACGTGGAAGACGAAGAGCATCGCCGCGATGGAGACCACGAGCTGGGGGGTGAGGAGCTCCTTGACCTCCTTTCTCACCAGCACGAGGAAGATGCTCATTGCGTCAGCCTGATGAAGACCTCCTCGAGGTCGTCGGTCGAGAAGCGCCGTTTGAGGGCGGCGGGCGTGTCGCAGGCCAGCATCCTGCCGTTGTTCATCACGCCGATCCTCCCGGAAAGGAACTCGATTTCGCCCATGTTGTGGCTGGAGATGAGGAAGGTCGTGCCCTCCCCGGCGAGCCGCTTGATGGTCTTCCTGACTTCGTAGCCGTTGACGATGTCGAGCCCGCTCGTCGGCTCATCTAGGATGGCGAGCCTCGGGGCGATCATCACGGCGCGCGCGATCAGGAGCTTCCTGGTCATGCCCTTGCTGTAGGTCTTGATCTTGTCCTTGAGCTTGTCTGCGAGCCCGCAGAGATCCTCTCCGCGGACGACGGCCGCCTCCGCCTTGGGTCCGTCTTTGAGGAACACCAACGCCATGAAGCGCAGGTATTCGCGGCCGGTGAGGTTCTTGTAGGCCCCGGCCTCCTCGGGAAGATAGCTGATGAGCTCGCGCACGCGGCACGCTTCCTTGACGACGTCGCAACCGAAGACGGAAACGCTGCCGGCCGTCGGGGCGAGCAGCGTGGCGATCATCTTGAGCGTCGTGGACTTGCCCACGCCGTTGGGGCCGACCAGGGCGAAGATCTCGCCCTCTTTCACGTCGAAGGTCAGGCCCGAGACGGCCTCGAAGTCCTTGTATCTCTTGACGAGGTCTCTAGCCTCCAGCGCGTTCATGGCTTGCGCGCGTTCCCGGCCGCCCGCGGGCGGGCCCTCCGGCCGCGCCCTCGCGCGACCAGTTTGTCCTTGGCCGGCCTGTTCATGGACTTGATGGCCGCCTCGCGGACCAGGGCCCCCGAGCGCGTGAACCCGTCCTCCCGGCGCGCCAGGGCGACCGGCAGGTGCGTCTTGGTGTAGGCCGCGCCCTTGCCCGCCCGATGCCGGGAGAGCCGGGATTCCACATCCTTGGCGATGCCGGTGTAGTAGGAGCCGTCCCCGCAGCGAAGGACGTAGACCGACCATTCGCGGGGACCCTCGTCGATGACGAGGCCATCGAGCATGCGCCGGTACTTCCAGTGCAGGGTCACAACCGCTATCATAGCACTCCATGGAAGGGGAAGACGCGTCGAATCTGTTAGACTCTCCCCGGGAACACCCTTGAGGAGGTCTTGATCTCATGACCCCGACGAAATCCGCTATCTTCAAGCTCGGCTCCGCGGCAGTCCTCCTGACCGTGGCGCCCGGGCTCGGCCGGCCGGCCCCTGGGCCGGGAGCCCAGGCCGCGCCGGCCCGCTTCTCCCTCTACCTCTCGGAGACCCTCGACGGCGCGGTCTTCCTCAACGCCGTCTCCGACAACCCCAGGTTCAACGAGCCGTGGGCCGAGCTGCGCAAGGAGTGGCTCCCCAAGTTCAGCCAGGACCCGGCCGTCGCCCGGGCGTTCAAGCGCTGGTCGGGCCGCGGCATCCAGCTGGCCTACCTCCTCTCCTCGGCGCCGGAGAACGACCTGGAATCCCTCCTCAAGCGTTTCGACGAGCCCAAGTCCCTGCTCGCTGAGATCCGGCGCAATCTCGACGAGCCGGCCTACGCCCCGGCCTTAGCCGACCTCGAAGCCCGCCACGCCGAGGTACGCGCGCTCCTCTCCTTCCTGCAGAAGAACGGCTTTGCGGCCATGCGCCGCGAACGCTTCGGCTCCGTCCTCGAAGACACCCAGCGGAGCCTCGAGTCCACCCTGAAGCGCTTCGACGCGGAGCGCTTCGCCGACCTCCTGGAGGCGTTCTCCGGGAGGTCGATCCCCGGCCGCGAGATGCGCATCGCCGTGCTGGCGTTCTCGAACCCCTTGAGCTTCCAGTTGAACGGCTTCGCCGTGGGCTGGGGCACGCAGAAAGGCTCGCTGGACTGGCTCCTGGCGCACGAGTTCCTGCACAAGTTCAACCCGTCGAAGGAGAACCTCGAATCCCTCCAGCGCCTGGCCCAGGCCGACCCCTTCTATGAGGAAGCGTGGGACCGGGTCTACGGCGAGTTCACGGAAGGCAAGGAGGATGAGCTCGTGGACGCCGCCGCGCGCTTTGTCCTGCTCCGGCTTGGATTGGCCACGCCGGCGCGCAACCTGCGCTCCATGAAGCACCTCTATTTCTCACACAAGACGCAGAAGGGCGGCGTGCCCCTGGCCGCCGTCCTTTACGGCGCCCTTGCGCGCCGCAAGGGCGCCCTCACGGGATTCGACTACAACAGATTCATCAGCACGGAGTTCCACTCGGGCCGCATCAAGGCCGGGAGCATCGAGAAGGCGTTCCAGAACGTCATCAAGCCGGTCTCGGGGATGGCCGGCATGGTCCTGAGGGAGGAAGCCGACGGGGCCCGGGTCGTTGATGTCTTCGACGGGTTCCCGGCCCAGGCGGCCGGGGTCAAGGCCGGGGACCTCCTGGCCGAGGTCAACGGCACTCGATTGGCCGGCAAGGACCTCGACGCGATGCTCGACGCCGTGGCCGGCGAGTCAGGCAAGCCCGTCGAGGTGTCGATTCATGGCCTCCTCAAGGACCGCAAGGTCCGCCTGACCCTCAAGTAAGGGCTCAGCGCCGACGGCGCATGCGGGAGACCCGGGCCCGGCTCCAGTTCAGGTCCCTGAAGGTCTTGGGCCGGGGAGGGGTCAGGGTCGGCGGAACCGTGTAGGGGAACCCGGGCAGCATGGCCCGCGGGAAGGTGACGCCGATGTAGCGCTCGATGGCGGTCAGGTACGGCTGCTCGTCCGGGCACATCAGGGTGATGGCGTCGCCCGCGCCGTAGGCCCGGGCCGTGCGGCCGACCCGGTGGATGTAGTCCTCCGGGTGCCGGGGCAGGTCGTAGTTGACGACGTGGCTGATCTCGCGCACGTCGATGCCGCGGGCCGCGATGTCGGTCGCGACCATGATGCGGATCCGCCCCGCCCGGAAGGCCTCCATGGCCGAGTTGCGCTGGCCCTGCGTGCGGTCCGCGTGCAGGACGCCCACGGAGAAGCCCTCCGTCCTCAAGCGGCTGGAGAGCCGGTCGGCCCCGTGTTTGGTCCGGGAGAAGACGAGCCCCGAGCGCACCTGCGTGGACTCGAGCAGGGCGATGAGGAGCTGGGTCTTCTGCGTCTGGAGGACGGGGTAGACGACCTGGCTGATCCCTTCCGCCACGGAGGTGGGCCGTGACACCTCGACGCGCACAGGCTCGCGCAGGGCGAAGGCCGCGACCCGCAGTATCTCCGGGCCGAGCGTGGCGGAGAACATCATCGTCTGCCTCGCCGAGGGAAGCTTGCCGATGATCTCGCGGATGTCGGGCAAAAACCCCATGTCCAGCATCCGGTCCCCCTCGTCGAGCACCAGGATCTCCAGACGGTCGACCCGGACAGCCTTCTGCCACAGGTGGTCGAGGAGCCTTCCCGGAGTCGCCACGATGACCTGCGCCCCTTCGGAGAACGACTTCCTCTGGTCGCCATAGCCGACACCGCCGATGACAACCGCCGTATGAAGAGAATGGGCGAACTGCCCCAGGCTGCGGAACTCGGCGTCCACCTGGAGCGCCAGTTCCCTGGTCGGGACGATGACGAGGACGTGCACCCCGTGCAGGTTGCGGCCCAGCAGACGCTGGATGGCGGGCAGGGCGAACGCAGCGGTCTTGCCGCTCCCGGTCTGGGCGCAGCCGAGCACGTCCTTGCCCTGGAGCGCCAACGGGATGGTCTCGGTCTGGATCGGGGTCGGCGCGATGAACCCCATGGCGCGGACCGCGCGCACGAGATCGGGATGAATCCCTAGTTGAGCGAACGGCATGCTTCCTCCGTGGTTTCCAATCCGTCAGGACGGGAACGACCGCACGACCCACCCGATTATAACAGTTTTGCGCGGGTGGGGCCGTCCGTCCGACATGACGGCCTCCCGTCATGGTATCATAGGGGTGCATACGAGGAAGGGACGCCATGAACGAGAACAAGCCGGACGAGATGCCGGAAGACGGCGAAGACTTCGCGCAGCTCTTCGAGCGATCCTACCAGGAGCCCGCCCGTCTCCAAGCGGGCCAGATGGTCGAGGCCGTGGTCGTCAAGATCGCGGCGGGCTGGGTCTTCCTGGACGTGGGCAGGAAGGGCGAGGGCTACCTGGACCGCAAGGAACTCGTGGATGCCGGCGGGAACCTCACGGTCAAGGAAGGCGACAAGGTCCGCGCCTACTTCCTGCCTTCGAAGGGGCACGAGATGCACTTCACGACCAGGATCGGGACGGGTCCCGTCGGCCTCTCCCAGCTCGCCCAGGCCCACAGGAGCGGCGTCCCGGTGGAGGGCACGGTCGCCAAAGAGGTCAAGGGCGGGTTCGAGGTCATGATCAGCGGCAGCGTGCGGGCGTTCTGCCCCTTCTCTCAGACCGGCCTGCGGCGCGAGGACGACCGCGCCGCCTTCATCGGCAAGTCCTTCACCTTCAAGATCACCGAGTGCAGGGACCGCAACGTGGTGCTCTCGCGCAAGGCCATCCTGGAGGCCGAGCGGCATGAGAAGGCGCGGGCCTTGAAGGAGTCGCTCCGGGAGGGGATGAGGGTCAAGGGAACCGTGACCTCCATCCGGAACTTCGGCGCTTTTCTCGACCTCGGGGGGTTGGAGGGACTCGTCCCGGTGTCCGAGCTCGCGTGGAGCAGGGTCGAGAAGGTCGAGGACAAGCTCTCGGTCGGCCAGGAGGTCGAGGTGGTCGTCAAGAGGCTCGACTGGGAGAACGACCGCGTCTCCCTGAGCCTCCGGGACGCCCTGCCCGACCCCTGGGAAGGCGCTCCCCGGCGCTGGCCCGTGGGCTCCTACCACTTCGGCAAGGTCTCCCGTCTGGCCCCGTTCGGGGCCTTCGTCACCCTGGGAGAAGGCGTGGACGGGCTCATCCACGTCTCCAAGATCGTCGCCGGCAGGAGGATCAGCCATCCTCGCGAGGTGCTCAAGGAAGGCCAGACCGTGGAGGTGCGCGTGGAGGCGGTCGACCCGGCCGCCAAGAAGCTCTCGCTCTCCCTGGCGAGCTTGAGCCGCGCCGCTGAAGAGGAAGCCGCCGCCCTCAAGACCTATCAGGAGCAGGCGTCCGCGTCCGGAGAGGGGCTGGGCACCCTGGGCGAGATCATGGAGGGCCCGCAGGACCCCGAGCAGGACTGAGCGATTCGGCCGGCCTATCCATTCCTATACGGGCGCTGAAAATCAAATTCCCCGAACACCGTCGGCAAAGTCCGCTGCCGTGATCTATCGACTGAAAGGTCTGAAGATGGTCGACGATACAGCCGACGCCATTGCCTTCGACTGTTTGAATTGCGGAGCCAAGCTACTGAGCTACGCATAACTAATAGAAATCAGCCCCATGGCAAATCTGACGCGTAGATGCATGACCAGAGAAGCCTCTGTGATTGCCGTAGCCGCATGAGCGGCGCATGGATGAGGCGCTTGAGATCGGCATTGTCCTTTGGGGCGCTGTTGGCCACGGCGCCTTTGAGATTGGTCCAAACGAACTCGTCCGGGTTGAGGTCGGGGGCATACCCAGGGAACCGGTGAAATATCCAGCGCGAATGCCTCCTGCGGAACTCGCTGACAGGCGCTCCTTTGTG
>JACQWX010000018.1 GCA_016209035.1 Elusimicrobiota bacterium | reverse complement strand
GATGTTTCAATCCGCTCCCGACCTCCTGGCCGGGAGATAAACCAGGGCTCTCGGGGATCGGAGCTTAGGTCCTCGTTTCAATCCGCTCCCGACCTCCTGGCCGGGAGATAATTCCGGGCTTCTCGTCGGTCGTCGGCTGACATTGCTGTTTCAATCCGCTCCCGACCTCCTGGCCGGGAGATAACTCCCTTCTGCGGGATTCGACCAACGCGGCGACTGTTTCAATCCGCTCCCGACCTCCTGGCCGGGAGATAATTCCCCCGATTGATCATTGATCTCCCATGGAATGTTTCAATCCGCTCCCGACCTCCTGGCCGGGAGATAAAGTCGGCTAAATTCTTGCTGTGCCCGGAACCAATTCTTTGGGCGAACGCGCCATCCTCGCATTTCCCGCATCAAGACAAAGAACCTGAGCCATTCGCCATTCCCTAATCCGTCAATCTTTTCATGCAACTCTTCTTGTTCCGCAGACCTCCCCGGAGCGGCTCCGCCGCTCCAGGTACGCGCTCCCTCACGCGATCAGCGGGCCCTCCATGTCAGCCGGCAGTCCCAAACCATAATGCTCGGTTTTCTTGGCCGAGGAGGCATCGATGAAATAGAATCTCAGGCTGTCTTCATCCTCCTTCAACTCTTCAAGGAGACGGTGTCGCAGACGCGTCCATGTGGTTTCATCCAAACGGCATTCAAAGACGGATTTCTGGACCCTTTGCCCGTAGTCCTTGCAGGCTCTGGCGACCCTTCTGAGCCTTCGCCGTCCCGCGGCCTTCTCCGTATTGACATCATACGCCACGACGACGATCATGGCAGGTCACCTCAACACGCAGGCAGGATAGGATTCGACGTCGCCCCGAATGGTCCTGGCCAGCAATCTGGCCTGCAGGAAAGGGAGCAGACCCAAGGTCGTTTTCTGCTGAAGGAGCGGGTGCGTCACCTCCTCCCGCTTTCGTTGCTGATAGGCGGTGACAACCGCCTTGCGCGTTCTTTCATCCATCTCCACGGCGCCGCCGTCCCGAAAGGCGAAACCGTCGTGCTGGACCTCCCTGCGATTGATCATGGCCAGGACCAACCTGTCGGCTGCGAGCGGTCGGAACTCCTCCATGAGGTCCAGCGCCAAGGAAGGCCGGCCCGGCCGGTCGGCGTGCAGGAACCCGACGTGGGGGTCGAGGCCCGCGGCGGTCAAAGCCGCGACGCAGTCGTGCAGGAGCAGGGCATAGACGAAGGACAACAAGGCGTTGACCCTGTCAAGCGGAGGGCGCCTGTTCCTGCCCTGGAATGGAAAGTGTTCCTTCTGCTGGCGGATCAGGTGCGTGAACGCGCCGAAATAGAGGCGCGCCCCGTCGCCCTCGTGGCCGCGCACGGCGTCAAGGCCAGGCGCGGTCTCCAGCCTGCGGATGCACGCCCCTATTTCTTCCGCCCCCGCGGCCAAGGCCGAGGCGGCGTCGCTTGGGGCATCCTGGCGGGCTCCGCGGAGCAAGAGAGAGCGCGCGTTCTGGAGCTTGCCTGCGACCATGCAGCGGGCGATCCGGGCGCATTCCTCGTGCCGGTCGGCCTTCCGGAACTGCTCCCTCCGAAGAAGCACGTTGCCCGACTGCGGGGCGTCCACGCGCGCGCAAAGGCGGCCGGATTCGCTGAGGAACGTCAGGGCGATCCCGGCTTCGGCGCACATCCCCATGGCGCCCGGGCTCACCATGACGGAGCCGAACACGGCCACGGACTCCAGATGGTGGATGGGCACGCTCAGGCGCGTTTCTTTCTCGACGTCCACTTTGAGCGTCAAGTGGTCCCTGTGCAGGTAGGCGCCCTGGGTCATCACGTAGAGCGTGTTCTGGAGAATTTCCATGACGGTCTATGCCCGCCGGCGGCGCGTCTCCAGGGCAAGGCGCGTCCGCGTCAGCTCCTCCCGCAGCAGGCGCGCGCTGGGCAGCTTCATCGAGTACTCGGCCGCCAAGACCTTGTTCGGCAGTCCGTCCAGGGCGTAGCGCGCGACCTCCTCGCCGCGCCTCGCGCACAGGATCAATCCGACCGGCGGATTCTCGCCGCCTTGGGTCCAGCGCTCTCGCGCGTAGTTGAGGTAGAGATGCATCTGTCCCGCGTCCGCGTGCGTCAGCCGTCCCAGCTTCAAGTCAACCAGGACCAGGCACCTCAGACGGCGGTGATAGAACACGAGGTCGACGCGATACCACTCGTCGTCCACGCGCAGACGTTTCTGCCGCGCGACGAAGGCGAAATCGTTCCCGAGCTCCAGCAGAAAGGTTTCCAGATGCCGGATCAGGGCCTCTTCGAGGTCGCTCTCGGAGTACTCATCCTTGAGCCCGAGGAACTCCAGGACATAGGGGTCCTTGATGGCTTCCTCAGGAGTCATGTCATCCCCGGGATTCCGCTTGGCGCCCCGCCGGAGCATCGCGGCCTTGCGTCTGGACAAGGCCGTCCTCTCGAAGAACCGGGACTCGATCTGCCGGTCCAGTTGCCGCACCGACCAGCCCCCCGCAGGGCCTCCACCGCGTAGAACTCCCAAGCGGCCCGGTCGTCCACCTGAAGGAGACGGACGTAATGCGACCACGAAAGCGGCAGCGCCTTCATGACTTCCACCAACGCCGGCAACGGAGACTCCTGTCCGGGCCGAGGGATGACGGCGGATTCGGCAGACAGCGTCTGCCGAATCCTTGCCGGGGGCCAAGCCAGGTAGAGCTGCCGCATAAGCCTCAGGTTCCTCAATGAGAAACCCTGCCCGAACTTGCCCGAGAGGTCCGCGGACAATCGCTTCAACAACGCCTCGCCATACGCGGCCCTGGCCCTGCCCCCCTGCTCCCGCTCCACGATCCTGCGGCCGACCTCCCAATAGGTCGCGGTAAGAATGCTGTTGACGGTCCACGCCGTCTGCCGGCGCGCATGCTCCACCAGGGACCGTATCCCGGCCAGGAAGGCCGGATAGCCCGCCGGACGAACCGGCAACATGGGTTTCCTCCTCATTGGTCCTCCGCTTTCAACGCGAAGAGCTCCGCCAGGTATCTCCGGGAACGGGCGGGCTGAGCGGCCAGTTCGGGCAGGCAGACGGCCTTAAGGGAACAGCCTTCGCATCGAGGCTGCAGGACAGCGGGCGCAACGATGCCGGACGCCAGCAGGCCGCGCACGTCGGTTATCGCCTTCTCCGTCATCGCCCGAAGCTCGCTTGAGAAGGCGACATCGCGCCTGCGCTTGGAGGCCGCGTGGAACACCGCGCCGGCCGGGACCTCCCGGCCCAGCATCTCCTCCAGGCAAAGGGCCTGGGCGCAGAGCTGGGCATCGTCGTTGTCCCATTGCTTCCGCGGTCCGCGCTTGTAGTCGATGGGAAAGGGCTGTTCGCCGCCGCCCGACAGCCGGTGGAACTCGACCACGTCCGCCTTGCCCGTAAGCCCGAGCCTGCGGTTGAACAGCGGCAAGGCGCGCACGATCCTCACGCCGTCGCGCTCCTCTACTCCGGGGACATCGGCGTTCTCATGCGCGAAGCGGCCTTCCAGCGTGTACGCGTTGTCCGTGAAGACGCCTTCGCAATGAATGAGGGCGCAGCGCCTGCGGCAATAGAGGTACTGGTTGACCGCCGAGACCGGGACGACGATTTCGTCCGGGCTCAGCACTTGCGCATGAACTCCACGCCCGGGAAGTCCTTGAGGAGGCCCGGCTGGGGAGCCTCCACCTTGTAATGGGACCATGATTTTGCCGGACCGTCCTTGGCCCTCCTGACCTGGACCATGTCGAAGAGCCGGTGCGCCGGCGCGCAGCCGAGCATGGCCTGGCGCTGCCTCTGCTCAGCGTTCCCGTCGGTCCCGACGTGCTTGAACACGAAGAGTCCGCGGCAGGACATCACGCCCTTGCTCGCGGAACGGTCGTGCTCGTACATGCTGCACAGCGACTCCCACAGGGCTTCCAGGTCTTTCTCGGAGAAGCCCGTGCCCTGAGCGAGATGGGCGCTCACGAAGCCTTTCGCCAGATAGAGCCCGTAGGGGATGATGGCCTTGCGGCCCATCGTTCTCAACTCGTCCTCGGGTTGCTCGGCTTCCCACTTCTGATAGTCCTTTGAGCCCTTGGCGCCTTTTACGTTCTCCGCCACCGCGACCCGGGTGAGCGCCAAATCCATGGGCATGATCGGGTCCAGGGATCGGGCAAAGGATACCTGCACCGGGCCCCGCACCTGGCCCGCGTTCGGGCCCGTGCTCATGACCGCGCCGAAGGTCCTCACGTCGAAGAACATGCGGCACATCCACTTCCTGGCCTTCTCCACCTTGTCTTTCGTGGCCTTCTCCGGAACGCCGCCGTTGGCTTCCTCGTGCGACAAGGCGATCTTGGTGTTCAGGTTCGTCTGATGCTCCACGAAGATCGCGTTGGGCGCCTCGTTGCCGAAGCGAAGCTGGACGAAATTCCTGACCCGGCGCTTCAAGGCGACGTCGGACACCAGGCCCCGCATGTCCTCGGGGTCGATCCTCGGGCTGTTGCCGGCGTCTGGATCGCCGTTGGGATTTCCGTTCTCGCAGTCGAACAGGTACAGGAACTCGTAGCGATTCTTGATTGCTGTTTCCATGGTCATGCCTCCTTTGCGGATGCGGCGGTTTCGCGGCTCTTGCCGGCCCGGTCGTGAGCGAGCTGGTGATAATAGCCCAACGCGAACATGGTCTGCTCCTCCAGGTTCAGGGTCCTCGGGAATTCCTTGAGCCGCGCCACGATCTCGGCGAGCCGGTCCTCATGCCAATGGGCAAGGCCCGGCGAGAGCTTGTGGAGATGATTCTTCGAGTTGCGGACGAGATCTCCGAAGACAAGCCCCGGCCGCTGGGCCGCTCCCGCGTAGTAGCGCTGGACCACGCTCGCGCCGACGTCTCCCAGGGCCGCCTTCTGAAGCCCAGAAAGCGCAGCCAGGAGCCGGCCGCAATGGTACGCCGGGTCCGGATGTTCCATATTCAGACATGCCGTCATTCCCGTCACCTCCTTTCGTATGAAGTAAGCCTTGACCAAGCCTATGCGCGCGAACAGCGTGGAGATTGTCGGTCCGCCGGAATCCTGGCCCTGCTTTGCCTTGCGGCTGAGGGCTTCGCGCAGATCCTTCCCGGCCAGGAAAGCCGGCAGCAGCGCGGCCAACTTCGCCATGGCCTCGCGGGGAATGGGCCGCCCGACGACGGCGCATCGGTATAGCGCCGCTCGCATGCCCCCCAGCGGCCGGACCCAATCAGGGTAATCCTGGCCTCGAGGCTTGGGCTTCAACAGGCTGGTCAGGACGGCCTCGAATTTCCGGTCCTTGGCCATGCCGCCTTCCAAACCCGCGATCTCCATGTCCTCGAACCAGCGGTGCGCGTTGGCCACCAGGTCCGGAAACGAACCTTCCATCCAGTCGCGGACCATAACCCGGCCGGACGCGCCTGACAGGGTCAACGCATAGTAGGCGTTGCCGGCCAAGTCCGGCCTGCGTCCATCCCGGATGGAATCCAGGAGCCCCTTAGCCCTCGCCGCGGCCGATGCGGCCTGGGCCTCGGGGGGTTCGATGATCCAGGCCAAGGCGTCATCTTCCGTTGCCTGGAGCTTCTCCTTGAACCAGTGCGCCACAAGCGCGCCCGCCAGGGGTTTCGCCTGCCTGACGAGGTCGTTGAGAGCGTCGACATAGCCGCGCGCCGTCTCCTCCGACATGGCCGAGTTGCAGGATTGGGACAGGCCGAAGGATTGGAAAGCCTTTTTATCAAAGCCCGCCACCACATCGCCCGTGGCGAGGCCGCCGACTCGGCCAAGTCCCATGACTTTTGGGTGAGTTGCCGCAGGACTGACCGCATGGCCGGTCAGCATGTCAACCATGTCGGCGCCGACTTCGGCGTTGCCGGCCGCCAAGTCGCGTTCGCGCCATGAACGCCACCATGCCAGCACAGCCGGTTTGACGAGGGGGTCTCGACCGTCCACCGTGAATTTTGCCAAGTGCGCGGGCTTGGCTCCTTTCTGTTCGAAAGTCACCCTGAGAGATTCCGACTTCTCTCCAGACTCCAGGAAGGCGGCGATGACACCGAGATCCGGGTCCTCCCTCGAAGGTTCCTTGAGCAAGTCGATGAAGAAGCGGCGCCTCCTCTCGGTGTTGTCTCCCACCTTCTTGTCATCGTCATTCGCCAAGAAGAGTGCGACGACGCCGACGCTCTCGACCAGGAAATGCGAGCGCCCGCCGGCGCCCATGTTATGCATCACCGGAACCTTTCGGTGCAGGAGGCCCCTCTTGGGGTCTCCCAAGGGAGTCACGCCCAAGAGACTGCCGTCCTCGGACAGCTCGATCTGCCACCGGATGGACTTGGCGGAAAACCCGGGCTCGCTTTCCTGGGAAAACTTCAACAGGTGGTGCAGCATGTCAGCTCCTCGGAGGCTTCTTGACGGCGTCGCTGGAAAAATCCGGAACCTCCAGCACCCCGCCGGACAGCTTGGCCTTGAAAAGGGTGATGAAGGGCTTGCAGTCGGCGATGGAAACCTGGTCTCGCGCGAGATCGAACACGTCGTAAAGCATCCACCCAAGGTCCGCGTCGAAGCATGCGGGCTTTGGCTCGTGGGGGCCGGCGGTTTGCCGCCACTCGAAGAAGGCCGGGAATTCCCGGCAGCCAAAATAAGGCTGCTGAAAACACTGCCCCGCCTTGGCGCGCCTCTCGAAGATAGCGTCGAACTTGGGCTTGCCGTCCTTGAACCGGCCGTGCGGCACGATGTCCGCGAAGAGGCGGTAACGGATGCCTGAGAGGGCCATGGTCTGGCGTTGGGTCCGCCCCTTTTGATCGGTTCCGGTCTCCTCCTTGTTTGCGTCGGCCCAAATGGGTTCCGGCGCCTGTTGTCCCCGCATCCACCGGAGGATGGTCCGGTCCGATGGCGCCTTCTCCTTGACCTCGTTTCTTCTCAACGCCAGGTAGCGGGGCTCGGACAGCGCCTCGATCCGTCTGATCTGCCAATGGAAATACGGCCGCATGAAACCGTCTTCCCGAACCCCTTCCCAATAAACGGCGTCGAAAATCCCCCTCCCGGCCGACGGAGTGATCACCGGATAGCTGAACCGCTCCACCTTCATCTCGGGCCTCGTGAAGCAGGCCAAGTCTCCCCAAACCTCAAGGCAATGCATGTCGATCTCCAGTCTCACCCGATAAGGACGGGCGCCTCCTTCGGCGGGCTGAAACCCAGGACCGGGTCGTAGCAACGCTCGAATTCCGGCGCAAGGACGAACCACTCATCAGACTCGCCCCCGCCCGGCAGGGGCGCGGCTACGAACATCTCCATCACGGGATGCCCCGCTCCAGGCCGGAAAATGCTGACGCACAGGTCCTGCGCCCGCCTCATCCAATCGGCCCTCGCGCCCCGGCCGGAAAGCTCGTCCTTCAAAGCTCTCCACCGGCCGCGTTCCTGCTCATACGGCACCAGGACCTGGATTGCGTCATGGGGTATCAGCCTGTACAGTTCAGCAACGACCGCGAAGTCTCCGCGCTCCAAGGCCTCGGAAAGATCGCGCGCCCGGCTCGATTCATGGGGCCTGCCGACATCGTAGAGCCGTTGGAAGTAGGAGCGGATGATGCTCGGCTCTGCCAGGTCCATGCCCTCGGCCCCGCGCTCGGCCAGCAATGACCGCACCACGCAGGAGGCTTGCCAATACTCGGCGCTGGGGTACATCTTCTCCTCGGTCTTCGCGTCAAGAGCGGGGATGAAGATGCGGACATCGCCCAAACGAGGCCGGCCAGCTTCATCCCTCAGGAGGCCGTTGCGGTTGCAGCGACCGGCAGCCTGGGCTATGGCCTCCAGGGGACCCATGGCGCGATACACCACCGGGAAATCCAAGTCGACTCCGGCCTCGACGCATTGCGTGGAGATCAGTCGGCAGTCCTTGTCCTGGCCGAGCCGGCGCCGCACGTCCTCCAGCGCTTCCTTCCTGTGAGCGGGGCACATGTTGGTGGAAAGATGGACCGCGTCCATGCCGCGATCACGCAGGACCTTCATCAAGGCCATGGCATGGCGCTTGAGATTGACGATGCAAAGCGCCTGGGCCTGTCCCGCCAATTCTCCCGCGAGATCCTCGAACGGCATCCTGGAGTCCGCCGCGGGCCAATGCATGCGGACGCGGCGAAGCCCGGAGAACACCGCGTCTTCGTCCCCGACGATGCCGCGCGGCGTCCAGCCGATCTTGGAACCGCCCAGAACCTCTTGATCCAGGTGTTCGAGGGCGGGTTGTGTCGCGGTGGCGAAGACGACGCTGGACCCATAGGCCGAGCAAAGGCGGGTCAACGCCTGCAGCGTGGGAACCATCAGCGCCGGCGGCAGCGACTGCGCCTCGTCGAAAAGGATGACGCTTCGAGCGAGACGGTGCAGTTTGCGGCAGGAGGAGGGGCGATTGGAAAACAGGGATTCGAGAAGCTGCACGTTGGTGGTCACGATGATCGGCGCGTCCCAGTTCTCGGAGAGCAGCCTGCGCATGCGGTTGGAGGGCGATTCCGCGTCGGTGGAACCGATCTCGCGGGCCCGCCGCGCCAGGCTGTGGTGCTCCAGGACGAACAGGTCCCCGAAGCGGGCCGAGAAAATGCCCTGAAAAATGCCCGCGGTCTGCTCGATGATGCTCAGGTAGGGGATGGCCACGACCACCCGCCGCAATCCATGGGCGAGGGCATGCTCCAAGGCAAACCTCAGCATCGCCAGGGTTTTCCCGGAGCCGGTGGGAGCGGTCATGGTCCATGCGCCGGTCGCTTGGCCTCCCGCCTTCCCCGCTTCTTCCCACAGCAGGTCGCGGGCCTGCCGCACCTGCTGGTCGCACTTCGCCGTCGCGCGAAGTCCGGCGACATGGGCTTCCAGAACGGCGAGGGCGGCCTCCGCCTGCAGGTCGGGCCCCTTCGGGCGAAAAGGCTCCGCCGCGCCGCCGGAGAAATGGGCCTCGGTATCGAGAAAATCGGCGTCCACCAGAGCGGAGAAAATCATGCGCACATCGAGCATCGATGACGCTTTCGTCAGCGTGACCGGGCTGGCGGGAACATCGGTCAGGTTGATATCGTCGGCGCGAAGCCGGCCTACGAGCTTCTCAATATCAGCGTCGCTCAACCTCAGACCAAGAGGATGCCGTTTGACGAGCCGCGCGGGCTCCATAGCGCTCAGGGAGCATTTCTCCGACGACTGCAGTCCGATATGGTGCCCCTGGATCGCCAGCGCGGCGGGAATCGACTTATAGCGCGTCAGCGCGGCCCACGCGCCAGGGGTCCAGTGATCGAGCCCTTCCTCTTCACCGCGCAAGCGCGCCTGGAATGCGTCTGCGTATTTCCCCACATCGTGCAGCAGGCCTGCGATGCCGGCCTCGGCGCTCCCCTGAAGTCCGCCCAGGAATTCGGACGCCAGCCGCGACGTCGCAGACAGGTGATCTTTGAGAAGGTGCGGCGTTCCCGCGGAATTGGCGCTGTGAGCGAGATAGGTCGACGTCATGACGAAGGACATCCGGATTCCGGCTGCTGGCGATGTGGTCGAGCCATGCTACCATATTCCGTCCGCCCGGGATATCGCGCAAACAGGGGTGTCAAAACAGGGGATCAGCGGTTCTTGCCTCTCGGGTCGAAATGTTGCATTGTGATAGCGGAGGGTCGCCTGCGGCGAGTGGCTCGCGAGCCGGCGCTCGCAAGCTTCAAGGGAGGGTATCATGATCGATCTCGTCAAGAACCTGGCCGCCGTGAACCGCCGGACCAAGACGTCCGTCATCCGGGAGCTCCTGAAACTCACGAACAAGCCCGAGATCATCTCTTTCGCGGGCGGTTTGCCGGACCCCAACTTGTTCCCGTCCGAGGTCTTCGCCGACATTCCTGCCTCCGCGGCCACGATCACCTGGTGCTTGGCGTCCACCGCCGCCAACCCGTTGTTTCGACGGCGGCAGGGTCGCCATCCGGCAGACGGACGCGGCCTTCCGCTATCAGGTCAGCGGCCCCTACATCGACCAGCAGCACGGCAAGGCGGCCTTCACTTTGACTCCGGGCGCGCGCATCCTGCGGCCTCCGGAATCGTCCAAGGTGGGACTCTCTTTGACCAACGACAACGGCCAGCTCATGCTCGTGGTCGATGACGCCCGGACCGAGTTCTACGACGGCGAGACCTTGGAGATCGACGTAACGGTCAAGTACAAGAAGAAGTGGTATCAGACCGACCCGGTCGTCTCCCAAGGCGTGGTGCAGATCCCGGTCCGCTCCGGCTCCTATTACATCAAGGCCTGGCGCTTCCGGCGCGCGGGCAGCAAGATCAGCTCTCCCGACTGGATGCACAAGGGGGACGGCAACACCGTGCTCTACTGAGACCGAGAGCGCAGCGCACGTGGACATCCACGGGGTTGGGACTCCCGTCCGAGGGGGCTAGCCAAGCCCTTCAGACCTTGGCGGGATTCTTCGCCGGCGGCGGCAGGCACGCCGCCTTCATGAGCCAGGGCTTCTTCCCGAGCTCCTTGGCGAAGGCGAGGTCGCGCAGGGTGTTGCGGTAGGCCGGCTTCTGGAACCTGTAGGTGAAGTTCGTGTGCACGTCGTACTTGCCCTCGCAGAGGGCCACGGTGTCCTCGATGAACACGCGCTCCTCGTCGGTCGGGATGACGAGGACCTTCACCTTGGAGTCAGCGGCCGATATCTCGCACTCGGCGTTCCTGGTCTTGGCGGCCTTGTTCCTCTCCGGGTCGAGCTTGATGCCCATGCACTCAAGCCCCTCGAGGGCCCGGCCGCGAAGGACATCGCCCATCTCCCCCACTCCGGCGGTGAAGATGACGGCGTCCACCCCGCCGACCGCGGCGACGTAGGCGCCGACGTACTTCCTGACGCGGTAGGACTCGACCTCGATGGCAAGCCTCGCGCGCTCGTCGCCCTTGGCCGCCGCCTCTTCCACGTCGCGCCGGTCCGTGAGCTTGCCAGTGACGCCCAGCACGCCCGACTTCTTGTTGAGCAGGCTGTCGATCTCCCTGGGCCCGAGGTTCTCCTTGCCCATGATGTAGAAGTCGATGGCGGCGTCGTGGTCGCCGGCCCTGGTGCCCATGACCAGGCCCTCGAGCGGGGTCAAGCCCATGCTGGTGTCGTAGGAGACGCCGTCCTTGACCGCGTTGACGGAGGCGCCGTTGCCGATGTGGGCGATGACCAGGTTGCACTTGAAGGGGTCCTTCTTGAGCAGGACCGCGGCCCGCTTGGCGTTATAGAGGAAAGAGGTCCCGTGGAACCCGTAGCGGCGCACGCCGTACTTCTCGTACCAGGCGTAGGGCAGGGCGTACATGTAGGACGACCTCGGCATGGTCTGGTGCCAGGCCGTGTCCATGATGGCCATGTGCGGGATGCCAGGCATCAGGGCCTTGGCCGCCTCGATGCCCAGGATGTTCGGCGGGTTGTGGAGCGGGGCCAGGTCCGAAAGCTTGCGGAAGGTGTCCAGGACCTCCTTGGCGATGAGGACCGACTTGGCGAATTTCTCTCCCCCGTGCACGACCCGGTGCCCCACGGCCGTGATGTGCTTGACGTCCGAAAGCACCCCATGGTCCTTGTGGACCAGGGTGTCCATGATCAGCTTGATGGCCGCCTTGTGGTCCGCGCATTCGTGGGCGATCTTCAGGTCGTCCAGGCCTGGCGCCTGATGGACGATGAAGGACCCGCCCACCGTGACACGCTCGACGCCGCCGGTCGCCTTGGTCTCTTTCTTGTCCCAATCGTAGAGCCGGTATTTCACCGAGGAACTGCCGCAATTGAGACAAAGGACCTGCATGGTCGGACCTCCTAGGGCCGGGAGATGGGCCCATCCATCAGAGGCGGTCCTTGATCTCCACCGATTCGAGGTACACGGGCTTCAAGGGCTTGTCCGCGCCGTCGAACTCGTCCCTCGGCGCCTTGGCGATGGTCTTGGCGACCTCCAAGCCCTCGACGACCTCCCCGAAGACCGTGTGCATGCCGTTGAGCTCCGGCAAGGGCTTGAGCGTGATGAAGAACTGACCGTTGTTGGTGTCCGGACCGAAGTTGGCCATCCCGAGCATGCCGGGCTTGTGGAACCTGAGGTCCTTGCGGAACTCGTCCTCGAAGGTGAAGCCGGCCCCGCCATCCCCCTTGCCGGTGGGGTCGCCGGTCTGGATCATGAACCCGGGGATGACCCGGTGGAAGGTGAGGCCGTCGTAGTACTTCTTGCCGTTGAGCGTCTTGCCGGTCCGCGGGTCCTTCCATGCCTTGGTCCCGGTCGCAAGCCCGACGAAGTTGGCGACGGCGGCCGGGACCTCGGCCGCGTAGAGCTTCGCCTTGATCACGCCCTTGGAGGTCTTGATCACCGCGTACTTGGCTCCCTTCTCGGACTCGGGAGACCTCCCGCAGGCGGCGAGCAGGGCCGCCGCCAGCAGGCCCAGGCGCCAGGCTTGGTATAGGGTCAAGCTGCGGGGTTCATGCCAGGCACCTCAAGCCAGGCACCTAGCCGCCTCCTTGACCAGCTCGGGGGGATAGCCGATGTCGAGCACCTCGAGCCTGCCCACGTACTTCTTCGCGTGCGACGCGAGCAGGCCTCTTTTCGCCAGCCCCAGGGTCAGGGTCACGGCAGCGGTCACGAACACGCCGCTGTGGTACCCGGTGTCCGGCTGCAGGCCGGACGGCACGTCCACGGCCAGGATGGGCTTCTTGGAGCGGTTCATGGCCTGGATCATGGCGCGGATGGTCCCGGCGGGCTTGCCGCTGGCGCCGGTCCCGAGCAGGGCGTCGATCACGATGTCGCCTTCCCGCAAGGCCGCGGCCAGCGCGTCGGCCGTCTCCACGCGCCAGGCCACGACGCCGAGCGCCTGGAGGCGTTCCAGGTTGGCCGTGACCGGGCCTGGATAGGAGCTTTCCTTGCGCGGCGGGCAGATGAAGACCAGGACCTTGACCCCAGCCTCCCTCAGGCGCCTCGCCGCGACCAGCCCGTCGGCCCCGTTGGCTCCCCGGCCGCAGCAGACCACCGCGGTCGCCTGGCCGGGGGTCTTGCCCAGGGGGTCTTTTAGGTACCGGAGCACCGCGCCCGCCACGGCCTTGCCCGCGTTCTCCATGAGCTCCAGCTCGGCAAGCCCAAACCGCTCGACGGCGGCCCGGTCCATGAGCCGCATCGCCTCGGCGGTGACGACCGGCAATCCTAGATAGACCTTAGGTGTCTCTAGCTGACCCATTGGATGAACTGTTTGACCAAGCCCACCACCGCGACGGTGAAGACGAGAAGGACCGCCACGACCACGGCCACATACGGGACGAAGAGGGTGATCCAGGCTCTCGCCGCGCTCACCTGGTAGTTGTCTTGGATGCTGCGGGCCTTGTAGCCGAGACTCAGCAGCCCCACCCCTATGAAGGCGACCGTCATGAGCCAAGGGCGGTTCGGAACCGCCAGCCGCAGCACCAGGGTCAGGGGAACGGCCAAGCACCAGACGAGGTCGGCCAGCCCCATGAGGGCGAACAAGGAGGCCGCGCTCCCCTGGATCCCCTCGAACTCCATCACGAGATGCAGCATGGCCGTGAAGGCGAGCCCCAGCACGACCTGCCAGAGCACCAGCAGCGTCAGGGACAAGAGCGAGAACGAGAACGGGGCCAGGGTCCCGGCCACGGCCTGCGCCATGAAGACGCTCACGCCTCCGGCGGCGAAGCAGAGCAGGCCGAGCGCCACGGGCCGGGAATGGCGGACGCTGTCCGCGGACCGGGTGTGGTCCTCGAAGTAGTCGAAGACGACCTCGGCCGCGCTCATCGAAAGCCGGCCCAGCGGTATTCGAGGCCGGAGCGCAGCCCGAGGCGGGAGAGCCAATCAGCCGGACTGCCCGCGCCCGCGAAGCGGGACTCGAAGAGGTCCAAGAACATCTGCCGGGTGTCGGCCTCCCGTTTGACCTTGGGCTTGCCCTTGATGCCGCCGAGCTTGGCCGCGAGCTCCACCGCGTCGTCCGAATCGCCGAGGGCATCCACCATGCCGGCATCGAGGGCTTGGTTCCCGGTGTAGATCCTCCCGTCGGCCAAGGGCCTGATCTTGTCCATGGGCATGTTCCTGCCCGTGCTGATGGCGGTCAGGAACTGCTCGTAGGCGTCCGAGATGATGCCCTGGAGGATGTCCCGTTCCTCCTTGGTCATGGCCCGCGACCAGGACCCGATGTCCTTGTGCGGCCCGGACTTGATAGGCTCGGTCTTGAAGCCGATCTTGGAGAAGAGCCCCTCCACGTTGTCCACGCTGAAGATGACGCCGATGGAGCCGGTCAGCGTCCCGGGGTGGGCGACGATGCGGTCGCAGGCCGAGGCGATGTAGTAGCCGCCGGAGGCCGCCACGTCGCCGAAGAGCGCGACGATGGGGATGTTGAACTCCTTCCGGACCCGCCTGATCTGGCTGTAGAGCTCCTGGACCGCGCCCACGCTGCCGCCCGGGGAGTTGATGTCCAGAATGATGGCCTTGACCCCCTTGGTCTCGGCCATCATCCGGATGCGGCGGGCCCACTGGTAGGCCCCCTTGTCCCAGGCCCGGACCCCGTCGTTGTAGATGACGCCGTGGATGGAGACCCACCCGACGGTCTCCTTGGACGAGAGCCCCAGGAGCGATTCCTCGCCGTCCTTCTTCCCCTTCTGGCCCACCGGGGCCCGGATGGCGACGACGGCGGCCGCCGCGAGCGAAAGCGCGTAGAGCCCGATGACGGCGAACATGAGGCGCCGCTTGACGCGCCGGGTGCCGGCGACATGGTGCTCCGGAGGATGCTCCGGCGGCTGAGGCTGCGGTCCTGCGAGGTCCATCGGTTGCTCAGTCATCCAGTGAACTCCACCACCCTGTTGCGCCCCAGGCTCTTGGCCCGGTAGAGCGCGAGGTCTGCCTGGGAGAAGAGCTCCTCAGGCGCGGCCGCGTCCCGTGGGAAATGCGCCAAGCCGATCGAGACGGTCACGCGGACCGTCTCCAGCGCGATCGGGAACGACTCGAACTCGATGGCGTTCCGAACAGCCTCGGCCTTGCGCCGGGCGCCGTCGTACTGCGCCCGGGGCAGGATGACCCCGAACTCCTCGCCGCCGTACCGGGCGACGAAGTCCGTCTCGTAGAACGAATGGTTCAGGATCTCGCCGATGCGCCGCAGGACCTGGTCCCCGAAGGGATGGCCGTAGCGGTCATTTAAGCTCTTGAAATGGTCGATGTCAAGGAGCATGAGGCAGAAGGTGGTCTTGAAGGTCCGGGCGCGCACGACCTCCTCCCCCAGCCGCTCGTCGAAGGCCCCGCGCCGGTGCACCCCCGTCACCCCATCGATCTCGGAGAGCCTCTCCATCTCCTGGAAGAGCTTCACCCTGCGGAACGCGAACGCCACTTCTCCGGCGAAGGCGGAGGCTTTCGCCAGCAGGGCGCGGGGGTCGGCAGCATCGGGAAGGCGCACGTAGAAGACGCCGAGGAGTTCCGCGTTGTCGATGACGGGGACGCACAAGGCCCGCTCCGGGCGGTCCAGGACATGGGCCTGCCAAGGGCTCAAGGCAGCCTCCTGCAGGCGCCGGCCGAGGGTCACCCAGGCGCCGCCTGGCGAGCTTGCCAGGTTGCGGCTGGCCAGAGGCTGGAAATCGTCCTCGGCCCGGGACCCGCCCCGATCGACCCTCCAGGTCGATCGGGGCGGGCGGCCGGCCACGTAGAGGGCGAAGTCCGCCACGCCCAGGTATTGATCCACGGCGGTCTCGAGCCGCGGCTTGATCTCCTCCCAGGAGAGGGCCGCCGAGAGACCCTTGACCATGGCGTAGAGCGCGGCCGACTCCTTGTGGGACCGCTGGGTCTCCTCACCCTGAGCCCTCGCCTCCGCGGCGGCCTTGGCGGTCTCCACCCGGCGCACCTTGAGCTGGCGCACCTTCTCATGGACGTGCCCGCAATCCTGGACCTCCCGCCGGCACAGATGGATGGCGTAAAGGGCGCCGGCTACGCTCCACAGCCCGACGGCGGCCGCGAGGCGGCGTTCCCCGGGGCCGCAGAGGAGGCAGGCGGCGATGGAACCTAAGCCCGCCGCGACGGCCACGGCGACGGCGCCCCAGGTGCGCCGAGGATAGGCGGCCAGGAGCCCGGCAGCCGGCGCGAGCGACAAGAGGGCGAGTTCCATCATACCCCCACCACCCGGTTGCGGCCCCCGGCCTTGGCCCGATAGAGCCTCTCGTCGGCGACGCGGACGGTCTGGCTCGAGGTGGTGGCGTCCTGAGGGAAGCTCGAGACCCCGAAGCTCATGGTGGCGCCGGTCCTGACCCCTTGGAACACGAAGGTCTCGGACTCGATCCTGGCCCGGATGCGCTCCGCCAGGTCCAGGGCCTCGGCCAGGCCGACATTGGGCAGGATGAGGCAGAACTCCTCTCCCCCGTAGCGGGCCGGGAAGTCCACGGGCCTTGCGAACGAGGAGAGGATGGCGGACACCGAGCGCAGGAGGGAGTCGCCCGCCTGGTGGCCGTAGCGGTCGTTGTAGGTCTTGAAATGGTCGATGTCGCCGAGAACGAACGAGACCGGCGTCTGGCTGCGGCCCGCGCGCAGGAGCTCTTCGTGGAGCCTGGCCTGGAAGGCCCGGTGGCTCAACAGCCCCGTCAGCGCGTCGTGGGTGGCGGCCTCCTGCACGGCCTCGTAGAGCCGGATGTTCTCGAGACTCAAGGACGCCATGGTGGTGATGAGGTCGAGGGCCTGGGCCTCCAGACTGCCGAAGGCGCCGGGGCAGTCCGATTCCACCTTGACGAACCCAGCGGCCTGGCGCATGACCTTGAGCGGGGCGGCCATGCCGGAGCGAAAGTCCGCCCCTCGCGCCGCCGCGAGCCTCGGATCCGCGGCCGAGTCCTTGACCACCGCCACGGCCCCGGACTTCTGGGCGAGTCCCAGGAGCGGGTCCCCGGAAGCCCATGCTTGGATGCGCACCCTGCTCCCGGGGAACCGGGAGGTCAGGATGCCGGCGAGCCGCACGTGCACCTCCCGGCCGTCGAGGGTGGAGCCGAGGCTCCGGGCGCTCTCGGTAAGGTCGCGCCTTAGGGCCATTTGGACGGAAGCGCTCGCCTGGTAGGCCCTGAGCCTGGCGAGTTCGGACTCGTCGTCGCGGATGGCGGCGGCAAAGCCAGCCATCTCCAGGCGCGCTTCCCGCAGGACGTCCGCCCCGCGCTTATGATGGAGCCCCAGGGCCCAGACCAGGGCCCACATCCCGGCGATCTCGGCAGCGATCACGGCTCGATGCGGCGCCACGGCGGCCGCCAGCACCGCGCCCGCCGTGGTCACCATGAACAGGAAGATGACGTGCGCCTCCGCTTCCCTGCGGAAGTCGCACCAGAGGAAGATGAGCCCGTAGAGCGGGAACAGGGAGGGCCCGAGGCCCGAGGCGAAGATGAAGAGCACCGAGAGCGGCGCGAAGACCAGCGTGGCTCCGAGGAGGGTGACAAACCGGTAATCGAACATCAAAATCTTGGAGGTGTCGAGAATCGCACTCGAGTCCAACCGTCTCCCGCCGCGGCCGCTACAGGCTTAGTCCGCCGGGACGACCCGGGAAAACCGGCGGACGGGTGCTCCCGGGGTGTTCCGTTTTGGTCTCAGAGCCCGTCCCGACGAAACGCGCGGAGCGGACCCCCAGCCTGCTCTTGACGCCGGCGCTCCCCCAGCAGGCGTCGGGGACCGGCGTAGACCAGCCGCTTGTTAGGCGGTGGCCCAGGCCAACGGTGAGTTGGCTTTTGTTTTTTTGGTCGGCTTTTATCCTGGCGCTGACCAACCAGGGCCTGCTGCCTGCGACAATAAAGACAGCTGTCGAACCTATTCACCCCCATTGTACCGCCCCGAACGCTCCGCGTTCGGGGCGGAAATCCGTTCTGTTTTCTTTTCTTGATGATATTGTACTATTTCCCCGTCGCCGGTTTCACGCCCGTTTCACGCCGGACTTCGACGAGAGCGCCTCGACCGCCTTCATCATCTCTCCGGCGCCGGCGTAGCGCTTGTCCGGGTCGGCGCAGAAGGCCCGCGAGAACACCGCGTCGACGCCTTCGGGGAGCCCGGGGACCAGCTTGGTCGCGGGCACGAAGGCCATGTTCATCTTGTTGAGGAGCATGCCCGAGCCCGCCCCGGCGAAGGGCTGGCGCCCGGTCAAAGCCTCGTAGAGGCAGACAGCCATGGAGTAGACGTCGGACTCCTTGCGCACCACCCCGGTCTCGGCCTCCGGCGCCATGTAGGGCGGGGTGCCCATCACGGTGTTGGTCATGGAGAACTTGCCGGCCGCGTCCTTGGCGATCCTGGCCACGCCGAAGTCCATCACCTTCACGTAGCCTTCGTCGTCGACCATGACGTTGGAGGGCTTGAGGTCACGATGGATCACGCCGTGGGAGTGGGCGAAATCCAAGGCCGCGGCGATGCCCTGGAAGACGGGCACCGCGTGGGCCAGGGACACCGGCCCCTTCTTCGCGATCAAGTCGAAGAGCGTCGGGCCGGAGATGAACTCGAACACCAGGTAGATGTCGTCGTCCGCTTCCACGACCGCGTAGATGTCCACGATGTTCGCATGGTGCAGGGCCGCGACCGTCCTGGCCTCGACGAGGAAGCGGTCGCGCTCCTTGCGGTCGAGGCGGATCTCGTCGCGCATCTTCTTGACGGCCACCTTGCGGTTGAGCGAGCGGTCGAGCCCCTCGAACACGACGCCCATGCCGCCTCCGCCGATCTGCCGGACGATCTCGTACTTGTCCTGCAGGAGCCCCGAGGCCTGGGCGATGGGCCCATCCGCCCGCGGCTGACGGCACGCGCCTGGGGCCGAGGCCGAACGGTCGGTCCCGGAGCGCCCGGCCGCGGTCTGCGCGGACCGGGCGCCGCCGGTCGCGTAGACGAAGAGCCCCACGGCGAGGAGCGCGCCCAGCACGGCGAGGACGAGGATCCAGAACCTGCGGCCGCTGCCGCTGTCGGGGACCGGCCCCTGGGCCGAAGGCCCAGGCCCCGTAGTCGGACGCGTCTCGCCCGGGAAGAGGAACAGGAGGTCGGAGTCCGACGGCATCTGGAGGGCGGACTCCAGGCTCGACTTGAACCTCGGGTCGATGGCGGCGGCGGCCCTGAGGTTCTCCAGCATGGCGCTGCGGTCGCCGAGGCCTCCCAGGGCATAGGCGCGGTTGGCCAGGGCGGCCGCGTCCTTGGGATTAACCTGCAGGGCGGCGTCTGCGGCGGCCAAGGCGTCCTTGTACTGGCCCAGCCGGTTGAGGGCGAAGGCCTTGGCGTTGAGAAGAGCCGGGTTCTTTGGAGCGAGCTTGAGGCCTGCCCCCGAGGCTGAAAACGCGTTGGCGTAGTCTCGCAGGTTGGCGCTCGCGACCGAACGGTAGAAATGGGCCTGGGCGTTCTGAGGGTTGAGCTCCGCCGCCCGGCCGGCCAAGGATCGCGCCGTTTCATAGTCGCCCATGCGCAGGGCCTTCTCCGCCATCTTGACCAGCGCGGCGGACTTGCCGGCTTCCGGCCGAGACAAGGCCGCCCGAGCGGATCTGCCCGCGCCGGACGCTTGGTCGACGAACCCGCCCAACGTCGAGCCCAGGCCCGCGGCCCCCTCCGCGGAAGCCGGGACGCCGGCGCCCGCCTGGACGCGGTTCTCGGAGAGCTTCAGCGTCGCGAACGCCCTCTGGTCCCCGGGGTTCAAGTCGAGAGCGGCCTGAGCGTCCTTGGCGGCGGAGGCGTAGTCGCCCATCATGTAGTTGGCCTGCGCTCGGCCGGCCAAGGCGGCCTGGTTCTGCGGGTTCTCCCGGATCGCGGCGTTAAAGGACTCCTTGGCCCCCGGAAGATCTCCCTGCTGGAGCTGGCCCTGCCCCGCGGAGGTGTTGGAATCGGGTTTTGGAGGAACATTCGGGCCGCAGTCCGGTGTCTGGCATATCTTGACAAAAACGTCTTTCAACTCGTTCACCACGCGGTTCTTCAGGCCTCCGGTCTCTCCAGCCGCGGCCCCTTCCTGCCCCGGCGCGAAATCCAGCCTCGCCAGGCTCCTGCGGATCCCGGCTCGGGACTCTTGGACGGTGTCTTTGTACTTCTGGTCCTCTCGAGTCAATTCATGCATCGGTTCGACCTTGAGCTCCACTTCGGCGAATCTCCCGGAATCTTCCACCATGTGCCAAATGGACAACACCTGGCGATTGGTCAACGAGGCATCCTTGGTGAGGACCTCGAACTTCCCGAAAGTCCCTGTTCCGAAGTAGTCATCGACCGCCTTCTTGTAGAAGTCGGTCTGGGAGCCGCCGGGGAAATGAGCGCCGCCACGCGCCACGTGAGACCGCTCGAGCAACTCAGTCCCCCTCTCAACGCTTTTCTTCGTGTTCTCTATGCCCTGTGTCCGGATTTCCTTCGCCAATTCGGCTTCCAGTTCCGCGTCCGTCGCTTTCTCATAAGCCTGCCCTTGCCCGTGCCCGAGCCGGATGCATGAGGCTGCCAAGAAAAAACAAAACGGTATGATGAAAGGGGTCTTGCTGTTCATGATACTAGTGTAGAAGGCGGGTTCATGGTTTGTCAAGCCGGAAGCGGCGCCTTTACCGATTTTTTTGCCGGAAGTCCCGGCCTACAACGCCTGGAGCGCGGCGAAGAACTCGGCCGCGGTCCGATGGCGTCGGGCTGGGTCCGGGGCCAGGACCCGGGCCATCACGTCGTCGATGCCGGCAGGCAGGTCTTGGACCATCTGGGAGAGCGGGGGGAAGCGGCCGTTGAGCTTGTTGAGCAGCATCCCGGCCCCGCGCCCGGCGAAGGGAAGCTTGCCGGTGAGCATCTCGTAGAACACCACCCCCAGGCCGTACACGTCCGACTGCGGGACCGCCGACCCCTGCTCCGCCTCCGGCGCCATGTAGGGCGGCGTGCCCACCACCGTGTTGGTCGTCACCCTGGTCGCCGCGTCCTTGGCCTGGCGCGCCACCCCGAAGTCCATTACCTTCGCGGTCCCCTCCTCCGTCACCATGATGTTCGACGGCTTGACGTCCCGGTGCACGATCTTGTGATGGTGCGCGCAATCCACCGCCTCGCACGCGTCCTTGAGGATGCGCTTGGCCGTGTCGAAGGTGAAGGCCCCGGATTCCTCGAGCGCCGCCGCGAGGGTCTTGCCGGAGGCGAACTCGAAGACCAGGTACACGTCTCCCTCGTCCTCCACGATGGAGTAGATCTCGACGATGTTGGGATGGCGCAGGGAGGCGACGGTCCGGGCCTCAGCCAGGAAGCGCTCGCGCTCCCGGCGGTCCAGGCGGATCTCGTCGCGCATCTTCTTGATGGCCACGCGCCGGTCGAGCGAGGTGTCGAGCGCCTCGTACACCACGCCCATGCCGCCCAGCCCCACCTCGCGGACGAGCTGGTACTGGCCCCAGAACCCGGTCGCCGGGCCGGACCCTCCGGCTTCCGCGGCCGAGGGAGTCGGCACGCCCAGGACGCGCCTGACCGTCACGCGCACCCTCTCCCGCCAGGAAGCCGACACGATGTGGAGGAAGCCCAACGCCATGAGAAGCCCGCCCGAGACCACCGCCGCCGCCAGCATGACGAAGCGATTGCGGCGCCGCTCCGGAGAGGGCGGGACCGCCCGCGCGGAGCCCGAGTCCTCGTCGAAGAGATAGAGGATATCGGCGCTCGCGGGCGTCTGGAGAGCCGCCTCGTAGCGCTCCTTGAACCGTGGGTCGAGCTCGGCCGAACGCATCAGCGAATCCATCATGCCGGCCCGGTCGCCGAGGCCCGCCAGGGCGAAGGCCCTGTTCTGGAACGCGAAGGCGTTGTCCGGCTCGCGCTCCAGGGTGTAGTTGGCGTCGGCCAAGGCCTCCTGGTACTTGCCGGTCTTGCTCAGGGCCCAGGCCCTGCTCTGCAGGGCCGGCGCGTTGCCCGGCGTCAGGTTCAACGCGAAACTGGCGTCGTAGACGGCGTCCTTGTAGCGGTCCAGCTTGTTGTTCGCGATGGCCCTGAAGTTCCACGCCTGGGCGTTCTGGATGTTGATTTGGATGGCGCGGCTGGCGGATTCGTGGGCCTGGCGATAATCCCGGACCGCGAGCGCCGCCGCCGCCTGCTTCGTGTAGACCCCCGAACGCTCCACCTCGCCCGCCGTGATCTGTCGGCGAGTCTCCCGCAGGAGCGCCGGGGACGCGCCCGCCTCCCGCCCCGGAGGCGCGCCCACAGCCTCGGGGACGGGTCCGGCCCCCGGGGTCTCGACGGCGGCGTTCCCCGAGGGAGCCCCGAACGCCCCGCCTTCGAGCGCCGAAGGGAGCTCCACGGTCGGCACCCTGCCCTCCGAGAGCTTGAGGACCGCGTGGGCGGCCGCGTTGTCGGGATCCATGTCCAACGCCATGTTGGCCGCCTTGATCGCGAGCTTGTAGTCGCCCAGGTTGTGGGCCGCGCTGCCGTAGGTCGCGTAGGTCTCTGGGTCTTTGGAGCCCAGCGAGATGGCGCGGCCGAGGTCCGCCAGGCAGGCGCGGTAATCGCGCGCGGCGCAGTTCATGAAGCCGTTTTCGGCCCAGACCATCGGGGAATTCGGACTAGTATTCTTCATCTTGGGCAGGAGATCCTCCCGCACCTTCTCTCCGACGTAGGCCGGGAATCCGGAATCGCCCGGCTTGGGCGGAGGCCCGCTGGAGCCGTTCCCCCCGAGGATCCCCATCAACCTGAACTCCCTGATGACGTATTCGCGGATCTCGCGATCCACGATGAGATCGAGCTCCTTCCTGACCTCGTCGATCACCTGCAGATCGTCCTTGTTCGGGTCTTTGGAATGCAGCAGATCCGCAATCCGGTCGACCCTGGCGACATCCTGGTCATCGACGGCCACCCCCGGGCCACCGGAGAGGGGGCCGTCCTTCGCCCCCGCGTCGTCGGCACAGACGAGGATGCACGAAGCCAGCAATAGCCGCGGAAGGAAACGCAAGAACCTCATGGCATTGTCATTCCAAGTCTACCCCCACCCTCTTGATTTGTCAAGATTCCGGCATCGTAAAAAGCCGGTAAAACGGTCCGCGCACCCCTTGATTTGTCAAGGGTTCCATGTTACACTTACGTTGGAAGCTTTTCTCCGGCTCATATGGAGGTCATTATGCGCGCTTTGATCGTCGCTGCTTTCGGCGTCGCCGTATGCGCCTTGCCGTCCTTCGTCATCGCCGGAGACGCGGTGACATTGGCCACCTTGCCGCAAAGCGAGATTGAGTTCTGCCAGCAGGTCGTGAACAATACGCCGGGCGCCGCGATGGATGCCTGCAAGGCGTTCCGGGTCTGGATGCTCAACGGCGCGGATCCGTCGGAGATTCCCAGAGGATCGAGCGCCGCCTATTGCCGCCCGGGCACTGATGAGAAGGACAAGCGGCTCGCGGCGATCGCCAAGAGGGTCAACGCCTCGCGAAAAGAATGAAGATCCTGACCGCGATTGCTTTCGGCGCCATCGCGCTGACCTTGCCGTCCATTGCCCCTGCCCACGAAAGGACGCCGGAAACCCTGCCGGACGACGAGATCGAATTCTGCGAGGCTACGGTGTCGAGCCATCAGGATGAGGGCGCCGCCATGCCGGCCTGCAAGAACTTCCGGTCCTGGATGCACAACTACATTGAGGGCTACGCCATGGAGGACGACATCCCAGGCGGCGCCAAGAAACTCTATTGCCGCACGCCGGAGGAAGAGGACATCTGGATTGCCGCTCTCAAGAAGCGGGGGAACAAGCGAAAGTAATACGCGCCGCAGCGCAACCAGCCGCCCGGCTTGAAGGCCGGGCGCCGCGCTACGCCTTGAGACTCCTGACCGCTGAGATGAACTCCAAGGCCGTCCGGTAGCGCCTGGCCGGGTCCGGGGCCAGCACCCGGGCCATCACCTCGTCGATGCCCGCGGGCAGTCCCTGGACCGCCTGCGAGGGCGGGGTGAACCGGCCGTTGATCTTGTTGAGCAGCATCCCGGCGCCGACGCCGGCGAAGGGGAGCTTGCCGGCGAGCATCTCGTAGAACACCACCCCCAGGCCGTACACGTCCGACTGGGGGCCTACCGTCCCCTGCTCCGACTCGGGCGCCATGTACGGCGGCGTACCCACCACCGTGTTCGTCATCACCTTGGTCGCCGCGTCCTTGGCCTGGCGCGCCACCCCGAAGTCCATCACCTTCGCCCCCTCGTCCGTCACCATGATGTTCGAGGGCTTGATGTCCCGGTGCACGACCTTGTGCGCGTGCGCGTAGCCCACCGCCTCGCAGGCGTCCTTGAGGATGCGCTCGGCCTTCTCGAACGGGAGCGGCCCGGACTCGGAGAGGACCTCGTGCAGGGTCTTTCCCACGGCGAACTCGAAGACCAGATAGATGTCCCCCCCGTCCTCCACGATCGAGTATATCTCGACGATGTTCGGGTGCCGGAGCGACGCCACGGTCCGGGCCTCCTGCAGGAAGCGCTCGCGCTCCCGGCGGTCGAGTCGGATCTCGTCGCGCATCTTCTTGATGGCCACCCGCCGGTCGAGCGAGGAGTCGAGCGCCTCGTACACCACGCCCATGCCGCCGGTCCCGACCGCACCAACCAGCCTGTACTTCGTCCAGAAGCCCCCGGCGGCCTGAGGCGCGGCCGCCGGACCGCCGAGCAGGCGCCGCGCGGCGGTAGACATCCTCTCCCGCCAGCTCGCTGAGACGAGGTGCAGCAGCGCCAGGGCCGCCAGAAGGCCGCCCGAGATGATGGAAACGGCGATGACGCCCCAGCGCCTGGGTGGATAAGCTCCGGGCCCGGGCAGACCGGGCTTGGGCGCCGGCTCCTGGTCGAAGAGGAACAGGACATCCGAGTTCTCCGGCGCCTGGATGGCGGCGTCGTACCTCGCCTTGAACCTGGAGTCCAGCTCGGCGGAGCGCTTGAGGGCCGCCATCATCCCCTTCCTGTCCCCCAGGCCCGCCAGGGCGAAGGCCCGGTTCTGGTACGCGAAGGCGTTGTCCGGCTCGCGCGCCAAGACGCCGTCGGCGTCGGCCAGCCCTTCCTTATGTCTTCCCAGCTTGTTCAGGGCCCAGGACCGGGTATGGAACGCCGCCGTGTTGCCGGGCGCCAGGCTCAGGGCGAAGCTCGCGTCCTTGACCGCGTCTTCGTAGCGGCCGAGCTTGCTGTTGGCGATGGCCCGGTAGTTCCACGCCTGGGCGTTGTTCCGGTTGAGCTCGATGGCCTTGCCGGCAGCCTCGATGGCCCGGAGGTAGTCCTTCACGGCCAACGCCGCGGCCGCCTCCTTGGCGAAGGCCATGGACCGCTGGACCGCGGCCGCCATCGCCGCGCTGGGACCCCTCGACGCAGCCCCGGGGTTCTGGGCGCCGACCGACGACCCGCGGGCCGCGGGCGCCGCCACGGCGTCGCCGGACAAGGACGCCGCCGCGAACGACCCCTCGGCGCCGGTCAGGACCGACGGCAGCGTCACTGTCGGAGAGCGCCCTTCGGCCAGCCGCAGCACGGCGAACGCCGCTTGATCCTTGGGGTCGATCTTGAGGGCCTGGGAAGCGGCGCGCTGGGCCAGCTTGAAATCTCCCAGATGATAGGCGGCCGTACCGTAAGCCGAGTAGGTCCTGGGGTCGTCGGACTTGAGCTGGACGGCCTTCTCGAGCAGGCTGGCTCCTTCCCGGAAATTGCCTTCGGCCACGTTGTCTCGGCCCAGCTGCGAGTAGCCGATGGAACTTCCGGGCTCCTGGTCGATCCTGAATTGGGCGGCGGTCTTGCGCAGGTCCCACAACATCTCCTCAGCCTTCCTTGTATTGGGCGGTTTGGTGTCGACCGGCGTCTGCCCCGCTTCCTCCTGCTCTTTCTTCTTCTTGAGGTAGGTGGTGTAGCTATCGAGGATGGTGTCCGCCGTTCTTCTCATGCTGTCGCGGATCATCGGGGTCTGGGCGTTTTTCAGCAGGTTCTTCGCGCCGTAGGTAAGTCGCGCCCAGTCATCCTCGGTAAGGCCCATGGGGTTGTTCTTGGCCTCGTCCCTGAGCTGCCCGTATCCGGTTATGAATTCCCGTAGCATCTGCTCGTCCAGCAGTTCCTGAAGCTCCTCCTGGGTCTTGGGGCGCGGCTTGGGGACGGTCATGCCGACGCCAGGCCCACCCTGGCCGGTCGAGGTCTCTTCGGTCTGGGTCCCGGTCTCGGTTTCGGGCTGAGTCCCGCCCTGCGCGGTCGCCCGGAAAGGGACGCAGAGCGCCATGGCCAGCAAGATGGTGAGAGGAAGCGGCGTGTTCATGGGAAGGGCCTCCAGGAAAAGTGTACCCCCTCACCCTTGAAATGTCAAGAAACCCCTGTTATACTTCAAAATGAAGGACGGAGGTGCCGACATGACACGGATTTTCTACGCATTCGTCGTCGGATGCATGCTCCTGCCGCTCGCCGCTCTCTGGGCGGCCTCCGACCCCGCGGAGGGCCTGACCGCCGAGGAGAAGACTTTTTGCGTTTCGAAGTCCTGGGAAGGGGGCACGGCCGCGGTCCGCAAGGAGATCCTGGCCAACTGCTACACGACCAGGCAGTATCTGCGCCGGGCCAACTCCTGCAGGGTCATGGACCTTTTCTGCCCAGGTCCTGAGCCGCCTGGAGTCAGCGTCGGCTACTGCATGAACTTCGGCGAGAAGATGCTGATCACCGACATCCGCCTCGGCATCTTCTTCGCGCCGATCCTTTGAGCGGCGCCGCAAGACCAAGGCCCCTCCGGGCGAAGCCCGGAGGGGCCTTGGTCTTGCGCGGTCCAGGAGCCTAGCGGCCCAGCGCCGCGGGAGCCGACTGATAGACGGCCTTGTCGGACTCGCCGACCTTCATGAGCTTGTCCTTCGAGATCTTGCCGATCCTCTTGAAGGAGTACTCGACGTAGTAGGGCTTGCCGGCCTCGAGCTTCTGCGAGAACTCCTTGGCGTAGGCCATGAAGTCCACGGTATAGGTCTCGGCGGCCGCGAAGCTCAGTTCCTTCTCGAGCAATGTGGCGTCGAACCAGCCCGGGACGGACTTGCGCAGCTTGAGCGCGAGCACCGTCGTCTCGCCCGCGTAGTAGGAAACCCACTTGTCCCTGGCCGCGAACGCCATCCGGGGCGTGAACGACTGGGCGACGATCCCGGCGGGATCGGGCTTCATCTGGATCTTCTTGACCGGGACGAGCACGAAGTTGCCGTTGTAGCTGCCGCCCTGGACGGTCTTGTACTCGTAGGCGGTCTCCCGGCTCCAGATGTTGAGCCACGGGCCCTCGAGGCAGACGTCGAAGCTGTCGTACTCCCACGGGAAGAGAGTCTGCCGGTCGCGGATCGTGATCTGAGCGCGCTCCCTGTAGGTCATGCCCGGCCGCTCGTAGCAGGTCTGAGAGCCGTTGGGCCCGGTCGGGTGGCACTCCTCGACCCATTCCGTGCTGCGCAGCCAGACCGCCTCGGTCTGCGGGGCGTCGTTGGCTCCGATCGTGAAGTTCACGCAGTCCCGCTCATACCGGCGGTACAGCGGACGGACCGCGACGTCTTTGGCGACCTTCGAGTCGGCCGCCTTCTCGCGGGCGACCTTCAGGACGTCCGAAGCGTCGATGCCCTGGTCGAAATCCAATCCTGGCAGCTCGGCGCCTGCGCCTCCGGCGTAGGCCTGGATTGCCGACGACAGGACCAAAGCGACGACTGCCGCCGGGATCACGAGTGAGACTCTTCTCATCGAGGGATACCTCCTGGGCCCGAAGGCCCAATCACCAATGGGTCCATTGTACCAAAAGGAGGGCCCATAAGGGAAGGGGCCAAAGGCCTATGACCCGGCGGGCCCTTCGGCCCGCGAGGGCGGCTTCAGGCCCCGGCCTCCGGCCTCGACCGCGCCCCGGCCTTCCGCCGGAAGACCGCGCCGAGCATCAACCGGACGCTCGCGCCGAGCGTCCGGACCGGCTGGCCCAGGGCGTGCGATATCAGGCGCACGCAGCCCAGCGAGCACCCCGGCTCGCAGGGCTTGTGCCGGTCGTTGGAGCGCAGGTCCCGCAGGCTCAGCGCCCACAAGGGCCGGCTCTCTGCGCGCTGCTGGCCGCACCACTGAGCCTCGCCCGCGCCGTTGACGTAGAGGAACTTGAACCCGGCCAGGCATTTCCAGGGGCGCGAGAAATCGCCGCGCAGCATCTCCGAGAGGTGCTTGCCGTAGAAATTGATCCCTTCGAACACGCCGTACTTGCGCAGGAGCGCGAGGTACTTCTCCCCCCGGATGGCGACGCGGCCGCCGGGACCGTGCTGGACCGAGAAGCCGAAGGAGAAGGGCAGGCCGCCGAGGATCCTGCGGAAATCGTCATAGGCGTCCACGGTGGACTCGCACAGGACGGTCTGGACCTCCACCGTGAACTTCGCCTCCTCGGCCAGCAGCCGCAGCCGGGGCAGGACGGCCTTGAGCGACTTCTGCGACGCCGGCGTCGGCTCGACCGAATCCACCGAGACCTGCATGAAGTCGAGCCCCGCGGCGTTGAGGTCCCGGACGCCCTGGCGGGTGAGGAGGAAGCCGTTGGTGATGATGGTGCACAGATTCGAGCCCTTGCGCTTCCCCTTCACATGGCTGACCAGCCCCGCGATGCCCGGGTGGAGGAGGGGCTCGCCGCCGAGCAGGTCGTAGACGAGCGCACCGAGCTCGTCAAGCCGGTTGACGCGGCTCTTGAGCTCCTCAAGCGGCGGGAGAGATGCTCCGGCGGCGTATTCGTCGCAGTAGGCGCAACGCAGGTTACAGTCGTCGGTCACGACCATCTGCGCGTAGAAAGGCCTCGAATCGAGGACCCTCTTGGCGCCCGTCAGGACGAACCGCCCATCCACAGCCATGTTGTATAATGAGTGTCAGGCATCAAGTTATCAAGTTATTCAAGTCGACGCAACAGCATGACTCGATGCCCGACACCTTATGGAAAGGCCGGCCATTGAGGCGCTCCTGCGGCAGACCGAGGTCCTGCGCTCCCCCCGGAGGGCGCTCTCCACCTTCGGGGCCACCAAGATCTCCTACCACCTCCTCTCTCCCCTGGGCGGCCCCCCGGACAGGACCCGCATCCGCAAGGGCTCCGTGGTCTCCGAAAGGCCCCAGATACTGACGCCCGACTCGTTCAAGGAGAGGTTCCAGGGGTTCGGAGAATCGACGGCCGAGTTCACCGACTGGGTGTCCTCCGCCTACGGCGACCTCTTGAGGGCCCTCGAGTACAACTTCAAGAACGAGGGCTTCTCCGCGACGGTGGTGTCCGAGAGGCCGCCCGCAGTGGCCGATCGCATCCGCGCGGAGCTCGACCGAGACGAGGAGCGTCACGGCGCCATCCTGCGCTGCCCCGACGCGGGCTGGAGCCTCGCGCTCATGAAGCTGACCCTCGAAGAGGCGGCCCGCTCCTTCCCGGTCCATGTCCGGGACCTCGAGCGCCGCGGCCTCTTCGACCCTGAAGGCAAGAGGGCCGCCGCCCTGCGCCGCGAGATCGAAGCCCTCTTCGCCGCCGCCACGGCCGACCCCGCGGCGAGGCAAGCCCTGGGAGCCAAGCTCAGGGAGCGCGGGCTCTTCGAGGAATACGAGGACAGGTTCCTGGCACTCTTCTAGGGACCAAAAGACCTATCGGCATCTGGGTCCAAAGTCCCTCCTTTTGTGCTATAATCTCTCCCATCATCTCCTCAGCGCCGTAACGCCGAGTCTTGCCCGCGCTCGCGCGCGGGCGGATATGGGAGGTATCTATGCTCCGGGCCATGAGATGGCTCGTTGCCGTCGTCCTGGGTCTCGCGCCGTGGGCCGCAGGCCCACGGGCCGCCGCCGAGGAACCCCTCGGGACGGCCGCATCGCGGCGCATCGTGGTCTTCAACGAGGCCGTCTCCCCCGCCGCGCGTTTAGCGATCGCCTCGCAGTCGGGCGGTTCCGTGGTCCGGGAACTGCGGCTCATCAACGCGGTGGTCGTGCGCGCCCCGAAGGCCCTCCTGCAATCCGTCGAGTCCAAGCTCAAGGCCCGCAGCGAAGTGCTGCGCATCGACGACGACCCGCGCGTCAACTGGCTGGGTGCGCTGCCTTCGAGCGTCGCGGAGGTGCCTTGGCCGGCCATGGATGACTTCCTCAAAGGCGGGATGAAGCCCTTCCGCTCCCCGAAGGCCGCGGACCCGGCGCCCTCCGCCGGACAAGACACCCCCTGGGGCATCGCTCGGGTCAACGCCCCGGCGGCGTGGGCCGTCACCAAGGGCAAGGGCGTCAAAGTGGCGGTCGTGGACACCGGCATCGACTTCGACCATCCGGACCTCAAGGCGAACATCGCCGGAGGCTGGAGCGCCGTCGACACGGAGAACCCGCAGAATTACAAGGACGACAACGGGCACGGCACGCACGTGGCCGGCACCATCGCCGCGCTCGACGACGCGGCCGGGGTCGTCGGGGTCGCCCCCGAGACGACGCTCTACGCCGTCAAGGTGCTCGACAAGAACGGCAGCGGCAATTTCAGCGACGTCATCGCGGGCATGGAATGGACGGTGACGAACAAGATGGTCGTCGTCAACATGAGCCTCGGCGCCTCCAAAGGCAACGAGGCGCTCCAGGCGGCGGTGGAAGCCATGGCCAAGGCGGGCGTGACCCTGGTCGCGGCCGCGGGCAACAACGGCGGCGCGGTCGGGTATCCCGCAAGCTATCCCCAGGCCATCGCGATCTCGGCATCAGGCCCCGAGGACAAGGTGGCCTATTTCTCGAGCCGCGGGCCGCAGATCGCCTTCATCGGGCCGGGCGTGAGCATCCAGTCGACCTCCATGGGCGGGGGCTACCGGGCGCTCTCCGGGACCTCCATGTCCTGCCCCCACGTGGCGGGCCTCGCGGCGCTGGCGGTCGCGGCCAGAGGCGTCAACGACCCCGACGGCCTGCGGGCCGTCCTGCGGGCGGCGGCGACGCCCATCCCGGGCGTCCCGGTCGAGGAGCAGGGAGCGGGCGTCATCGACGCGGCCAAGGTGGTCCGGTAGCTCCCCAAGCCTGGCACCTGGGCCACGGCTTCCCGTCCTCCTCTCCCGTTCTGTTATAATATGCCCATGCTCCCGGCCTCGAAGACCGGACGGACGGTTCTGGGCGGCGCGGTGGTCCTGGCCGCCTCGCTCCTGGCCGTCCTGGCGGCGCGGGCGCACTACAAGCCCTACGCCGCGGACTCGCCCTCGTACCGCCGGACCGGAGATCCGGCGGCCCGCATCGTCATCGTGGAGTACTCGGATTTCGAGTGTCCCGCGTGCAGCGCCGGACACGCAACGATGAAATCGGTGCTCTCCGCCTACGGCAAGGACATCCGCCTCATCTTCAAGCACTACCCGCTGGAGCGGCCGCATCCGTCCGCCCGGGCGGCCGCGGTCGCCGCCGAATGCGCGGGCCGGCAGGGCGCCTTCTGGCAGTACCACGACCGGCTCTTCGAGCGGCAGCGGGAATGGGTGCCCCGCGGCCCCGAGTCGGCCCCCCCCTCGTCCCTTGCGATGTGGTTCGCCAAATACGCCTCCGACCTGCATCTCGACGCCAAGGCCTTCTCGGGCTGCCTCGCCGACCCGGCCGTCGATGCCGCGGTGGCCTCCGACATGGAGGAAGGCAAGACCCGCCTCGTGTCGGCCACGCCGACCTTCTTCGTGGCGGGCAAGCGCTTCGTCGGGTCCAGGCAGCTCTCCACCTTGGGGACGCTGTGGATCGAGAAGAAGTTGAAAGACCGATGACCAAGAAGCCCCGGGGCCCACACCACCCTCCCGAGCGCCCCGGGCTGGCGTGGGCAGGCTTGGCCATGCGCATCCTCGTCGGAGGCGTCCTCGCGCTCTCGGGCGCGGGGAAAGCCGGCGCGCCTCCGGAGGAGTTCGCCGCGGCCATCGAGGCCTACGCGCTCGTGCCGCCTGCGCTGATCCTGCCGATCGCGGTTCTCGTGCCCTGGGCCGAGGTCGTCGCGGGGTTCGCGCTCCTGGCCGGCTGGCTCACCCGGTGGACCGCGGCCGCCGCGGCGGGGCTCTTCGGCGTCTTCATCACGGCGCTCTCCTCCACCATGGTCCGGGGCATCGAACTGGCCGACTGCGGATGCTTCGGGTTCGGCTTCCGCCTGGCGCCGTCGCAGACGGTCTTCCTCGACATCTTCCTCGCCGGCGCCGCCTGCTGGCTGTTCCTGCATGCTGAGACGGCCCTCAGCCTCGATGCCTGGGCCAAGGAGGGCTCATGAAGACCATCCTCGCCGTCGATGACGACCCGTCCATGCGCGACTTCTACGAGCAGGGCCTGGCCATCTTCGGGTACAAGATCTCCTGCGTCGAGAACGCGGAACAGACCCGCGGCCACCTGACCGAGCATCTCCCAGACCTCATCCTGATGGACGTGATGATGCCGGGGGTGGACGGCATCAGCCTGACCAGGGAGATCCGCACGAGCGCCCGGACCGGGCACATCCCCATCCTCGTGGTCAGCGCCCTGGCCGACGCGGCCACGGTCAACGACGCGCTTCTCTTCGGCGCCGTGGACTACGTGGCCAAGCCCGTGAGCGTCGAGGACCTCAAGGCCAAGATCGAGCACATCTTCGCCTTCGAAGCCAGGCGGAAGAAATAGGGCCTGACCCCATCATCTGTCATGGGTCCTTCGGCCCAGCAGGTTCAAGGCCCTAGGCCCCTGGCTCCGGGGGCGGCATCGCCATAAACTCTCGGTATGCCGCTGCGCGATGTGGAACCGACCCCCCTGGTCCACCTCTCGGCCGATTTCGTCCGGGCCAAGGAGTACCTCGAAGCCATCATCACCTCGACCTCCGACGCCATCTGCACGACGGACACGAACGGCCGCATCATCTACTTCAGCCCAGGCGCGGAGAGGATGCTGGGGGTTCCGGCCCAGGAAGCCATGGGACAGCCCGCCCATTCCTTCTACGCCGGGGGCCTGCCGGAGGCCAAGGCGATCATGAACAGGCTTCGGAAGCAGGGGTGCGTCGCCAACCACGAGATGGCCCTGAAGACCAAGGACGGCCGCTTCATCCACGTCAGCATGTCCGCCTCCCTGCTCAAGGACCGCGCGGGCAGGGTCATCGGGACGCTGGGCATCTCAAAGGACATCACCGACCGCATCGAACTCGAGCGTAGATTGCGCGAGCTCTCCATCACGGACAACCTGACCGGACTCTACAACCAACGCCATTTCGAGGAGCGCGTCGCCCAGGAGGCGAGCCGCGCCCGGCGCCAGCGCTACAAGCTCTCCATCGTAGTCATCGACCTCGACGGGTTCAAGGCCCTCAACGACCTCAAGGGCCATCTTGAAGGGGACCGCATCCTCAAGGTCTTTTCCGCCGCCGTCATGGAGAACGTCCGGCGCGGCGTGGACTCGGCCTACCGCTACGGAGGCGACGAGTTCGTCATCCTCCTGCCGGGGCTGGCCGAGAACAAGGCCCGCAGGGTGGCCGAAAGGATCGTGGCCGCGACCCGGGCGAACCCCTCCCTGGAGGGGCTCGATTTCAGCTACGGCGTGGCCACCGTGGGCGCCGCCGGCTCCGTCTCGGACTTCGTACAGGAGGCGGACACCCGGATGTTCCAGATGAAGGCCTCCAAGAAGGACGACTCCCGACCCGTCCTCACGACCTCCTTGCGCACGGGCGCCGCACGCGTCGCGCCCCGGGGGCTCTGCGCGGCGCTGTCCTCGGGCCGGCCGCTGGCCCTCATCTGGAACCGCGCCTCCTCCGGCGAGGTTCTGCCGGGGATCGAGCTCGCCGCGCCGGCCGCGTAGGGCGCTTCCCTTGGACCCGCTGGGTTAGTATAATACGCATCAACCGTGGCCAAGATCCTCATCATCGACGACGACTACGAGATCGTTTCCCTGCTCCTGGAGGTCCTCCGGCACGACGGGCACGAGGCCGATTCGGCCGGCGACCCGGTCGAAGGGATGCGCAAGGTCCGCCAGATGAAGCCCGACCTCGTCATCCTCGACTACCACATGCCGCAGACCACGGGGGCGCATCTCTTCGAGTCCCTCCGCCGCAACCAAGCCAGCCGGACGACGCCCATCCTCTTCATGAGCGGGGAGGCCTCCCCCGAGACCATCATGGCGGAGATCACGGACTCGGCGGATTCCCGGTTCCTGGCCAAGCCCATCCACCTCGACCAGTTCAGGAAGACCGTCAAGGAGATGCTCTCGGGCGCCAAGACCGACTGAGCTCTTAGTCCTTGCGGCCCAGGCCCCAGAGCCGCTCGAAGTCCGCTTTGAAGGAAGAGACGTCGGCCGGGTCGGCCAGGAAGGCCGCGTTCTCGAAGCTGTAGAACTCACCGTTGGTGGTCCAATTGTAGGAGCCGGTCCCAACGAGGAGGCCGTCGAAAATCCCGTACTTGTCGTGCAGGACTCCCGCCTTGGTCCTGCCGTCGATGATCGCGACCTCCATGCCCTTCTCCCGCAGGTAGGGCAGCACGCTGTACGGACTGCGCGACTGCTTGCGGTCCAGGAGCACGCGGACGCGCACGCCCGCCTGGACGCGCTCCCAGAGGGCCTCGGCCAAGGCCCTGCTCGTGAAGCTGAACATGGCGACGTCGATGGTGGATCTCGAACACCCGATGGCGGAGAGGATGCGCTCGGCCGCCCCCCCCTTCGGGGAGAAGACCGCGACCGGGAAGCGCGCCGAATGGAATGACACCCCGGGGGAGGGATCCTCGGGAGGGTTGCCTGCGAGCTCCGGCGGCGGCCGTGGGGCGTCCGGCGGGTAGGCATGAGCCCAGACCCAATCCCAATACGCGCTGAACGCCGCCACGCGGGCGGTCTCGTCCGAGAAGACGGCGTTCTCGTGATTGGACATCTGCGCGGCCTTGCTCCAGTTGAACGACCCGGTCTTGACGAGCTTGCCGTCGAAGATGGCGATCTTGTTGTGCATGAGCCCGTAGTCGCCCAAGCCTGCGACGATGCGGGTCTTGATCCGGGGGTCGGCTACGAGCTTGACGATGATGGCGTTGGGCTTGCGGCCCGCCCGCGGGAACACATGGCCCTGGTCCAGGATCACCATGACCTCGACCGCGGGGCTGCGGGAGACCGCGCGCTCGAGGGCGTCCCAGACGTCCTGCAGGGAGAAATCGTAGAGCATGAGCTTGAGGCCGCCCTGCGTCGCGTCGACGGCCCGGACCAGGTGGCCGCTCACCGACTCCTGGCCGCTGAAGACCGCGCGGGGAAGGGTGGCGCCGTTGAACGGGATGCCGGCTGCGGGGATGCCCTCGGGCGGGGCGGCCCGGAAGACCGGCAGGCCCGGCAGGGCCACGGGCGAAGAAGGCCCGCCCGGGAGCCGGACCCCGTCGAAGAAGCCCGGCAGGGCCGATGCCTGCGCGGCCGCGAGAGTCGCCCATCCCTCCTGGTCCGCAGATGCCGTGCGGACCAGGACGGGCTGGATCGCGAGGAACGCGGCCGCGAGCACGATGTTCATCATTCCCTAGTTTAGCCCCCGAACCCCCCGGGGGTAAGCGGCCTTGGCCCCAGGCCGGGCTGGGCCTGAAGACCCATCGGTGAATGTCATATTTTGCTATGATAGGGCGCGCTTTGAGCGTATTTCACATGTTGGGAGGCTACATGCACCTGAAGCGATCCTTGACCATCGTCCTGATGCTGGCGGTCGTCTGCGGGGGACTCTCATCCTGCTCGACGGCCAAGAAGCGCAAGAAACTCGGGGTCGGAGCCGACGCCGCTGCGACCGAAGCCGCCAACCCGGCCTACACGCCCGCAGTCGACGTGACCGAAGCCAGCATCCGCGGCTCGGAGTTCACCACCACACCGGAGCTCGCGACGATCTATTTCGAATACGACAGCTACGCGCTCAAGGACGAGGCCCTCGAGGCCCTCAAGAAGAACGCGGCCTACCTCAAGGACCACAAGGACCTCGAGGTGCTCGTGGCCGGACACTGCGACCAGCGGGGCACCATCGAGTACAACCTTTCCCTCGGGCAAAACCGCGCCAAAGGCGTCCGGGAGTACTACATCCGCCTTGGAGTCCCCGGCAAGTCGGTGGCGACCATCTCCTACGGCAAGGAGTCCCCGGCCTGCGCGGAGATGACCGAGGACTGCTGGTCCAAGAACCGCCGGGCCGAGACCCGCGTGCGCAGCCGCACCGCCTCGGCCGGCGCCCCAACGGGTGACACTCAATGAGACGGGCACTAGTGCTCCGACCGACACTTGCTTGCCCCTTGGGAAACCCGGATTTGAGCCGGATGCGCGAAGCGACGACCGAGCACCATGCCGCAAAGGTGTACTCCTCGGCGGCATGGTGTGAGGGAGGAGCGACAAAGCAGCCGGCCAAAGACGGGTTTCCGCGCTCTTGAGGAGAAACGATGGCTTCACCAAGTCTTTCCTTGAATAGCGCGGCCGGTCGCTTTCGGGCTGCGGCTTCGTCCCGAACTTCCACACGGCGTAGGTTCGGGACGTCCCAAACCTACGACTCTTGGATGTTTGGGACGTTGCTCGTCGCTCCCGTGCGTTCAGCACGTTCGCTCCTCGCGCCTCGCCTCGCTCCGAAAGCGACCGGCCCAAGGAGCAAGCAAGTGTCGGTCGGAGCACTAGCCCTGGCTGCGGCCGCGGCCTGCCTGACCGGCTGCATCGCGACCCAGCGCGACGTGATCTCGCTGGAGAACCAGACCGACGAGCTCAAGTTCCAGGTCCTCGAGCTCAAGAAGACGATCTCCTCCATGCAGTCCAACCAGGCGGACATGATCGTGGAGATGAAGCAGCTCCACTCCGACCTCGGGGTCTTCACCGAGACGGTCAAGGACCTGCAGTCGAACATGGACAAGCTGGGCTCCAAGATGGACGACCTGGGCTCCGGCATCGCCAACGTCGGCTCCGGCATCTCCACCAAGGTGACCGCCTTGGGCGAGTCCCTCAAGGAGGACGCCGAGCAGCAGAAGAAGGACGTCGAGAAGATCGAGAGGAAGGTGGCCCAGGCCGGCGCCATCCCCTCGCCGACCGAGCTTTTCCTCAACGCCGAGATCAGGCTCGCCAAGAAGGACTACGAACTGGCCTCCAAGGGCTTCGAGGAGTACGTGACCCGCTTCCCCAACGGCTCGCTCATCGACGTGGCCCTCTACAACCTGGGCGAGGCGTACTACGGCCAGAGCAAGTGGGAAGCCGCGGGCCGGCAGTTCGCGGCGGTCCTGGAGCGCTACCCCAAGAGCAAGATGACGCCGTCGACGCGGCTCCTCTACGCCCTGTGCCTGATCAACCTCAAGAGGAACATCCCCGAGGCCAAGCAATACCTCGAGTCCATCCCCGCCGACTTCCCGAAGAGCCCCGAGGCCAAGGCCGCCGCCGAGCACCTCAAGAAGATCTCGCGCGAGCGAGCGCCGCGGAAGGGCCGGTCATGAGGCTCCGGGTCCTAGGCCGGGTGGCCGCGGCCGCATGCCTGACGGCCGCCCCGTTGCGGGCCGCGGACGTCTACATCAGCCTCGCCGGCTCCGGGGGGGCCCAAGCCCTGCCCTTGGGGCTCCCCCCCTTCGTCGCCAACGACGCGACTTCGCCGCATGACTCCCTCATGGCGAAGCAGACGCAGGACGTGGTCCGCCAGGACCTCATGTTCTCGCGTTATTTCAGGATCATCGAGGACGGGCCCCGCTACGACGGCCGGAACGTCAAGGACATCGCGCGGGGCTGGAAGACGCGCGGGGCGTGGTGGCTCCTGACCGCGAAGGTGGCCGCGCCGCCCGGGCCGATGGCCCAGGGGCCAAGCCCTGAGCCAAGGGCTCGGGCATCGGGCAAGGCCTCGCCAGTCAACGTGACAGTGTCCCTGACCAACCTCCAGTCGGGCGAGCAGGTCTTCGACCGCTACTACGGGCAGGAGGCCCGGTTCTGGAGGTCGCTGGCCCACCGCGTCTCCGACGACCTGGTCAAGGCCATGACCGGGAAGCAGGGCCTTGCCCACTCCCAGGTCGTGTTCTGCAACGACCAGACCGGGCACAAGGAGGCCTACATCGCCGATTACGACGGGGCCAACCTCCGGCGGCTGACGAGCCACCGCTCCATCACGCTCCTGCCGCGCATCAGCCCCGACCGCAAGTCCGTGGCCTACACCTCCTACAAGGACGGCAACCCCGACCTGTTCCTCTTGGACCTCCTGACCGGCAAGACCAAGCCCTTGTCCAACGAGCAGGGGCTCAACGTGGCCGGAGGCTTCTCGCCGGACGGAAGCCTCATGCTCATGACGCTCTCGCGGCAGAAGAACCCCAATATCTTCGTCAAGAACCTCGCGGACGGCTCGATCACGAGGGTCACCCAGCACTCCGGCGTGGACACCTCCCCCACCTTCTCGCCCGACGCCGGCCAGGCCGCGTTCGTCTCGGACCGCTCCGGCAACCCCCAGGTCTACGTCCTGGACATGACCACCCGGCGCGTCAGGAAGCTCACCCGCATGAACTGGTGCGACTCGCCGTCCTGGTCCCCGACGGGCGAGTGGATCGCCTTCGCGGGCCGCAGGGGGCCCAAGGACCCCATCGACATCTTCCTGGTGGACGTCACCGGCAGCCAGGTGCGCCAGGTCACGCACGGCGAGGGCTCGAACGAGGACCCCTCCTGGTCGCCCGACGGCCGCTTCCTCGCCTTCGTCACGACGCGCAGCGGCCGGCCCGAGCTCTTCCTCATGGACGCCGACGGCTCGGCGCCCCACAAGCTCGCCGACCTCCCGGGATCGAGCTTCACCCCCCATTGGTCCCTTTAGCGGTCGGTTTACTGCTCTCCACGTTCCCTATCCACGCCTGGTGCGGCCAAGCCGGCGGCCGGTCGGTCTCGGACGCTGAAGCCGCCCTCACGGAAGCGGCCCTCGCCGCGGGCGCGACCCCGACGGACCTGGATGTCCGCCCCTCCCGCTGGGACACGCGCATGGCGCTTCCCGAAGCGGAGAGGCTTCTTCAAGAACCGCTGTCCCTGCCGGTCGCGGCCCAGCGATGGAAAGACCGGCTTCGCCAATCCGAAGACCCTTGCGGACTCCTCGGGTTGGGAATCGAAGACCCGACAGCCACCTACGCCGGAGTAGGCGGAGTTCTCTTCCCCGATATGGTGCCGGCCGAACTCGGTTTCGATCCGGGCATGCGCCGTGCCATCCAAGAACTCGCCCACTCCGTGGACATGTCACTCGGGCCCGTCGTCAAGGCCGTAGATTCCCTGACCCCCGACGAACGACGGGCGGTACTTCAAGAGGTGAAGGCCGTCGTGACCAATGAAACCGGTCCGAGGTCCGACCCGGCAGCCTACAACGCCATGGCCCGGTTCGATCAAGCAGCCTTGTCGATGGCAGGCCGGGGCCTTTGCCGCGCGGCCCGGCGGGGACTGCCCGCGCTCTTCAAGCCCGCAGGGGGCCATCGGCTGCCCGACAGGCGCTGGAAGCTCTCCTCCGGCGACGCGCTCGTGGTCGGGCCAGGCGAACGGACTTTCACGGCCGAGGAGATCAAGGGGGTCGCGCTCCTCATCCACCTCGGCGGAAAAAGCGTCTATAAGGGCCCGGTGGCCGCGGCTGGAGAAGGCGAGGTCAAGGTGGTCATCGACCTCGCGGCGGACGTGACCATCGAGGACCCGGGAGGCGAGCCCACCGCCGGCAGCGGCATCTTCGGCATCGGCCTTCTCTTCCTTCCCAACGCCTCCGGCGCCAAGAAGATCGCGGCCGGGGACTTTTCCATGGGCGCCGGCGCATTCGGCGTGGGCGGCCTTTTCATCGAAGGCGCGGGCAGCGTCCTTCAAAGCGGGCGCTTCACCCAGGGCGCGGGAGCGTTCGGCGCGGGAATCCTCTGGTCGCGGGGAGAGGGCGCTTCGTTCAAGGCGGACCTCTCGGGCCAGGGCTATGGCTTCACGCGAGGCGCGGGCATCTTTTCTCACCGGGGCTCCAAGGCGGACCTCCGATGCGGCCTGCGCTATCCTGACCCGAGGGAGGCTTCCGCCGCCTTGAGCCTCTGCCAAGGCGCGGGCTACGGGCACCGCGCCTTTGCCGGGGGAGGGATCGGGCTCGGCTACCTTGAAGGCAACGACTCCTCGCTGACGACGAACTACTTCGGCCAGGGGAGCGGGTACTGGCACGCAATCGGAGGGCTCTTCGTCCGGGGCGACCGCAACCGCCTCAAGGCCAGGCGCTATTCGCAAGGCGCGGGCATCCACACCGCGATCGGCATGTTGACCGTGGACGGCAACGGGAACAGCCTGGTCAGCTGGGGAGTCGGCCCGGCCTTCGGCTGGGACTACGGGGTCGGGTACTGGCTGCTCTCAGGCGATGACAACACGGCCCGGGCTGACTGGGGCACGGGCAGGGGAGACGCCAACGGCCACGGCCTAGCCGTGGTCCGCGGGAAGGGCAACAAGCTCCTCCTGCCAGAGTTCGGCACCGGCTTCTTCAAGAGGGCCGCGCCAGGCTACGGCCTGGCCTCCATCCAAGGGAAGGGCAACAGGCTGGGCCTGCCCTCCCTCTCCAAGGAGCTCAAAGGCCCCCTGGACCTGGCCGTGGGTTCCTGGGGAACGGTCCAAGGGGATGGAGGCCTCATCCTAGACCCGAAGCTCGATATCTCGTCGACCGCCTGGCCGGCCTTGGACCGCGGCCCGGAACTGGAGAAGGAGCGCTCGGTCCTCTCAAGCCTGCTGGAAGCGGCTCTCAAGGAGTCCGGGAGCAAGCGCGTCGCCGGGCTCCTCCACGCCGCCTCAGCCTTCAGCCTGGACGCCCAGTTCCCGCGCGCGGCTCTTCGGGAGCTGTTCCGCACGCCCGCCGAGGGCCTCCCTCATCTGCGGGCCGCGCTCTCCCCGGACCGGTTCGACGAGTACCTGTGGCTCAGGGTGCTCTTGGCCGGGTTCGGCCCGGAGGTCTCCGCATGGGCCGCCTCTGAGTTCGACCGTTCCAGCGGCACCTACCGGGCCCTGCTCCTCCAAGCCGCCCGCTACGGCCGGTTGGGCCAGGCCCTCCCCTGGCTCTCCCGCGCGATCGAGGACGGCGACTGGCGCGTCCGGCGGGAGGCCGCGGGCTCCATCGGATACCTCTTCGACCGGGAGGAAGGCGACGAGCCGGGCAGGCTCAAGTCTTATGAAGTCATGGTCGCCTCTCAGACATCGCGGGAAGAGGCCATCAAACGCCTGGGCTGGAAGAGGGCTGTGGACGTCATGGCGGCGCTGTCACTCGCAGGGCCGGTCGCCTCCGAGGAGCGGGCTCGGCTCGTCGACATTTTCCCCGGGCCCAACGAGCCCCTGCCCAAAGAGACTCTGAACCTCTTCCACGACCTGCTGATGCCGCGGTCGGACCGCTTGGAAGCCTTGCGCTCGGAACTGACGCAGGCCGCGAGGCTCGAGCCCGAGGCCCGCAAGCTCTTGGCCAAAGCCGTGCGGGACCCGGACCGGGACGTGGCAGCGGCCGCCCTGGTCTCGCTCGGGGCCTTGGGCGACAAGGACGACAGCGCGGTCCTCGCCGCCTTCCTGGACCGCGAGGACGCCAAGCTGCGGGAAGCGGCATCGAGCGGCCTCGCCCGCCTGGGGCCGGCCGGCCGGCCGGCCATCGAAGCGGCGCTCTCCTCCGCGTCCGACCGCGCGCGCATCGCAGCGTGCAAGGCCGCGGCCCAGACCTGGGACCCCGAGACTCTCAAGCTCCTCGGCCGCTGTCTCGACGACCCCGCCGCGCCGGTGCGCTGCGCAGGAGTTTCCGCCATGGCCGCGGTCCAGGCCGTGCTGCAAGCGGAGAAGAGGCAGTTCCGAGAAGCGCTCAAGAAGCTCGCGGACTCTGACCATTCACCTTCCGTGCGCGCCGCGGCCGCCTACGCCGCGTCCCAGATCCCGCAGTAATCCCCACCGTCATACGCGAGACAAGACCGTCGAGGTACCTCGCTGGACCGACCGCCGAATCAGGCTCTGCGTGCCGGACGAGCCAGCCGACGGCCCTAGATAGCCGGGCAGAACGGACCCACGAATCCCTGGGTCCAATAACCGCGTCGCACAACCCTGAAGGCCCAGCCTTTCTCCATAGCTTGTCGCATACAATATAGCTGCATGAGGCCAGGGGAATTCATGAAACGCTTCGTCGCCGGAGTCCTCGCCGCCGTCCTGGTGGCATTGGCGCCTGGATTCCAGGGGTACCGCGCCTTCGGCCAGACCATCTCGGCCGGCGCGTCCGCGGGCAAGGCTCCCGTGTCCGTCCCGGTGACCGTGGTGCCGACCCGGATCGGGAACCTGCCTGTCCAGTACAATCCCTCTCTCCCATCCGGCCTGGGCCTGCCCGCGCTGGGCGCCCCCGCCGTCACCCCCTCGGTCGATCCCGTTCTCCCGCACGCCGCTCCCGCGGCGGCCGTGCCTGCCGCAGTCCCGGTCGTGCCCGTCGCCGTCCCCGGTCTCCCGACGATCGCCGTCCCCGGTTTGCCCGTGCCTGTCGCAGGGCTCCTGGCCGCGCCCAAGTCCCATGAGACCGCGGGCCCGGACACCGAAGCTCTCTCGACCCGCGAGGTCCTCACGACCGGGGCGGAACGACTCTTCCAGGCCAAAGACGACGCCGAGCGCCGCCAGACCCTCTCCGACCTCTTCACCGGCAAGGTCAGGGCCGTAGCCGACCTCTCAGGCCCGGTCCCGAACTTCGCCCCGGACGGCAACACCCTTCCCAAGGCCGTCCGGGACGGCGCCCTGCCGGGAATCGAGTTCGCCACCCCAGCGGACGGCACGCAGGGGTCCCTGCAGGCCGTCTCGGTCCCGGAATTCGAGGCCGTGGCCGTCGACACCGCCAAGCCCGAGACGGACCGCAAGAAGGCCGTAGAGACGATCTCCTCCCAGCCCGGCCCCGAGACGGACGCCTCCCTTCGCCGCATCGCGGACTCGAACCCACAGGGCGGGTCATCGGACTACGAGGTCCACCGCCAAGCCCTGCGGGCGCTGGCCGACCGCGGCGTGATCCTGAGCCTGCGGCCCGTGAGCCCCGGCCACGCCCAGCAGATACTCGCCAAGCTTTCGCAGAACAAGCCGAACCTGGCCATCTTCGACTACGACGACACCCTGGCTCATTTCCAGGAATCGATCGCTCCTGAGACCGCCCAGGCCCTGCTGGAGGCCCAGCGGAGCGGGACGCAGCCCCTCATCCTGACCGACAGGCCTGACGAGCCGGGCGATTCGGGCCAGGTGACCATCCTGGACTCTCTCGGGCGGATGACGAACGAGCAGAAAGCCGGCGTGGCCGTGATATCCAGCAAGGGCACGCGGAGCCTCGTCTACGACGGCAGGACCGAGGCCAGGGTCATCCGCCAGGTTTCGGTGCGGTGGACTCAGGCCGAGATCGAGGCCATCAAGGCCGCGGCTCTCGCCGTCGTCGAACGCTACGGCAAGGGGGATTTCGACGGCGTCGAGGAGAAGCTGACGTCGTATTCGTACATGAGGGTCCTTCCGCTCGGCCTCCCCAAGGCCGACGTCAAGGCCGCGGCGCAGCTCATGGAGGACGGGCTCAAGGCCAGGGGCGTGGATGTCTACGTCGTCGGACGCACGGCCAAGGATCCGGCCAATCCGCCGTACCTGGTGCTCTCCAGGATCGACAAGTCGATCGGCGTCTCCTGGGCAAGGACGCACCTTGGCTTCATCGGCAGGATGCGCGACCTGGCCCGGTTCGGCGTGGCGGGCAAGCTCTTCGGCAAGCTTGCTGGCCTCCTGGGGGCGTTGCGCGGCAAGGAAGTACCCGTATCCAAGATGCTCATCGTGGGCGACCAGTTCTTCGACGACCGCGTGACGGACCGCGACATGCTCAAGGCCGCGCCCGGGGCCCTCGCCCTGTCGGTCGGAGGCAAGGCCGACCCCAGGCTCGACAACATCTATGTCTGGCCCACCGATGGCGGCCCGGCCTCGACCGAGATCCTCAAGGGGATCGCGGCCAAGCCCGCATCTGATTTCAACAAAGGCGCGGTCACCGCCCTCTTCATCTCCCGGACCTTCTCCATCGCGAGCTTCATCCTGACCTCCATCGCCTACCCCTTCCTGGCGGCCCCGGCCGTGGGCTGGGCCGTGTATGGGGTCCTCATGGCCTTGGGGCCCTTGGCCGCCATCGCGACCGGCCCCTTGAACGGCAACATGGCGGACAAGCTCTCGGCCCGCAACTCCATGGTGCTCAACATGGCGGTGCGCGCGGTCCTCACCCTGATGCTCCCGGCCTTCGCCTATTTCGGCATCCTCAATTTCTGGACCCTGCTCCTTTCGTCCATCGCCAACGGCTGGGTGCTCTCCGCCATCATGACCACGGAGAACGCCTACATAAGGAGGCTGGCCGGCAAGCATCAAGGCACGGTCATGGCCATGGGCGCGGTCCATTACGTTTCCATGCAGGCGGTGCTGGGACTCATCCTGGGCATCGGCACCATCATCGACAAATGGAACCCGATGATCGCCTTCCTCATCTCCGCCGCGGTGCACGGCCTGCTCCTGGTGCCCTACCTCTGGTTCACCATGCCCAACGACGCGCCTCCGGCCAAGACCGCTGCCGGGACCCCGCAGCCGCTCAAGGCAAGAGTGAAGGCATGGCTCGACCAGGTCCGCCAAGGCGGCCGGCCCGCGTTCGAAGCCCTGGTCCCCGGATTCCTGCGCCAGTATTGGAAAGAAGCCCTCATCTTCGCCGCCTCCATCGCGGCCTACTCGTTCCTGCACTCGCCCATCCCCATCGCCCTGGCCCTCTTCTACTGGGTCTGGAACTCAGACACCGTGCGCTCGGTCCGCAGGGGCGACACCCGCGAGGTCTCGGAGCGCGAGAAGGAGATCGCGCTCACCTTGAAGGAGAACGCCGCCGCAGACCTCGTGGACCGCGCCGAGATCGAACGCCTCAAGGCAGAGAAGGCCGCGGGCTGGGAAGCCCGCGTGGCCGAGCTTGAGGGCGTCATCGCCAAGCGCGCCGGGCAGTCCAAGGATCTCAAGTCAGAAGGCAAGCGCTGGTCCCTGAGACAGTTCGCGACCATCATCTTTTCGTCGCTCCAGGCCGCGGTGACCTACCCCTTCCAGAACTTCGCCTTGCCGCTCATGGCCGTGACCCTCGTGGGCCAGGCCGGCAAGGCCCTGCTCCTGGGCAAGCTGACCGGCGCCCTCTTCTTCGGCACCCTCATCGCCAACTCCTCGCAGGTCAAGCTCCCGGACGTCCGCATCCCCTTAATCGGCAGGTTCCCGGCCCAGCGGCTCATCCAGGCGGGCGTCCTGGCCCTGGCCGCGACCTGGGTCTACACCGGCCTGGCGCCTGGGAGCCTCCTGGCCGCGGCTGTGGCGGTAGCGGCGGCGGCGGGCCTCATGTGGCTCGCCAGCCACATCACCCAGAAAGGCTGGATCAAGTTCCTGGGCCTGGGCCTCCTGGCCGTGTGGCTGCCGTTCCTGGTCTGGACCACGCCGGCCTTGGTCCCGTTCATGAGCGTGCAGACGGCCCTTTTCCTGACCATGCTCATCTACGGCATGTTCAGCGGCCCGGCCATCGTGTCCTTCAGCACCTACATGCAGACGAACACCAAGAAGACCGACCTCGGCAAGGTCTTCGGAACATCGAGCTCCTTCATCAACACCTCGACCTCCATGGGCTACGGACTGCTCTCCCTGGGAGCCGGGATGCTGACCACGGCCTTCCCCACGCTCCTGGTCCCCATCGGCATCGCCTACGCCTTGGCGGCCCTGGCCTTCTGGCGCGCGCCCAGGCGCATGCCGGGCCTGCCTGAGAACGCCGTCCAGAAGCCCGATCGGCAGTAACTCTAGCGATACTACCATTTCCGGGCCATCGTACCCGGAACCGGCAGGGTCTATTGGCGCCTTGAATCTGCCCCAAGTGCCCTCCCCCTGGTCCTAGGTCCGGGACTATCCTATAGCATGCGCTTCGCGGCGCACTTGGCGCTTTTGTCCTTGCTTTGGATCAGCCCGGCTTTGGGATGGGCCGCCAATGTCCGCGGCGTCAGCGTCCCTGTCGCCAACGGCGGCATCCCGACGGTGCCCGGAGCGCTTTCCGCTCCCTCGCTGAACCTCCGCATCGACCAGCCTCTCGGCCTCTTGCTGCCCTCCGGCTCCCTGCTCGCCGCCCCGGCCGCTCCTTCCGTCGAACTGCCGCAGGCTCTGCCCGTTTCCATGCCCGAGGAGGCTGTCCTGCAGACTCGGGTGTCCGACCGCAAGGAACAGGACCTCGACCCGGGCAGGAACGCCCTGGAGCGGCTCTCCGCCGAGATCCCGTTCGTCGAGCCTGAGGCCGCTGATTTCCAGGGACAGAAGGACTTCGCGGACCGCAGCTTCGATTTCAAGCTGGGCTTGGAGGAAGCGGGCCGCGGCTCCGTCGTCGCCGAGCCCTCGCAGTCCGAAGCCGCGGGCCAAGCCTCGGCCCAGGAGCCCTCGCCGCAGTCGGACGACGGGGGCGGAGCCGCCTATCCCAGGCGGAAGGTCCGCTTCAACAACCACGAGTTCGATTCCGTCGCCCTGCGGCCCAACGTCCCGGTGGAGGAGAAGATCGTCGAGGCCATCAAGGCCTCCAGGAAGACCATCCGCCTCGCCCTCTACGAGTTCAAGTCCCGCGCCGTGATGGAGGCCCTGCAGCGCGCGCGGCGGCGCGGGGTCAAGATCGAGATCATCCTCGACTATTCCAACGTCTTCCCGAAGAACGAGGCGGACTCGACCTATCGCGCGCGCCGGTCGAACGAGATCTGGGGCCTCATCCGGGACGGATTCGATTTCCGCGTGCTGCGCGGAGCGACGGCCTACGGCATCAACCACAACAAGTTCGCGGTCTTCGACGGCAGGCTCGCCGAGTTCGGCTCCTACAACTGGTCCTTCACCGCCGAGAACTCCCACTACGAGAACGCCCTCTTCACCACGGAACGGAGCAGGGTGTGGGCCCTCAAGCAGTACTGGGACTATCTCCGGAACTTGAGCGTCCCCTACCCCAAGGCCAAGGAATTCGACTGGCCCGAGACCGTGCCCAAGCCCCCCACCGGCGCCATGGGGACCGTCGACTTCAACGGCGCGGACCTGCCGGCCGTCTTGTTCACGCCGGACGGCGCCGCGTTCGAGGATGCCGTGGCGCGCGCGCTCGACGCCTCCCGCAAGACCGCGGACGTCGCCATGTTCGCCCTGCGCTCGCGCCGCATCGCCGACGCCCTGGCCAGGGCCGTGAGCCGGGGAGTGCGCGTCCGCATGGTGATGGACGAGAGCCAGTCTGAGTCCGAGTACTTCGGCCCGTTCGCCGCCTGGCTCGCAAGCTCCGGCGTCCAGGTTAAGACCCTGGCCGGCCCCAACCCGGAGAGCGACTTCCCCATGGCCGAGAAGACGCACCACAAGTTCATGGTCCTGGACGGCAAGCTCGTGGAGACCGGCTCGGCCAACTGGACCAAGCGCGCGTCCATGGACAACTACGAGAACGCCCACTTCCTCGACGACAAGACGGACGCGGCCGCCTTCACCTTCGCCTTCGAGCACATGTTCTCCATCGCAAAGGTCTTCCCCAAGCCGGACGCCCCTCCGGACCTGCCCACGGACGCCGAGCTGCTCCACGACATCCTCAACCCGGCGCCGCCCAAGCCCACGCCGCCTCCCCCGGACCTGCCGCCCCTTCCGGCCGCGCCCATCCTGACCTTCAACGGCGCCGAGTTCCCGGCCTACGCGCTCCTGCCGGACGTCCCCATCGCGCCCCTCATCGTCAAGGCCATCAACGCGGCCAAGAAGACCGTGCGCCTGGCCGTCTACGAGTTCACCTCCGAGTCCATCCTCGAGGCCCTGCGCCGCGCCAAGGCCCGCGGGGTCGAGGTCGAGATCGTGCTCGACCGCAACCACCTCTACACCTCGGGCATCAACCACGAGGGAGAGCCCAGGAAGCCCAAGCCCCAGGTCGTGGCCCTGGCCAAGGAAGGCTTCGACATGAAGCTCCTGCGGGGCAAGAATGGCGGCGTGATGCACGACAAATACCTCGTGGTGGACGACGAGCTCGCGGCTTTCGGCTCCTACAACCTGACCGACGTGGCCGAGGCCTACCATTTCGAGAACTTCGTCTTCACCATGGAGACCGGCAGGGTCGCGGCGTACCTGCGCTACTTCGCCTACAAGCGGGGCTTGGCCGAGGACATCGACTTCGCCAAGCTCGACGAGATCCTCAACCGCACCGTGGACACCATGGCCGCGGAGGAAAGCGAGCCCGCCGAGACGCCCCGGACGCGCTTGCGCACGCCCGACCTCCCGCCCCCGCCGGAGGACGCGGAGGAGCCCATCGTGTTCAACGGCGAGTCGTTCCGGCGCCAGCTCTTCTCCCCCAAGGGCCGCATCGAGGAGGCCCTCATCCGCGCCATCAAGGCGGCCAAGGTCTCCATCGAGATCGCCATGTTCAGCTTCTACTCCCAGGCCATCGCCGACGCCCTGCTCGAGGTCAGGCAGAACAGGCCCGAGGTCGCCATCCGCATCGTGATGGACTACAGCCAGTCCAAGCTGAGCCGCCTCGACGACTGGTTCTCCTACTACGGCTTCGACATGCGGCTCATCCAGGGCCCGCACGGCGATGACGGGGACCCCATGTTCGAGAAGATGCACAACAAGTTCATGGTGGCCGACGGCAAGCTCCTCGAGACCGGCTCGTTCAACTTCTCGCCCAACGCGGAGAACAACAGCTTCGAGAACGCGAATTTCATCGACGACCCGGCTCACCTCGCCGGCTTCGCGGCCTATTTCCAGCGCCTGTGGCTCCAGAGCTGGAAGCCGGCGCCGCCCAGGAGAAGGCCTCCTTCCCGGATCTTGGCCGCCCGCGCTCCGCCGGAGTCCCCCTCGGACTCGGGCCGATACCCCGCCGTGGACTTCTCGGCGCCCGCCTCCGGGCGCTAGGGAGAGGCCATCTTGCGCCGCGCCGTCTCTCGGCCATCGAGCAGCTGCTGCCGGGCGCGCTCCATCGCCGGCCCCGCCGGGACGGCCAGTCCGCGTTCATACATCTCCAGGGCCTTCTGCGCCGCCCCTTGGTTCGAGTAGATCGCGCCCAGGGACACATACGCCTCCAGGCCCGCGGGGTCGATCTTGATGGCCCTGTTCAGATCCAAGACGGCTTCCTTCTTCCTGCCCAGCAGGTACTCGCAGACGGCCTTGTCGCTGTAGTCCTTGCTCCTCGGCCGGGGCCCGCGCAGTAGAGCCTCCCATACCCTGAGGGAGTCCGGGCATCTACCCAGGCTCTGGTAGCCCCACGCCACGCGCCTGAGGTCGTCTCCCCCGACCTTGAGCGCCTCGGCGCGCCTGAACGCGTCAACGGCATCCGCCTTGCGTCCCAGGTCCAGCGACAACAAGGCGCGCTCCACCTGGACGCCCCCGTCATCCGGCCGCTTGCGGGCCAGCCGCTCCAGCGCCGCCAACGCCTTCGCAGGCTCTTTGAGCTCCTTGTAGATCCCGCCGATGGCCCGCAGGTCCGGCTCGCCAGGACCCAAGCCCTCCGCGCGCCTCAACGCCGAAAGCGCCTCCTCGCGCCGGCCGAGCCCGGCCAAGAACTCGGCGCGCTCTACCTGCAAGGCCGCGCTGTCCGGCCGCGCCCTGGCCAGGGCGTCCAATGCTGCCAGCGCCTTCGCAGGCTCCTTGAGCCTGCTGTAAATCCCAGCGACGGCCCGCAGGTCCGGCTCGCCAGGACCCAAGCCCTCCGCGCGCCTCAACGCCGAAAGCGCCTCCTCGCGCCGGCCGAGCCTCGCAGCGGCCTGGGCGCGCTCGACCTGCACCGCCGCGTCCCGAGGGAGTCTCCCGGCCAGCCTGTCCAACGCCGCCAGCGTCGAGGCTGGATCACCGGCCACGCCATCGATCTCTCTGATGAGCGACAGCAGCTCCTGTTTGCCGCGGCCATCGATGACGCGGTTCCTCCCTTCCGTCCGTCCGCGCGGCAGGACCTGGTAGAGCCCGATGACCTTCCCATCCCCGGTCATCCGATCCCAGCCGTGGGGCCGGTCCGTGATGGAGGCCGTCGTGACCGGCTTCAACAAGAAGGAGTCCTCCATCAGCCTGCACGCGGGATTCTCGCCGTCTACCATCATGGAAGCGTCGACCTGCGACCCCGCGGCCCCTGGGCCTGCGGCCCAGGGGATGACATGGCAGGCTACACCCTTGTAGAAATAGACGGGCTTCATGGCCACGATGTCCTGCGTCCTGAGGAACCGCCTGATCCCCATGGGAAGGACCTTCTTGCCCATCCGGGCCGCCGCGGACTCCAACGCCTCTTTCTGGTATTCCCTGCTGCTGGCCACCCCGGGGTCATCCTGCCCCGAAAGATAGACGAGGGCGCTGCGGGCGGGGAGCTTGCCGCCCGCTTCCTGGAGGAAGAGGAATTCCTGCTGCCGGGTGTAGAGGGTCTGGATGACATCCCAGTAGCCCAGCAGGCTCGCCGCCAGCGCGCCGTGGGCCAGCGCCAAGCCGAGTATCCGGCTCCTGCCGAGGAGAACCCGGATCAACGCGTGCGTCCCATAGGCCGCGATGACGACCAGGACGAACTGATCGGCCATCCCGGTGCGGACCTTGAGCGCGATGCAGGTCCGGTGAGCCCAGTAGAAACCCACGGCGCACAGCCAGTAGGCGTTGAAGAAGAGGAAGGCCCTCCGATGGCGCACGGCCATGCCGATGAATCCGACGAGGAAAAGGACCAGATAGAGGGGAGGCGTCCAACCCATGTCGAAGAAGATGTCGTTCACCGGGACAGGGTGGGGGAGCGCCAGAGGCCCGATCTGCTTGATCCTCGGATCCGCCGTGTGGAGGATCTCGATGACCCTGGGGATCGTCAAGAGCGCGGCCGCCGCCAGCCCCGCCCGGATCGGGGCCGAGCGGAGGAAGTCCCATCTCGGACCCTCGTCCATGATGAGGAAATAGACGAACACCATGGCGGGCGCCAGCAACATCATCTCGGCGCGCAGGTGCATGAGGTTGAGGAGGGAGAGCAGCCCGGCCAGGAAGAAGCGGGGTCTGCGTCCCTTGAGGAACAAGGTGAACAGCAGCAGGGTCAGCAGGGACATGCTCTCCACCAGGATGAAGCTGCACTCCGTGGCGGAGAGGCGGATGTGGGCGGGGAGGAATGTGAGCAGGGACGCTGCCAGCAGAGCCAGGCTCCCGCTGTCGAACAAGAGATAGACCAGCAGGAACAGGAGTACCACGGAGACGCCGGCGATGGCGTAGTTGATGGAGAAGACGGACAGCCGCTTGCCCGACAGCAGGTGGAAGGCGCGCATGACGGTCCCATAGGTCGGACCGTGCAGGTTCTGCAGCCCTTCGGAGGCGCCGTCCTCGACTTGGATGACGAAGGAGACCGCGTGCTGCTCGTGCCAGATGTTGTGGGGGACGGCCGGCTTCAGGAGAGCCAGATCGACCGCGATCAGCAGGGCCAGGGCGACGAGATACCCTCGGCCGACTTCCCTGAGAGGGGCCGCGAGCGACCGGCCGCACGCGGCCAGCGCCGCCGCCAGCAGCAGGGCGCTCGCTTGCACGATCCGGACGATGATGAGCTGCATGCGAGGTATGGTATCATACGGCCGACATGCCCGACACCTCTCTGACCCAGCCTTGCTGCAGCCTCTCGGGCGCCGCGGCCATGCTGTCCGCGATGGAGGGCCGCTTCGCCGTGGTGGTTCACGGCGAGCGCGACTGCCTCAACAGTTTCCTGGCCTTCAACTTCCCCGGCGCCGAGCGCTTCTACTGCACCAACCTCGGCGAGACCCAGGCGGCCCTCGGCCGCACGTCCAAGGCCCTGGAGCGTTGCCTTGAGGCTGCCGCGGCCAAGGACGCGCCGCAGGCCTTGATCGTGCTGGGGACCTGCCTGACCGAGATGATCGGGGACGATTTCCCGGCGGTGGCCCGGCGCTTCTCCCGCCGCATGGGGGTCCCGGTGCTGGCCCTGCGCACGAGCGGTCTTCGCAGCGGCACGCAGGCGGAACTGCTCGACCTCCTCTACGCCAGCCTCTCCACGCTCTCCCCCCGGCGCGGTCGAGGGCGGAGCCGAAAGGAAGGCAAGGGCCTCATCCTCGTGGGGCTTCCCGCCGACGGCGCGGTCGGGGGCGCCTCCGAGATCGAGAGGACGCTCGAGCGCCTGGGGCTCGACCTCGTAGGCAGCTTCCCGCACCGCGGGGACTTAGACGCCTGGCGCAGGATCGGAGGCGCGGACGCCGCCTTCGTGGTGGACCGCTCGCTCTACCCGCGCTTCGCCGCGGCGCTTGAGTCCCGCGGGATGAGCGTGGCGGAAGTGCCCCTGCCGATCGGCCTGGGCCAAAGCCTGCGCTGCCTCGAGATCATCGCCCGGCGCTTCGGCGTGGAGGAGCGGCTTAAGGATGCCGCGGCAGACGGCGCCCGGGAGTGCCGCCGGGAGATCGCGCGGTTCAGGGCCGATTTCCGGGGCTTAAGCCTGGCCTACGGCCTGCGCATGTGCACGAACTACGAAGGCGATTTCCTCGCCTACGAGGGGCTCGGCGACCTGGAGTTCTTCGCGGAACTCGGATTCAGGACCGCGCTCCTGGTGCAGGGCGCGCCGGAGAGCGAGTCCCGACGCCGCATCGGGGAGCGCCTGCGGGCCCTGGGCCGCAAGGAGCCGTTCCTGGTCTTCCCGGACCCCATCGTCCTGCCGGGCATCCTGAGCAAGGGCGGCTTCTCCTTGGCTTATCTGGGCGGCCACGCGGGGCCGGAGGCGGCGCGGGCGGGGGTCCCGCTCGTGGCCACGCGGTCCCTCTCCCCCTTCTTCAAGGGCTGCCTGGACAACATCGCCCGCGTCCGGGAGCTCCTCTCGGGGAAGGGGTGACCGCCATGGCGCTCGGCCAGGACACCGCCGGCGACTTCGCGCTCAAGGTCCAGAACTACGGCCGCATGACCGGCGTGAGCGTGGCCCTGCACGCCATCCCGGACGCCTTCCTGGTCCTCCACACCGGGGTGGGCTGCAAATACAAGGGCGCCAACCAGCTCATGCTGCACGACCGCCAAAGGCTCGCCCTGCACGGCGAAGGCTACACCGAGATCTCGGACATCGTCTTCGTCAAGGGCTCGGCAAGCCGCATCGGGCCCTATCTGCGGAGCTGGCACGCCAAGCGCCGGCCCGCCTACATGGCCGTGGTGGCATCCACCTTCATAGAGATGGCCGGCGAGGACATTGCGGGCGAGGTCCAAAAAGCCGCGGCCACCGTGCCCTGCCCCGTGGACTACATCCGCACCCTCGGGTTCGAGGGCGACCTCTACGAAGGCTACGCCGCGGTCTTGGCCAGGGTCCTGGCTAGGGCGCCGTTCCGGGAGCGGCGGCCGCGCAAAGGCAGGGCTTCGGTCGCGGGGTTCTTCTTCCATCGCCACGAGCCCGACGTCCTCGCCGACGTCGGGGAGCTGGACCGTCTGCTGGCAGGGCTTGGACTTAAAGCCGGGCCGTGCCTCCTGGGGGGAGAGCCTTTCGCGCGCCTATTGGACGCCGCCGACAGCGAGAGCCTCGTCTGCCTGCCCTACCTTTCAAGCGTGCCGGTGCCGGTCGGGCCGGAGGCCGACCGGTACGGCGGCCGGCGCTTGGTCCACGCCGGGCTCCCGGTGGGCCTCTCCGGCACGGCAGCGTGGCTCCGCCGTGTGGGAGAAGGCCTCGGGGTCAAGGCGTCGGTCATCGAGGCCGCGGCGCGACGCGGCCGCGGCGAGGCCGGCCCCGCGGTCAAGACGCTGCGCGAGGCCGCGCGCCGCAGGCTCAAGGGCCGGCGCAGCGTCATCTTCGCCGACACCCCGCTCGCCGCGGGGCTGGCCTCCTTCGCGGCGGAGGCGGGGCTCCCGCCGATCCTGGTCGGCCTGCGGGACGAGAGCCTCGGCGGCAGGGAAGCATTCGCGAGGCTGCTCAAGGAGAGCGGGACCGAACCGCCGCCGGATCTCTCGGTCCTCCGCAACCCCCCCTTGGCCGATGCCAGGCGCCGGATCCGGGAGCTGGCGAGGGACGGATGCCTGGGCGTCCTCTTCGGCTCCAACTACGAGGCCGCCCAGCCCGCTCGAGCGGGGGCGCGCATCCCGGTCGTCGAGACGGGCTTCCCCTGCGTGGGCTGGCACGCGGCCGACCCCTCCCCCTCGCTGGGGTTCGCGGGCGCGGCGTGCCTGGCCGAGCGCATCCTCCACGCGCTGTAGTCACGGCAAACGAGGTCCGAGTTCTATATAATGATGTCCCGTGGAAAGCCCCAGAGGCGATGCCGTGGCCCTGCTCTATTCCGGCGGCGCGGATTCCTCGCTGGCCGCCTGCGCCCTGGCCAAGACCTTCAAGACGGTGCACCTGAACACCTTCACGCGCCTGGGCTTCGTCGCGCCTGATTTCTCCTCGGTCCATTTCAACAGGATGCGCGAGCGGTTCCCGGACGCCGAGTTCCTCCACCGTTTCATCTCCGCCGGCCGGTTCTACCGGGCCCTGGAATCCCACCGGTTCTATTCCCTGGCGCGCCGGCACGGCTGGCTCGTCCTCAACAGCTGCGGCCACTGCAAGACGGCCCTGCACTGGCGCAACCTCGTGTTCTGCCTGCAGAACGGGGTCCGATTCGCGGCCGACGGGGCCGTGGTGAACGCGGAGGAGTTCGCGGAGCAGAACCCTCGGATCCTGATGCCGGAGCTCGAGAGGCTCTACGCGGGTTTCGGCATCACCCTCCTGCATCCGGTGTATCAGGAAGGGCTCGACACCGAGGCGCGGCTCTTCGAGCTGGGAATCAGCCCCAAGGAGCGCATCAAGATGACCGCCCACGACATGCAGGTGGTCTGCACCCAGCAGATCCTCTTCGCCATGATGATGCGGATCATCCTCTCCCGGCACACCTTCACGGAATACGAGGAGATGGCGCGCGCCTACCTGCGCGAGAAGCTGGCCTTCATCAAGCGGCTGACCGAGGACTTCGTCGCCCATCCGGGAGAGGCCACCGCGGTGGCGCGGATGCTCTGATGCAGAGGGAGCTCATCACCATCGAGGGAGGCCGTCCCAAGACCCGGCTCAGCCTGGTCTCGGCCTACGCGGTCTGCTCCCTGGCCATCCTCATGCCGGTCCGCGTCCGGCTGCTCTTCACCCTCGCCATCAACTTCATCTACAACCATCTGTTCGCGACGGGACGCGTCATCCTGTCGTTCGTCGGGAGGCGGTTCACCGGGCTCCTCATCTTCCTGACCTATTTCGCCGTGCTGGGGCCGACCTCCCTGTTGGCGCGGCTGCTCCGGCGGGACTACCTGGGGACGGCGGACGCGGGGTCCTTCTTCCGCCCGAAGGAGCCGCCCGACGCCGGGGCCGAACGCCTCCTGCGGCCCTACTGATGAACATCCTCGGCCTGTCGTACATGTACCACGACTCCGCGGCCTGCCTCCTGCAAGACGGCGCGGTCGTGGCGGCCGCGGCCGAGGAGCGCTTCATCCGCATCAAGCACTCCATCGATTTCCCGCTGCGCGCGCTCAAGTACTGCCTCGCCGAGGGCGGCCTCTCGGTCGGCGACCTCGACGGGATCGTCTTCTACGAGAAGCCGTTCCTCAAGTTCGAGCGGATCCTCAAGACGCATCTGATGGCCTTCCCCCGCTCCTACGCCAGCTTCAGGGCCTTCCTGCCGATGTGGCTCAACTACAAGCTCTCCGTCCCCCAGACCATCAGGGAGGAGACCGGCTACCCGGGCCCGGTCTACTTCACCGACCATCACTACGCCCACGCGGCGTCCGCCTTCCTGCCGTCTCCGTTCGAGCGCGCCATCATCCTGACCATGGACGGGACCGGGGAGTGGTCCACCACCAGCCACGGCGTGGGAGAGGGGACCGACATCCGGCTGGACCAGCACCAGACCTTCCCGCATTCGCTGGGGCTCCTCTACAGCGCGGTGACGGCGCACCTGGGTTTCAAGGTGAACGGGGGCGAGGGCAAGGTCATGGGCCTGGCCTCCTACGGCAAGCCTTCCTTCCGGAGGAAGTTCGACCAGGCCGTGCGCATCAGGGAGGACGGCAGCTTCCAGCTGAACTTGGACTACTTCTCGTTCCACTACGACCTGGTCATGACGAACCGAAAGTTCGCGGAGCATTTCTGCCCCCCGCGGGCTCCGGAAAGCGATATCCTGCCGGAGCACCAGGACCTGGCGGCGAGCCTCCAGTCCGTGGTCGAAGACGCCATCCTTGCCATGGTCCGGAGCCTGGTCGCCCGGCACGGGATCGACCGGCTCTGCATCGCCGGGGGCGTCGGGCTCAACTGCGTCGCCAACGGGCTCATCCTGGAGGATACGCCGGTCCGCGAGCTCTTCGTCCAGCCCGCGGCCGGGGACGACGGAGCCTCCCTGGGCGCGGCGCTCTATCTCGACACTCTCCTTGGCGGGGGCCGGGACGCGGTCGAGGCCGGAGGCCGAGCGTCCCGATCGCCCTCAGGAGGGGCGTTGGCGGGCCGGGACCGCTGGCGGATGAGGGACGCCTACCTGGGGCCGTCCTTCTCGGACGCCGAGATCGAGGCCTTCCTGCGGCGGTCGAAATGGAGCTACCGCGAGCTGACGGAAGACGATCTCCCGGCGCGCGCCGCGGAACTCCTCAGCCGCGGAAGGATCGTAGGCTGGTTCCAAGGCCGCATGGAGTTCGGGCCCAGGGCCCTGGGCAACCGCAGCATCCTGGCCGATCCCCGCGACCCCAAGATGAAGGACATCCTCAACCGCCGGGTCAAGCACCGCGAGCCGTTCCGCCCCTTCGCGCCGGCCGTGTGCGTGGAGGACGCGCCGGAGTACTTCGCGACCTCGCACGAGAGCCCTTTCATGCTGCTGTCCGTCCCCGTGCGCGAGGACAAGCGCGGCCTGATCCCCAGCGTCGTGCACGTGGACGGGAGCGCCCGACTGCAGACGGTCTCGGCCCGGAGCAACCCCCTCTTCCACCGCCTCATCAAGGAGTTCGGCAGGCGGACGGGCGTCCCGGTCGTCCTCAACACCTCCTTCAACGTCCGCGGGGAGCCCATCGTCTGCACCCCTCAGGACGCCGTCAGTTCCTTCCTGCGCACCGAGATGGACGACCTGCTGCTGCACCGGTTCCACCTCGCGAAGGAGGACAACCGCTAGTCCGCGGGCCTCTTCTTGGGACGCTCCTTCTTGAGGGTCTTGGTGAGCTTGACCTTGACGTTGGTGAGCGCCCGCAGGTGCGGCTCGACCTTCTTGAGCACGGCGCGGTCCGGGTGGTTGGGGTCGGCCAGGACCTTCTTCAGGGTCGCGTAGTCCAGGTTCGAGTACTTCTCCCAGACTCCGGCCTCCTTGAGGACGGCCGCGACCTGGTCGTGGGCGCTGCGGTCCTTGCCCTTGGTCGGCACTTGCACGACCCCGCGTTTCACGAGCTTGGAGCTGTATTGCGAGCCGTGCACCCTCACCCAGCCGGTCTTGACGGAGAAGGCGGCGATCTCGCCTTCGAGGGCCGCGGCAGCCTCCTTGAGGGGCTTGACGGCCTCTTCCAGGGCGTCGATCCTGTCCGCGATCTTCCCGAGCCGGTCCACGGCGGCGGAGGCGGCCTTCTTGTCCTTGGGGACCTCGATGAGGCCGAGCTTCTCCTCCCATGACTCGAGCTGGCTCTCGACCCTGGCCTTGAATTCGTCAATCTTGCGCAGGACGGCGAAGAGCCGCTTCCGGAGGTTCTCCAGGTAGGCGTCGTCCACGTCGATGACGACCTCCTTGCCCTTGAAATCCCACACGAGGCGGGCCTTCCGGCCCCTCATCAGGTCCGGGTAGAGCTGCCGCAGCGCCAGGACATAGAGCCCGAGCTGATAGTCCTTCTCCTTGACCTCCTGGTCGCTCGGCTCCTTGTAGTGCGACTTCCAGTCGCGGACGACCACGACGTCGCCTTCGATCATCACCCGGTCGGGGATGCCCTGGAACTTGTAGCTGCGCCCGGTCTTGGGGTCGGTCAGGGCGAAGAACATCCTCTTCTCGAGGAACACCGGCCGGCCCTGGTCGAAGGGGTAGAGCTTGTCCCACTTGGCCTTCACGTACTCCTTGGAGCCGCGCTTGTAATCGGCCTCGGTCAGCCCCTTGTCGGGCTTGTAGTCGGCCTCGGTCCTCAGGACCTCCCAGCGCGCGTCGAAGAACTTCATGAGGTCGTTCAAGTGGATGTCGGCGACCTCGCGGCCGCCCTTCATCCACACGAAGAGCTGCTCCATGGTTTCATGGATGACCGAACCGGCCAGGGTCCCCATGGGCTTGGGGCCCTCGTCGCGGACCCGCACGATGTAGCGCTTGGCGTATTCGGTCTGGTCCCGCAGGAACACGTCGAGCTGCGTCGCGGAGAGCACGCCCGGCTGGGCGTCGGGAGCCCACTCCTCCCGCTCCACCTTGGGCCGGACCACCCCGCCGCCCGATCCGCCGGCTTCGGAGCGCTTGAGGTCGACCTCGACCTCGTTGTCGTGCCTCGACTGTATCAGGTCCCGCAGGCGCTGGAAGACCGCGTGGTCGTCCCCTCCGTAGGACTCGACCGCGCGCCTCACCGAGGCGGCGTCCAAGGACGAGTAGCCCTTCCACACCCCGCCTTCCTTAAGCACCTTGCTGACCGCCTCGTAGCCCTCCGGGTCGTCGGTCTTGGTCGGGACGGCCTTCAAGTCCTCGTTGACGGTGACGCCGAGGGTGTAGCGCTTGCCGTTGACCTGGGCCAGCTTCTTCTTCAAGGCGAAGCGGGTGATGCCCTCCTCGAGGTTCTTGTAGTCGCGGCGCAGGGCCCTCAAGCTCGCGGCCTTCTCGTCCAAGTCGGAGTTGAGCGCGCCCAGCGAATCCACGGCCTCGCGGGCCGACTTCGCGCCCGCGGGCTTGCCGTCGGGCTTCAACCGCTTGAGCCACTCCGGCTTCTCCGCCTCCACCCGCTCGGTGAAGGCCTCGATGCGCCGCAGGATGTCGAGAACCTGCGCCTCGATGCGGGCGAGGTAGGCGTCGTCGACAACGATCTCCTGGGTGAACTCCTTAAAGTCCCAGGCGATGACGATCTTTCGGCCTTTGACCAGGTCGGGCCGGGCGGTCTTGAGGCCGAGGGCGTAGAGCCCGAGCTGGAAGTCGTCGCGCTCGAGCTGGGTCAAAGTCGGCGGCACGAAGTGCGTCTTCCAGTCGCGGATGTAGACCGTGTCGTCCTTCACCATGAGGCGGTCGAGGCGGCCCTTGAACTGGTAGGACTTCTTCGTGGCCGGGTCCGTCATGGTCCAGAAGACCCGCTCCTCGATGGCGAGGACCTGGCCCTGGCTCTCGAACGGGGCGAGATTCTCGAAGCGCGCCTTGATGTAGTCGGCGCCCCTGCGCTTGTACTCGGCGGCCTTCCACCCGCCGCGCTCCGTGAAGCCGCCGGACTTGTGCCCCTCGTCGAACACCAAGGCGTAGGCCGCCAGGACCTCGTCGAGCTTGACGTCCTTGCCCGGAGTCCCGGCCTGGATCCTCCTATAGACGGACTCGAAAGCCTGGTGCACGGCGTCGCCCACGAGGAGCTCGTAGCCCCGGACCTCGGCCATCGTCTTGTCGTCCGCGCCGAGGATGAAGAGCATCGCGTACTTCTCGGGGTCCTGGAGGAAGGTCGTCAGCCGCCACGGGGAGTAGGGCCGGGTGGCCGGGTCGAGCTTTCCCCTCTCGGAGGCCTGACCCGCCTTGTCCTGCGCGGCCGGGGCGGCGAACTCGATTCCCGGCAGGGCGCCGTCCCGGACGCCATTGGGAAGGGCGTGGGCGGCCGGGACGCCGCGGGTCCTGGTGATGGCATCGATGAGCTTCTCGCCCGATTCGCGGGCGCCGGCATCCGGCAGCTTGCCCAGCTTTTCGGCGGCGAAGTCGGAGAGCTCGATGCCCGGCACGAGCTTGGACTTGAGGTCCTCGGCCTGCGGCCCTGCCGCCGGGACCGCGGGCGAGGCTTCGACCACGGGACGGACCAGCTCCGGCAGGGCCGGCAGGGAAGGGATGACCGATTCAGGGACTCCCGGCTGCGCCAACGGCGCGGACAGGGGGACGACCGTCGCAGAGATCCCGATCTTGCCCAGGCCGACGTCGAGCCTCACGGACGAGGGCGCATGGAGCGCGGCGGCCGCCGCGATACCGATGTTGGACATACCCGTCCCCTGGACAGGGACGATGCGGACGGTCTGGGCAAACACCGGAGAAATGGAGGATTGAGAGATGACGAAGGCGACAGAAATCCTGAGGAGGGAAGCGAGTCTCGATGTTCTCATAAACTCATTATATCGAGACTCGCTTGACATGCCTGCGAGTCCAAATGCTCAATCAAGCCCTGGTATTGGGCCTAGGGGTTTCTGGGTCCTAGGTCGCAGGTGGTATAATGTCCGAAGATGCGTCATCTCCTTGATTGACTCCGGCTGAATCAAGTTCGTAGAATCTGGCTCGATGAAGGGAATCCTCCGGATGACCGCGACGGCTCTGCTGGCGAGCGTCCCGTTGCGCGCTCAAGTCCTTCCCGTGGACCTGTCGAACCCGGCGATCCTCGACGCCGAACCGGGTACCTCCTTGCCCGAGGCCGGCGCGCTCAAGGGCGAGGCGCCCGCCGACCTCGCGGCAGCGCGAGCAGCCCTGTCGCCGGAGGTCGAGAGGAACCCGAACGACTACGGGACGACGCTGCGTTACGCCTACCTCTCCTATCTTCTCAAGGACTATGCGTCGGCCGAGTCCTATTATCAGAAGGCCGCGGCCCTGGGCCCCAAAGAGGAGACTCCTCTGGAGGGTCTGTTCTACACCGCGTTGGGCCGAAACGACGGGACCTGGATGCCTGCGGCCGCGACTCTCCTGAGAGTCAATCCCGGTCATCGCGACGCGAACCTGCAGACGGCGTTCCACGACTTCTCCGCCAAGAGATACCCGAAGGCCCTGCACGCCTACTCCAGCCTGCTCTCGGCCGATTCCAACGATGCCGAGGCATTGCTGGGGGCGGGCTGGAGCCAATATTACCTGGGAGATTGCCGCAAAGCCCACAAGTACTTCAAGCAGGTCCTGGCCTTGGCCCCCGGCAACACCTCCGCCCAGGAAGGCCTGCGGCCCTGCCCCGCAACCTATCGCCTCGGGGTCAGCGGCTACTTCGCAGGCCTCAAATACGACTACAATCCCATCAAGAGCAGCGGCTACAGCTATTCCATCCCCGTCACCGTCAGCCACGGGAATCTCTGGTCCTTGACAGGCGCACCCATCTTCACCACCATCGACTACACCGAGCCCAACGAGGACCAGCAGCAGATAGAAGGGAACCTTTCGGGCTCGTACAACTTCACCCCCCGGCTAGCCTTCGTCGGGGCGTATGATTACATCTCAGTCAACGATGTGACGACCGACCACAGCCATGTCGTCACTGGCGGCATGAATTACTACTGGCCGCTGGGTTCAGCGCAATCCTGGTTCGCTTCGCTGGGAGGGTATTATTCTTATTCCTCGTACAACCATTACCACGTTTCGCAGTTCACACCTCACGCGGGATTAGGCCTGTCCAAGAAGGCCTTCATCGATTTCTCGGTGATGGAGACTCTCCACAATGGGACGAGTGAGGATCTGCTCGCCTACACAGGCTCTCTAGTCCTGGGACCTTTTCAAGACGTGACGCTCAGCCTCAAGGGCTACACCGGCAAGAAAAGAAGCTCGGTCGACGAGTGGGGGACCATCGTCAGCAACAACCAGGACCTGTACAAGAACGGATGGAGACTGGGCGCGTCCTGGGGTCAAAAGGACTTCTCGTTGTTCGGAATCTGGGGCAGGGATTCCGTGCTCTCCAGCGTGTCCTCGGTGGGCAGGCCAATGTTCCGGCCGAAGCCTCCTTGCCCGCCGCCGCCGGCACCCTGCCCGCCGCCGGCGCCTGTCCCGATGTCGTCAGACACGGTGGGCGACTATGACGCCACAACGGTGGTCGGAGGATTCACTTGCCGTTTCGGACTCTAGGGAGAAGGAGAGGAGAACGATGAAAAGAATGGTCATGAACATGGTGGTCGTTTCGGTCGCGTTGTGTTTTGCGGGCAAGGTCCTGGCCCAGGACGCGTTGACGGACGCCTTCTACGCCTCCTACACCGCCGAGTCGCAGAAGAACGTCAGCGGCGCGATCACGGCGCTCAAGGCCGTAGAGCCCGCGGAAAGGGACAGCTACGTCTTGAACCTGCGGCTGGGGTGGCTCTCCTACCTGGCGGGGCTCTGGAACGAGAGCATCGCCTACTACCAGAGAGCCGCTGACTTGGCTCCAGAGGCCATCGAGCCGCTTCAGGGAGTGATCCTCCCACTGGCGGCCGCCGGCAAGACCACGGAGATCGCGAAGACCCATCAGGACATCATCAAGCTCGACCCCAACAACTACAGGTCGTTGTCCCAGCTCGCCTGGCGCAGCTACCTGTCCAAGGACTACAAGAAGGCGGCAGGCCACTACGCCCGGCTCGTCAAGCTGCATCCGACGGACACGGAGATGCTCCTGGGCCTGGGCTACAGCCAGAAGCTGGGCGGCGCGCTGGACGAGGCCAAGAAGCAGTTCCAGCGGGTCCTGCTCCTGAGCCCGAGGAATCCCCGGGCTCTTGAAGGGCTCAAGTAATCTGGAAACGGCTACCTGAGCCCGGCGAGCGCGCGTGGGTTGTCGGGGCCCAGGACCAGGACCCTGCGGAAGATCACCGCGGCCTCGGCTTTGTCGCCGCGGAGCTTGAGCGACCAGCCTAGCCCGAGCAGCATCTCCGTATCCGTGGGGTAGAGCCGCGTGAGCCGGCCGTAGAGGGACGCGGCCTGGCCGTAGTCCTTGCGGGAATAGTGGATCGAGGCCAAGCGCGAGAGCGCCGTGTAGTTGCCGGGATCGAGCTCGAGCACGGAGTTCCCGGCCTGGATGGCCGTGCCAACGAACCCCGCTGCCTGCAAGGGGAGCATCATGCCCAGGAGCGGCTCCACCGCCTCCGGAGCGAGCCGCGCGGCCTTGGCGTAGAAGTCGGCGCTCGTCTTGAACGCCTCCAGGCGGTAATGGAGCCAGCCGAGCCGCAGCTGGACGAGGTAGTCGTCCTCTCCGAGGCCCTCGATCGAGCGGATAGCCCCGAGGATGTCTCCCCTGGCCTCCTGCCCGTAGGACATCGCGAATTTGGACCGCCTCTGTCCATCATCGTCCGCTCGAGCCGGATGCGCGGTCCCGAGCGCGAGACACACGCCCAAGCCCGCCAGCAACGCTGTTCTCCACATCGCTTCCCTCCCCCTAATGCCCGAACCTAAGGTTGACCCCCGTCACCACGGTGCCCGCCGTGTAGCGGAGGCGCCCCAGCCCGTAGTCGACCGCGAGGTCGTCCTCTCCATAGCGGAGGAATGCCGACCCCCGGCCCGCCGCGTCATACGACACCGAGACCTGCCAGCCGCTCAAGAAGGTGTCCGAGAGGGAGTTGTACACCACGACGCCGCCATCTTCTACGTAGCCGCGCCTCTTGCCCCGCCACGCGCGGCCGCCGGCAGTCAGGCCGGCCAGAGGCCCGACCGCGGCGGTGGCGCCCCAGGAGCTGAACCGTTCATTCGTCCTGCCGTCCGTGATGTGGCTTGCGAAGAACGCAGCGGAGACCTTGCCCTTGGCGGCCCCGACCCGGGGCGAGACCTGGAACATGTCGTGGTCGCGATACCAGGAGGACGAGATGGAAGCGCCGGCAAGAAGCCTCACGGAGCCTCCCAGGCCCGGTTGGACCAGGAAGCCCCCGGTCCAGGATTGGCTGCCGTCGGTCCCGAGATCGTTGCCGTCGATGAGATTGGTCGCGACCCACACGGACGCCCACGGCTTGGGCAACACACCCACCATCAGGTTGAAGTCGCTCTGTACCGTGTCCGCGGCCGGCTCGACCCAGTCGATCGTCGTCCGCGAGAAGTTCGCCGAGACCCATACCCTGGCGTCGTAGGCGAGCGAGAACGGCAGGCAGTGATGCGTCCCGGAGCGCTTGAGGGCATTGCCCCGATAGTCGATGGAGGCGAAGCAGTACCCGACGGCCGCCCCGACCGTGCGCGACGCGTCGATCCCCTGCAGGGCCGGCCGGTGTCCCGGCCTCTTGGCGAGCGCCCGCCGGAAGTCGCGCTGCGCTGCGCGGCGGTCCCCGAGGTAATAGCGGCACCAGCCGCGCCCCGTCAACGCGTCAGGGTCGTCGGGCCGCAGCCTCAGGACGGCCTCGTAGCGCTTGAGGGCCTCGCGGTGCTCGCCGCGCTCGAAGGAATCCGCCGCCAGGGGATAGTTGACGTCCAGGTAAGGGGAACTCAAGGCCAGCGCGGAAGCGCGGCTTCGCCACTTGGGATCGCCCTTGGCCCGCGCCACCAGGTAGAGCCCTGCCAGGGGAGCGTCCTCCCGGGGCTGCAGCTTCAGGGCGCGCTCGTAGAATTGCTCCGCCGTGCGGTACTCCCCCAGCAGGTAATGGGCCTGGGCGTAGCGCAAGACCAGAGGATAGTGATCCGGGTTCGCGGCCACGGCCGCGTCCAGGGCCTGACGCGCCCGCTGGACATCGCCTTTGGCGATGAACTCCTCGTAGCGCCGGATGGCCTCCTCGGGCCTTGAGAAGGCGGCGCTTCCCGACGGCCCCTTGGCCGCGGCCGCGGGCGAGAGCGCCAGGCACAGCCACAACGCGATCACGCGGCGCCCTATTTCTTCAAGACCGACTTGGCGTAGGCGTTCTGCGGGCTCAGCAGCAGGAGCTGGACCAGCGTCTGGTCGGACTCCGACACCCTGCCCAGTTCCCTGAGCAGGTAGCCCTTCTTCTCCAGGAGGAGCGTGTCCAACGGGTACAACTCCAGGGCCTGGTCCGTGGCGGCCAGAGCCTCCTCATGCCTCTTGAGGGCCTGCAGGGCGGCGGCGGAGCGCAGAAGGCCGTAGTAGTTCTTGGGGTCGCGGCTAAGGAGCGCGTTGCTGGCTCCCAAGGCCACGTCGTAGCTGCCGATGTCCAGGTTCAGCAGGGAGAGCGCCAGCCACGGCTCCAGGCTCCCGGGCGCGGCCTTGGCGGCGCGCATATAGTGGTCGATGGCGTTCTTGTACTTCTTGACGCGCGAGAAGAGCCAGCCGAGGCGATAATGGACGAGATAGTCGTCCGGCTGGGTGCCGAGCAGGGTCACCATCCGGGAGATGGCCGCCTCGTTGTCGCCTCTGGCTTCGGCGGCGTACGAATCGTAAAGCAGGACGGACGCACCTGTCGGCAGAGCCTCGGCGGACGCAGCCCCCAAGAGCCACGACAGGGCGAGAAGAAGAAGCGTCAGAGCGCGGTTTTTCATCACGGTCTCCTTGGAAGCGTGCGGCGATAACGCCTAGCGTCGACCCCGAATTCGAACAAGCCGAGCACGGGGTCGAGGCGCGCGAACGTCTTGACGCGGCGGCCGGCCAGCGACGCTTCTCCGGCGATCTCGAGGGAAGCGCAGTCCATCTCGTAGGAGGCCGGCCACGCGGCCCGGCCGCCCGTGGCCAGGACCGCGGCGAGCTTGGCCCAGCGCGGCAAGAGCCGGTCCGTGACAGCCAGCGGGAGGTGGTCCTCGAAGCGCAGGCGCCCTGTGTGGGCGAGCGGGACGCGGGGCAGGCAGGCGTAGAGATCGGTCAGCGGGGAATCCAGGGGACCCTCGAAGCCGTAGAAGAAAAGCTGAGCGCCGACCTTGCCGTAGTAGAGCCTGGCCCCGCCGTCCGCGAGCAGGAAGGTCGTGCCGCGCAATTCGTCGATCCTCGGCATCGCGCTGAAGCCCGGCCCATCCGCCCGGCTGAACTCCAACGGCTCGCCGATGCGCAGCGAGAGCCCCCGCTCGAGCTCACGGTTGACCGGCAGCGGCGAGAGCCGCGTCCCCGCCTCGGGCACGCCCTGGAAGCGCGCGACGCCGTCCCTGACGAAGTTGACGAGGTGGAAAGGCAGGCTCGGCGCGCCCGGCTCCGGGCTCGCCTGCACCTGCAGGTGGATGTGGGGCTCTTGAGAGTAACCGCTGTTGCCGCACTCCCCGAGCTTGCGGCCCGCGAGCACGTAGTCACCGACCCCGACGGTCGCGGAGTCCTTCCTCAGGTGCGCCACGATGGCGAAGACGCCGGACAGGGACCGCACCACTACGTGGTTGCCCCAGTTCTTCTGGATCTCCACTCGGCCGACCGGGTTGTCCGGCAGGTTCGAGCAGACCGCGGCCATGTAGCCGTCGAAGGGCGAGAGCACGGGGCGTCCGAACGCGTGGTGGTCCGAGAGCTCGTTCCCTTCCCCCTGAAAAGTCTTGCCGTCGTCGCCCAGGACCACGAAGTCGAGCGCGTGCCTCCACTGGCCGCGGTGCGTCAACGGTCCGTCGAAGCCCTGCTGGACCGCCCAGGTCCCCTCGAACGGGCAGAACACCCCCACCTCCCCGGTGCCATGCCGCAGGCGGTTGAGCCTCAGGCGGTCGATGGTCTCCTCAGGCGCGCCCGCGTATTCCGTGGCCAGGCGGGCCGGGTGGGCGCTGAGGACCGCGCGTACGACCAGCAGGACCATGACGTTGAACGGCAGCGCCGTGATCGGGATGCGGAAAGCGTCCCAGAAGGCCAGGCTCCCGGCCGTGACGAGGCTGCCCATGAGCGTCCCCGCCACGGCCAACCCCACGGACGAGGCCGACGGCACCAGGAAGACGGCGGCGATCGCGGGGAACATCAGCGAGTAGTTGAAGAAGTGAGGATCCTTGGTGTTGAGCGGCGCCAGCTGGGGCAGGCTCTCGGCCAGACAGCCCAACGAGAAGCCGGCGATGGCGAAGACGGCCATCAGCGGCGAGCGGCACGCGATGGCCCCGAGCAGGATGGCGCCGAACAGGGGGTCGGGCAGGCAGAGACACGCGCCGAGCGAGCGCAGGAAGTGCGTCGCGAACGCCGGCAGGACGGTGAAGACCGCGGGGGCCTTCTCCGTGAAGTACCAGGTGGCGTCGGTGAGGCTCGAGAAGCGGTGGGCGGCCAGGGCCAGCAGCATGGCGACCAGCGTGAACGGCACCGAGAGCACCGGCAGCCCCAGGCCCCTGAGCACGGCCTCCAGGAACAGGGTCAGCAGCAGGGTCAGGCTGGCCGCCAGGCAGATGAGCAGCGCCACGCCGCCGTCCAGCTGGAAAAGGTAGCCGGTGAAGAGGCCGATGAGCAGGGAGTTGTAGAGCACGAACCCGCGATACGCCAGGGCCGGCTGGGACCCGAGCAGCTGGAGCACGACGAAGCCGCTCAGCAGGCCCAGGAGGCCCGCGGCGCCGATGTTCGGGTAGAGGAAGGTCGCAGCCGCCATGACGGCGCCGGCCCACGGGCTGTCGAGGAAGAAGACAGCCGAGTAGGCGCCCGCCAGCGAGCGGCCGTGGCGCGTCCACACCGCACTATGCTCCGCGCTCATCATCGGGCAGGTCGCTCTCGCAGGCGGTCACGTCCGCCAGCGTCTCGGCGCGGCGCATCACGAACGGCTCTCCCGACTCCCGGATCATGACCACCGCGGGCCGGTATTGGATGAACTGCATCCATTGCACGACGTTGTACGCGCCGACCGGAGACAGCACCAGGCACTGCCCGCGCGAGAGCCGCGGCAGCAGGACGGCCTCTTCGACCACGTCGATGTTCATGCAGAGCGGGCCCAGCAGGATGGATGGCTCCATGACGCCGCCCGTCTGGCGGTCTAGCTCGATCTTGAACTTGTACCAGGTCGAGGTGTAGAGGAGGTTGACGCCGGCATCGAGCACGTAGGCCCGGCGGCCGTCCGGCAGCAGCTTGTCCGCCGACACGGAGGTGATCAGGTAGCCGGCTTCGTCGACGAGGTGGCGGCCGTTCTCGAGGTAGAGGCGCGGCGCCGACTTGCGAGAGAGCAGCCACTTGAGCTTGGCGCCCATCTCCGCGGCGTAGACCTCCACGCCTGGCACGGCGATCTCCGGCGGCTGGTAGACGCCCTTCAGGTGGCTGCGGCTCGGGATGCCGCCTCCGAGGTCGAGGTACTCGATGGGCCGGCCGGTCATGCTCTCGGCCGCGCGGATGAACTCGCTCAACTTGGCCGCGGCGCGGCCGTAGGCGGATGAGTCCAGGATGAAGGTCCCGAGGTGGCAGTGCACGCCGGCGAGCTTGAGCGTCTTGCTGTTGACGATGCACCGCACGGCCGCCGCAGCCTGGCCGTTCTCCAGGTTGAAGCCGAAGCGCGACCAGATGGGGTAGATGCCGGCGTTGAGGTTGACCCGGACGCCGATCTTGACGGGCCGCTTGAGCTCCTTGCCGATGGCCTCCAGGTCCTCCATCTCGCCGAAATGGTCGGCGTTGATGAGGCTGCCCTCGCGCACCGCCCGCCGCAGCGCGTCCATGGGCTTGTGCGGACCGTTGAAGATGATCTGGTTTCCCGGCACGCCGAGGCGGCGCGCCTTCTCGTACTCGAACCGGCTGACGACCTCGGCCAGGGCGCCCTCCTGGTGGAAGACGCGGCAGACGGCCGAAAGGTAGTTCGTCTTGTAGCTCCAGCCGAACCGCACGTTGGGGTAGACCGAGCGGACGGCGTCGTAGGCCTGGCGGTACTTCTCGCGCATGACGCGCTCGGAAAAGACGAACAGGGGCGAGTCGTGAGCCTTGACGAGGTCCTTGACCGCGACGCCTTCGATCGATTCGCGGATCAGCGGATAGCCCTGCGCGGACGAGCCGTGCTTGGCGTAGAGCGGATTGCCGACGCGGACCATGCTCGGCTTGCTGTAGCGCTCGGTCATGTCCCCTCCCTGTTCCCCTTGGACAGCAGGTTCTCGAAGTACGACAGGTCCGTCACGAACTCGGAGGTTTGCCGCACGCAGAACTTGCCGGCCGCGTACTCGTCCTGGGTCGCGCAGCGGCCGTCCATGATCAGCTCGAGCATCTGGCGCGGCAGGTTGACGCCCGCGCCCGTGGCAAAATGGACCCAGGCCGGGAAGCGCGGGTTGATCTCGATGAGGTAGAGGCCGTCCTTGGCGCGGATGCACTCCAGCTCGAACGGACCGCGCCACTTCGTGACCCGGCAGAAGCGCTCGCTCAAGCGCTCGATCTCCGGGTCGTGGATCGTGACCGCGGTCCAGACCTTGCCCAGATGGGTCGTGAGCTGCTTCTTGATCACGACGCGGCCGCGCAGCTTCCCCTTGGCGTCGGAGAGCCCCATCAGATTGAGCTCCGCGCCGGGGACGGGCGACTGGAGCAGGAGCGGGTAGCCCCACTCGGAGGCGATCTCGGCGCCTTTCATGGCCGCGGCGTCGAGGTTGTAGACGGTGTAGGCCTTGTAATATTTTCCCTTCACGATGGCCGGCAGGGGCATGTCCGTCCGCAGCCTCTGCAGGAGTTCGTCGATGCCGTGGACCACGACCGTCCTCGGGTAGCGGCAGCCGATCTTCTTCGCCAACGCGGCCAAGCGGTCCTTGCTGCGCAGATCGAACTGCTCCTCGGTGGGCAGCAGGGTCCGGATGCCGCGCTTGGCGAGATCGGCCTGGTGGCGTATCAGCAGCGGCAGCTCGACGTCCAGGCACGGGATGAGGACGTTCATGCCTGTCTTCGACTGTACCCGGTCCAACGCGCCGCGCAGCTCGGTCCAGCCGTGCGTCGGGTAGGGCATCAGGAAGCTGTTCTTGAAGAGGTCGGTCAGGTAGTTGCCCGGGTCGTGGACGTCGTAGCTGAGACCGACCAACGGGAGCCCGGGAAGGGCGTCGCGCAATCCCCGGGCCACGGCCACCCCTGGGCCGGGGTTGTCCGTGGCGTTGATGCCGGAGATGCCGACGCAGACGCCTTTCATACGGCCGAGCGGATGACGTCGATCTCGGCCTTGAAGACCAGCACGTCCCTCAGGGCGCGTTCCAAGTCGATCCCGAACTCCTTGGCGAGTTCAACGGCGATCTGCTCGTCCGTCAGGCCGCGCCGCAGACGCTCGATGATGGCCTTGGCCGCGGGGTTGAGTTGAAAGCTCTCCCCGGTCTGAGGATCGAAGGCCATGCCCGTCTCGCTGAGGTTCCAATGTTTGATGTCGGCCATATCCACGATCCCCTTCCTGAACCAAGCGCCCCGTCAACAGCGGCTTTGTTGGATTCTACCAAAGTTCTACTGCTTCAGGCCCCCTCGCCAGTATAGACTTCTGGCCCGCATTTTGGTTTACTTGAAAAAGTGCTTATTGCGGCGACAATTTTCCTTATGCACCAAAAAAGCAGTCCGCGGTTGGCCCCGACTAAACCTCAGGGGGCTTCCTGCGTCCACATGATAAGCAGGCAACGTGAGCGACCACGACTTTGACGCTGAAATCGTTGAGCGCGCGCGCAGAGGCGATGCCGAGGCCTTTGGGACCCTGATCGCCCATTATCAACGCCTGCTGACGAGCATCGCGTTCGGGATCGTTGGAGACCCGGGAAGAACGGAGGACTTGGTGCAGGAGGCGTTCATCGCCGCATGGAAAGCCCTTCCCCGATACAGGGGAGACGCCAGCTTCAAGAACTGGCTGTGCCGCATCCTGCTCAACAAGACCTATTCCACCCTGCGGTGGGGACGCCTGCGCCGATGGCTCAGCCTCGACCAGCCGTCCGAGACCCCGTGGGCCGAGACCATCGAGGACACCGCGCCCGATGCGGACCCGGAACGCCTCCACCTGCGGGAGGAGCGCTCGGCCGCGGTGCGCGAGACCGTGGCCGGCCTGCCCCTCCAGCAGAGGACCGCGGTCGTCCTGCGCGCCAGCGGCCTGGACGTGGTTGAGGTGGCGCGGACCATGGGCGTAGCGGAAGGCACGGTCAAGGCGCACCTGCACCAAGCCCGCGCCCGGCTCTCGTCAGTCATGGAAGAGAAATGAACCAGGATAACGACAACGAATTCTGGTCCAAACTCGGGGAGACGCTCCGGCCCCGGCTGACAGAGGCTCATTGGACGGCTCAGCGAGCCCGCATCCTCTCGCGTCTGACCCCGAAGCAGCCCGGCCGCTTGCGGCCCTGGGCCGCTGCCGCGGCGCTGGCCTGCCTCGCGGGACTGTGGTTCCTACTCCCTGGAGGCAAGACACAGACGAAGGTCGCCGGGCCGACCGAGGCTCCGCCGACCCAGGCCCAGCCGACTCAGGCCCAGCCGGCCGAGGCCTCGACCTGGGACGCCCGCATCACCATGGTCCAGGGACAGGTGACGGTCTTCGCCCGCGGAAGCGACGAGGGCGTCCCGGCCGCGGAAGAGATGCCCGTCGAAGAGGGCGACCATGTTCGGACCGGCGCGGACGGCCGCGCCGAGCTCGCGCTCTCCGCGGACAGCGTCATCGACCTCGGCCCCGGCTCCGCGATCACCCTCTCGAACCTCGATCCCAAGCAGACCCTGCTCGACCTCGACCTCGGGACGCTGGTCGCCAAGCTCCGCTGGAAAGGGACTCCGGGGCGGCGCCTTGACGTGATGACCCCGACCGTGGTGGCCGCGGTGCGCGGAACCGAGTTCGGCGTGACGGTCCAGGAAGGAGGAGACACCTCGGTCGGCGTGTTCGATGAAGGCAAGGTCGCGGTCCGGACCAAGGATACCCCCGCCATCGAGGAGACCATGCTCGAGCCCCGCCAGGAGGTCCACGTTCCCAAAGGGCCTCAGGTCGAGACCGAGACGCGGGAAGGCCGCAGCTACCTCCGCGTGAACGAGCTCTCCCGGCTCAAGCCTTACCAGGAGCGCATCGAGCGCATCCGCGAACGGCCCGAGGCCCTGAGCCGGGCCTGGAAGGAAATGGCGCGCCCGGAGCGCGAGCAGATCCGCAGCCGCATGACACAGGAGCATCGCAGCCGCATGCAAGCGCTTTCCCCTGAGGACCAACAGTCCATGAGGGAGCGGCTGAGCCGGCCCGAGCGCGGACAGCGCGAAAGCCGCAAGCCCCGTCAGGGCGATGACGGAGGGCCGTCATCAGACGTGGACCGCCGCAGCCGGCAGCCCGGCGAGGAGAATCCGCGCCGAGGACCCGGCGACCGGTTCCCAAGGGGCGAAGACACTGTGAAGCCAGGGCAGCAACCGCAAGACCGAGACGGCCAGAGGCGCGGTGATGGACGCAGGCGCCATGGGCAGGGCGGGCCAGACGACGGCGCAGGCTTCCAGCCTGACGGGCAGTCCCCACGGGACAAGGACGCCAGGAAGCCAGGGCAGCGACCCCAAGACGGAGACGGCCAGGGGCGCGGTGATGGACGCATGCGCCCTGGCCCAGGGAGCAGACAACCGCGCCAAGGGCCCGGCCCGAGGGAAGGCGGGGGCCTACGGCCCCAGGGCGGCCAGAACAAATCACCGAGCCAGCAGAACCGTCGTCCGGCAGGACCCGGACGCGGCCGCCGACGTTGACGAATGACCCAGCCCATGCCCGACGACCGCTGCAAGCCCAAACAGGCCGAGCCGGTGCGCCTCTCCTTCCGGCGGAACATGAAGGGCAGCGGCATGACCCTCATCGACAGGCTGCAGATGCACCCGGCCGGCAAGGAGGAGCTCCTGCGGGGCTTCAAGAGGCGCCTGGGCACGGGCGGCACGGTCAAATTCGGGGTCCTCGAGCTCCAAGGCGACCACCGCGACTTAGTGGAAGCCGAGCTCAAGGCCGACGGCTACAAGGTCAAAAGGATAGGCGGATGAGAGGAGGAATCATGCGGAAGGTGAAGAAAGGCGTGGCCGTGACTCTTCTGGCGGCGGGCGTGGCGCCTCTGGCGCCTGCGCCTCCGGCGCAGGGGGCGGAGCCTCCGCTCATCCCGCGCGACGTCCTCTTCGGCAACCCGGTCAAGGCTAGCCCGCGCATCTCGCCGGACGGCAAGAAGCTCGCGTTCCTCGCTCCCTCCAAGGACGGGGTGCTCAACGTCTGGGTAAAGACCATCGGCAAGGAAGACGACGGCCAGGTGACCGACGACCGCGTCCGCGGAGTGCGCATGTTCAGGTGGGCCGAGGACGGCGCGCACCTCCTCTACCTGCAGGATATCGGCGGCGACGAGAATTGGCACGTCTATTCAGCGCGCCTCGCCACGAAGATCGTGAGGGACCTCACCCCCTTTCAGGGCGTCAGGGCGCAGAACCTGATGACGGACCGCCGCCACCCGGACGAGGTGCTCGTGGGATTGAACCTCCGGGACCGGCGCGTGTTCGACATGTACCGCATCGACCTCAAGACCGGCGCCGCGGTCCTCGACGTGGAGAACCCCGGCGACGTGGTGGAGTGGCTGACCGACGCCGATTTCGTCATCCGCGGCGCGGTGGCCAACGACCTCGCGGACGGCAGCAAGACCCTGCGGGTCCGCGACCTCCCGGGGGGCAAGTTCCGCGGCCTGGTCACCTGGCCTTTCGGCGAGAACGGCGACGTCTTCGCCTTCACCAAGGACGGCCGCGAGATCGTGGCCGCCTCCTCCCTGGGCTCGGACACCACCAGGCTCGTGAAGCTGAGCCTCAAGGACGGCAAGGAGACGGCTCTCCTGGCCGCCAACGAGAAGTCCGATGTGTGGGCCGTCCTGGTCAACCCCGACACTTTCGCGGCCGAGGCCGTGGCCTTCAACACGCATCGCGTTCGATGGGAGGCCCTTGACCCCAAGGTCGAGGGCGACCTGGCCTCGGTCGGGAGGCTTTGCCCGGGGGACTTCGAGGTCGTCAGCCGCGACCGGGCCGACAAGGTCTGGATCGTGGCCTTCGACCGCGACGACGGCCCCGTGGCCTGGTACGCCTACGACCGCCGGACGCGCAAGGGCGAGTTCCTGTTCGTCAACCATCCGGAGCTCGAGAAGCACCGGCTCGCCAAGATGACGCCCGTGGCCGTCCCCGCGCGCGACGGCGTGGCGCTCAACGCCTACCTCACTCTCCCCGTCGGCCGTTCCCTGGACAAGCCCTCCCGCTTGCCCATCGTCCTCATGGTGCACGGCGGACCCTGGGGCCGCGACACCTGGGGGTTCGATCCCCAGGCGCAGTGGCTCGCCAACCGCGGCTACGCGGTCCTGAGCGTCAACTTCCGAGGCTCCACCGGCTACGGCAAGTCATTCCTGAACGCCGGCAACAAAGAGTGGGGCGTAGGCGCCATGCAGCACGACCTCACCGACGCCGTGAAGTGGGCCGTCGAGGACGGCGTGGCGGACCCGGAGAAGGTCTGCATCTACGGCGGGTCCTACGGCGGGTACGCGACGTTGGCCGGGCTGGCCTTCACCCCGGAGCTCTACCGCTGCGGCGTGGACATCGTGGGCCCTTCGAACGTCAAGACCCTCTTCGAGTCCATCCCGCCGTACTGGGCGCCGATGAAGTCCGAGTTCGTCCTGCGGGTGGGCGACGTGGAGAAAGACGACGATCTCAACCGGCGCATCTCGCCCATGTTCCACGCGGACCGCATCCGAGCCCCGCTCCTCATCGGCCAGGGCCAGAACGACCCACGGGTGAAGATCCGCGAGTCCGACCAGATGGTGAAGGCCATGCGCGAGCGCAAGCTCCCCGTGGACTACGTCGTCTATACCGACGAGGGGCACGGGTTCGCGCGGCCCGAGAACCGGCTGGACTTCTACGGCCGCGTGGACGAGTTCCTGGCCAAGCAGCTCGGCGGCCGCAAGGAGCCCTGGAAGAAAGTCGACGGCTCGACGGCCGAAGCCCGCTAATCCGAGCGCACCCCCTTGACATCCGGAGCGATTACCGCTATATACTAGGCGCCGCGTTGCCGCGGCACGGGGACGCCGAGCCCTTGGCTCGGCGTTTTTTTTGCGGCAAGGAGGGCGCCTTGCTGCGGACCCGCGCTCGCGTCGTGCTGGCTTTCGGAGTCTGCCTGCTCGGTGCACCCGCGTTCGGCCAAGGGGTGCCTCTTTCTTTGGAGCTGCTCGCTTCGGCCGAGGACCTCTCCTTCATGTTGAGGGCCGACCAGGTCCGGCTCGACCGGCCCGTGCGCAGGCCCGGCTCGTCGTGGATCAGCGACCAGACGGCCTCGGCCATCTCGCGCCGGGTCTGGCTCAACGAGAGCGGCGGCACGGTCGAAGGCCTGACCTTCTGGGGCGCGGGAGAAGGGTTCGCGTCGTTGGGCATCGGCCATTTCATCTGGTATCCCGCCGGCGTGGAACGCCCCTTCGGAGAGAGCTTCACCCGCCTGCTCGCCTATTTCGAGAAGCGCGGGGCCGTCCTGTCTGACTGGCTCAAGAACTCCCCGGCCTGCCCGTGGCCGGACCGCGAAGCCTTCCGCCGCGACCTCCGGACCCCGCGGATGCTGGAACTGCGCAAGCTCCTCCACGAGACGGTGGGCATCCAGGCGCGCTTCATGGCCGACCGGCTGGAGGAGGCCCTGCCCAGGATCCTGCGCGCGGCCAAGCCGTCCAGCAGGTCCGCCGTGCGCCGACGGTTCCTCGCCCTGGCCAGCCAGCCCGAAGGGCTCTACGCCCTCATCGACTATGTGAACTTCAAAGGCGAGGGGCTCTACCCCCAGGAGCGCTACAACAACATCGGCTGGGGGCTCCTGCAGGTCCTCGACGACATGCGCGGCTACCCGGAAGGCGAGAAGGCCTTGAAGGAGTTCTCCCGCTCCGCCAGGAGGATGCTCTGGCGGCGGGTGCTCAATTCCCCTCCGGAACGCAACGAGATGCGCTGGGTCGCCGGGTGGCGCAAGCGGGTCAAGGGCTACGCGAGGCTCAGATTCAAGGCGGATGAGACCGCCCAATCCGCGGCCGCCTACGGACCCAGGAAGACCTGATCAGCGCCGGGCCTTCACGGCCTTGAGCTGGATGAGGCCGCTGCCGTAGAGGAGCCTGGCCAGCGGATGCCGGTAGTCGTTGTACAGCGGGCTCAGGAACCTCCGGATATTGCCGTAGCGCGGGTAGCGGGACAACCGTTCGATGCGGCTGAAGCCCTGGCGCCGGAGTTCGGACACGACCTCTTCCTCGGAGTCCTCCCGGTAGGCCGGCGCCTGCAGACGGTCCTTGACGGTGAGGACCAAGTCCTGGTCGAAGAGCTCATGTAGGACCTTCATCGGGACGCGGCCGGCCAAAGGGTCGGCCCGCCGCGCCATCTCCGCCAGGACCCACCGGAGCGTCGACCGCAGGCGCGAGGCGCTCAAGTCCTCGATGAAGCGCTTGAATCCCGAATCCGCTCTGTAGCGCCGGCGCAACAAGGAGGTGACGTCCCGCAGGAGCCCGCCCTTGCCGTATATCTCGAGGTGCAGCATCCCCCCGCGCTTGGTGACGCGCCCGAGCTCCCGCAGCCCTCGGAACGGGTCGGCCGTGTGGTGCAGGACGCCGCCGCAGAAGACGAAATCGAAGGTCCCGTCAGGGTAGGGCAGGTCCAGGACGCTGCCGACATCGAGCTTGTAGCGTCCCTCGAACCCGCGCAGGCGCCTCGGCGCCGTGGCCAGGAAGCTCGAGTCGAGGTCGAGGGCGTGGACCTGGGCGGCGCCGAGCTCGAGCAGGTTGCGGGTCACGCTGGCGTTGGACCCGCAGCCGGCGTCCAGGCAGGCCTTGCCCTTGAAGAAGCCCTTCGGCACCTTGAGGTAGTCCGGCGTGATCATGGTGGAGAGTCGGCGCAGGATGGCCGCGTCCTTGCCCTGACTGACGTGGATGGCGTGGAACACGCGCCGGGTCGCGCGCTCCAAGGTCCTGCGGTCCTGACGGCGGGACGCTGTCGAGCCCATGCTACTTCCTGTCCAGGGACGGTCTGGGCCCGGGCTCCTTCAGGATGCCCAGGATCTCCAGATAGGCCTTCGCGTTCCTGCCTTTCAAGCCCGCCTCGGCCATCTCGAGCGGGGTCTTGCCCTTCTTCGGATGCTTCGCCCGGGGGTCGCCTCCCCTGGACCTGAGGAAGCGCGCCAGGTCCGGATCCCTGAGCTGGACCGCGACATGGAGCAGGGTATCCCCGGACTTGGGATCGGCTCCGTTGACCGAAGCCCCCTTGTCCAGAAGGACCCCGATCAGGCGCAGGGAGGACTGGTTCCTCATGGTCGCGTCCCCGCGCATGTAGGCCAGGCTGAAGACCCACTTGCGCACCAGGCCGGGCTTGGGCTTGAGCAAAGGCACGATGTCCTCGGTGACGGACTTCATCGAGTACTCGAAAGCCGGGCCGTGGTCGTCGAGCTTGGCTCCGCGGGAGAGCAGGAGCTTGGCGATCTCCTTGTAGGCGTCGCCCTTCCTGGCCATCCACCGGGACAAGGCCTTCTTGACCGCCGTGGCCCCCGAGCCGTCTCGGGCGTTGACGTCCGCCCCGCGGTCGGCCAGGACCTTGACCACGGCCAAGGCCTTGCCCTGGTCCTCCGCGTCGATGGCCTCCACCAGAGGAGCCTTGCCGCCCGCCTTGCAGTCGGGATCGGCGCCCACGGCGAGCAGGGCCGAGACCTTGGCGGCGTCGCCGGAACGGGAGGCCTCGGCCAGGGCGCAGTCCGACGAGCCCGGCCCGGCAGTGCCCGCGCCTGCGGCGCAGGCCAGGAACGCCGCGACGACCAGCCCGCCCCGGACGGTCACTCTCCCTTCTTGAGAGCCAGCGCGATCTTCTCGGCCGTGAGCGGCATGGACTTGATGCGCACGCCCACGGCATCCTCGACCGCGTTGGCGATGAGGGGAGCGGCCGGGATCATGGTGTGCTCGCCCACCCCGCGGGCTCCGAACGGCCCGTCCGGCTGGGCGACCTCCACGATGTGGGGCACGGTCTGGTCGGGGATGTCGAGCGCGGTGGGGATCTTGTAGTCCGAGAAGTTGGCGTTGAGGATGCGGCCCTTGGCGTCGAACCGCATGTCCTCGTAGAGCGCGGTACCGAAGCCCTGGACCAGCCCGCCGACCACCTGGGCCTCCACGAGCCCCGGGTTGATGGCCTTGCCCACGTCCACGGCCAGGGTGGCCTTGAGGATGCGGACCTTGCCCGTCTCCTTGTCCACCTCGATGACCACGCCGGCCGCGCCGGCCGTGTAGTGCACGTTGGGGTGTCCTCCCTGGCCGGTCTCCGGGTCGCTGATGGCCGAGGAGAACTCGGGCAGGAACACGCCCCGTCCCATGATGGGCCCGCCCTTGAAGGTGTGGTCCGAAACCTGGATGCCCGCGATGACGAAGTCCTTGAGCGGCAGGGCCCAGCCCGGCTTGTTCCGGGACTTGACGGCCTCGTCCTCGAGATAGAGCGATGAGCGCTCCAGGTGGAGCGAGCGCTCCACCAGGTCGAAGATCTGCTCCCGGGCGTCCACGGCGGCCCTCAACACGGCGTTGCCGCAGCCCCAGGTGACGTGCGACCCCACGGTCTGCCATTCATAGGGGTTGCGGTCGGTGTCGGGGGTCTCGACCCGGATCTTGGAGACGGGGACCGAAAGGACCTCGCCGGCGATCTGCGCCACGGCGGTCAGCAGGCCCTGCCCGATCTCCATTCCGGAGATAAGGACGTTGAGGCTGGCGTCCTCGTTGAACTTGAGGAACGCCGAAGAGGAGGCGTTCGGCGGCATGGCCGGGGCCTTCCAGAAAAGGACCACGCTCTTGCCCACGGCCTTCCTCGGGTCCTTGGACTTGACCGCCTTGCCCCATTCGACCTCCGCTGCGGCCTTGTCGAGGGCCTCCTGGATGCCGGTCGGGTTCATGGGCGCGCCGTAGGCCAGGAGATCGCCCTCCTTGATGGCGTTCTTCCTGCGGAATTCCACGGGGTCCATCTTGAGCCTGCCCGCCATCCGGGTCATGTGGGACTCGAGCCCGAACATGAACTCCGAGTAGCCGAAGCCCCGGTAGGGCCCGCCCGGCGGCAGGTTGGTGTACACGCAGACCGAGTCGATGCGCAGGTTGTCGACCCGATAGGGGCCGCAGGCCGACAGGCCCGCGGCGTTCACCACGTTGGCGCCGTACTCGACGTAGGCGCCCGCGTCCCAGTAGAGCTTGTGCTCGAGCGCGGTGATGGCGCCGTCCGACCTTGCGCCGAGCTTCAGCCGGGCCACCACGCCCTGGCGCTGGTAGGTGTTGACGAACTCCTGGGCCCGCGACCAGAGCACCTTGACCGGGTGGCCTTGCACCTTGGTCGCGATGGCCGCGCCCAGGATCTCCATCGAGACCCCGGCCTTGCCGCCGAACCCGCCCCCGAGGTACGGGGTGACGACCCGCACGTCCTTGTGGGTCAGGCCCAGGGGGCTGAGGGCCTCGGCGAAGAGATGCCTCTGCGTGAAAGGAGACTGGGAAGCCGTCCAGACCGTCAGCCTCCCCGAGTTGTCGTAGAGCCCGACCGCGCCGTGTATCTCGATGGCGCAGTGAGCATAGCGCGGCACCGTATAGGTGTCCTCGAGGACGACGTCGGCGTCCTTGAAGCCCCTGACCGTATCGCCCTTCCTGGTCTTGCGCCAGTGAGCGACGTTGGTCTTGGCCTTGGGGAAGAACCACGGCACGTGCGGGTAACACCCAAGCTCCGGGTGCATGAGGACGGCGTTGCGGGCGAGCGCCGCCATGGGATCCAGGATGGCGGGCAGCTCCTCGTACTCGACCCCCACGAGCTTGGCGGCGCGCAGCGCGGTCTTGGGGTCCCACGCCACGACCGCGGCCACCTGCTCTCCCACGAACCGCACGCGGTCCTGGGCGAAGACGAAGCGGTCCTTCATGTAGAGCCCGAACTTGAAGGGGAAATCCTTGCCCGTCAGGACCCTGACCACGCCGGGCAGGGATTCGGCGGGCCGGGTGTCGATGCGCTTGATGAGGGCGTGGGCGTGGGGGCTCTCCACCAGGGCGGCGTAGAGCAGGCCCGGACCGAACTCGATGTCGTCGACGAACTGGGCGACCCCGGAGACCTTCTCCCAGCCGTCCACGCGCTCGACGGACTTGCCGACGGCACGGAAAGCCTCTTTCATCTCAGGATTTCACTCCCGCCACGTCCTCGATGGCCTCGATGATGGGCAGGTAGCCAGTGCAGCGGCACAGGTTCCCCCCGATGGCCTCCTGGATCTGGCGGCGGCTCGGCTTGGGGTTCTTCCTCAGGAGCTCGGTCGCCGACAGCACCACGCCCGGAGCGCAGAATCCGCACTGGAAGGAGTTGCGCTTCACGAAGGCCTTCTGCAGGCGAGTCCCCCCTCCCTTCGAGAGCCCTTCCAGGGTCGTGAACTCGCGGCCTTCTGCCTCCGGGGCGAGCACCAGGCAGGAACGCACGGCCAGGCCGTCCATGAGGACCGTGCAGGTCCCGCAGTCGCCGCGGTCGCAGCCGACCTTGGAACTCTTGATCCCCAGCTTGTCGCGCAGGACCTCGAGGAGCGTGTCGTTCGCCGCGACCTCCACCCGCCGGGACGTCCCGTTGAGCTTGAACGAAACCGCGGTCTTCCTCATGGTTTCCCTCCCACGGCCTCGGAATCTACCATTCCCTCGCTATGCTCGGTCATATCTGCTCCGTCCCGTAAGCCGGCCCCTTGCCCTCCAACCGGGACGCGGCCGCCTTGAGCGCCCTCTCCAGCATGACCCCGGCCATGTGGGACCGGTACTCCTTGCTCGCCCTGATGTCGGCGATTGGGCTGATCTCGTCCGGGATCAAGGCCTTGGCCCTCTTGATGATGATGTCGCTCAAGCCCTTGCCCTTCAAGCAGGCCTCGATGCTCTCGGCGCGGGTCGGGACCGGCCCTACCGCGCAGAAGGCGACGCGGTACTGCCCGCCCTCGAGCGCCATGGCCCCGACCCCGACCTGGGCCAGGTCCTCCCCCCGGTAGCGGCCGAGCTTCGCGTAGCACCCGGCGTGTTTCCTCTCAGGGAGCGGGACGGCGATCTCGGAGGCGATCTCGTCCTCCAGCAGGGCGCACTTCTTGGGCCCAGTGAACCAGCTCCGCATCGGCACGGCCCGGCGGCCCGCCTTGCCGTGGACCGTCACCTTGGCCTCGTGCAGGAGGAGCGCCGGCCCGCCGTCCAGCGACGGCACGGCGGAGGCGATGTTCCCCATCAAGGTCGCCCGGTTGCGGATGCCGGGCGAGGCCACGGTCCTGGCGCTCTCCCAGAGGAGAGGGAACCTCGCGCGCACGACCTCTGACTCGATGAGCTGGGTGAAGGTCACCAGCGCCCCGACCGTGAGCACCCCGTCCTTGAACTCGAGCCTGGAGAGTTCGCCGATGCCTTTGAGGTCGATGACGGCCTCGGGCGAGGCGAAACCCTCCTTGAGCCAGATCACGAGGTCGGTGCCGCCAGCCAGGACGCGGGCCTTGCCCTTGTAGTCCCAGAGGAGCTTGAGGGCCTCCTTGAGGTCCCGCGGCCGATGGTACTCGAATTCGTTCGTGATGGGCATGTGTATTCAAGCCTCCGCAACGGACTATCCCAATTCCTTCAGAACTCTCCTGATCATCGGCAGCAGGGGCGGGAGGTCTTCCTTGACCACCTTCCATAGGATCCCCAAGTCGATGCCGAAGTACTCGTGGGCCAGCTTGTCCCGCATGCCCGCCATCTTCTTCCAGGGGATGTCCAGATACCGCCTGCGCAGGGAGGCGGGGATGTTCTTCGCCGCTTCGCCGATGACCTCGATGCTGCGGATGACGGCGTTCTGAGTCTTCCTGTCCCGCCGGAACTCCGGCCAACCCATGCCGCCGATGAAGGCCTTCGCGTCGCCGATGGAATGGACGATGTCCTCCAGGTAGTCTCCGTACTGGCGCGTCATACGAAGACCACCTCCCTGAGGATGCATCTCCCGATCCTCGGCTTGAGCGCCCCCACGGAGACGAGGTCGACCTTCACTCCCAGAAGCCGGCGGAGGCGTTCCTCCAGGTCCATGAAGCGGAAGAGGCCGATGGGGGAACGAAACTCCACCAGGACGTCCAAATCGCTGTTTCCGACTTGTTCGCCGCGCGCGTAGGAACCGAAGATGCCCGCCTTCTTGACGCCGAATTCCCTGGACAGTTCGGGCATGTGGGCCTTGAGCGTTCTGACCATCCCGGCGAGGTCTCTCATCGGTCTTCCCGGTCCTTCCGCCTAAGGCGCCCACGCCACGATGCGGCACATGGCGGACTCGAGCTCCAGCCCCTTCAAGGGGAAGCAGCCGATCCAGGCCCTCTTGTTCTTGAGATGCTCGATGTCGCCCCCCAGGTTCTCGGCATGGACGAGCTTCTTCGGGAAGAGCTTGAGGTGCATCACCTGATAGTACTCCTCCTGGGGGAACATCTGGTCCCAGGCCTGGCCGTACTTGGCGATGAGCTTCTTCTCCGCCTCGGCGAAGAGCTTGGGGTGCCAGTTGCGGATGATGGTGTTCATGGGATGGTCGGCGCTGCCGCAGTCCACCCCGATCCACTTGAACTTCATGG
>JACQWX010000125.1 GCA_016209035.1 Elusimicrobiota bacterium | reverse complement strand
GTTGCGCATGAGCCGGGCGACGTTGACGGGGTAGGCCCCGCCGTCGGGCGGGAAGTTCTTGGCCAGCCAGTCCTTGGGCTGTTCGTGGATCAGCTCGTCGAAGTGCTGGACGCCGGCCTTCTTGAGGCGCTCTTCCAGCGTGTCGGACGGGAAGATCCCCGCGAGCTTGAGCGCGTCCTCGAGGGCGAGGAGGTGGAGCGGAGTCTGCGGGGTCTCTTCGGGCATAGCCTGGTCGGTTTCGGCCAGGAGCCCATTCTAGCGTATTTGGAGGAGCCGAAACGGGCCACTGGCCCCGATTCAGGCGGTTTTCGGGAGATAGCAAACGAGGCCTTTGAACAGTCCGATTATAGGGCGGTTCGAGAGGCTCTAGGCCGACTGCTCGGTACCGTCGGGAAGCGGGGCGGCCTTATTTCCCCTTGGAGATCATCACGCGGTCCTGCGTATTTTCATCGATGCACACCGATGGTATTCTTCCCTCAAGAACTTCTTGAACTCACCCGGCCTGGAAACACCCTTCTTTTGCAAGGGTATCGATGGTGGCTATGGGTGGTGGCGACCAGGGATGCTGTGGCCTTTCTCATCGAGCCGTCGCGTTCCGCTGAGGTGCCCAGCCGGCACCTGGGGGAGCGCGCCAAGCGCCGGGCGACAGGGCCAGGGCCAGCCAAGCCAGGACGCGGCAGGCTGGAAGGCTTCTCACCGGGTCGCCATCCGGATGGCCTCGGTCGGGCACGCGGGCACGCAAAGTCCGCACCCGAAGCACTTGTCCCGCAGGATCTCCAGCTTTCCGTCGACGATCTTCCTGGCGCCGAAATAGCAGACCGGCTCGCAGGTCCCGCAGTCCGTGCAGGCTTCGATGACGGTGGACTCGATCTTGGGCCCGGCCGCGTTCTCGGACTTGCCGAGGATGTAGGTGCAGCAGCAGGGACAGCAAAAGCACACGGCCGTCACCTTGCCGTCGTAGGTCACCCACGGCCTGGGAACCAGGTTCTCAGCTTGGGAGAAGGCGAAGAGGTCCTCGACCTGTTTCCTCCCGATCTGGCCGCGGTTGTCAGGGGTCGAGGTCGCTTCCGGAGAGAACCCGAGGCACACGCGCATGCCCTTCTTGCACCCGGAGCCTGCTTCCTTGCGGCAACTGCAATCGCTGAGCCAGAAGGAGTCCCCGTTCGGAAGGGCCTTCAAGGTGTCCTCGTAGGTCCAGACCACGTGTCCCATGTCAGGCTCCTATGCGAAGATGATCTTCCCGAGCACCCTGGGGCCGCGCGCGCCTGTGGCGATCGGACAGTTGTTGGGCTTGCCCTCCATGGCGCGGCCAGCCATCCACGCGAAGCAGGCCGCTTCCTTGGCCATGGCGGGCATGTCCGAGACCGAGACCGGGATGGGCCGGAGCAGGTCCCGGAGCAGGCGCATGAGCACGGGGTTCCTCGACCCGCCGCCGCTGACCAGGACCTGGCGGATGGCGTGCTTCGGCAGGATGAAGCGGCGGTAGGAGTCCTCGATGGAGCGGGCGGTGAGCAGCGTCAAGGTGGCCAGGGTGTCGGGAAGGTTCAGCCGCGTGATGCGGCCGAAATGAGAGCGCAGGAAGGCTTCGCCGAACGATCCCCGGTCAAGGGATTTGGGCGGAGACTTTCGGAAGAAGGAGTCCTTGAGAAGAAGGCGACTTTCTTGGTTCTTCTGGAAATAGAGCGCAGTCCCTCCAGGATGGTGCCGTCCCACGTGTGCCGGTCGGCGGGAACCTTGGGCGCCGGCGGCTTGAGCTGGTTCCAGCCCACGTGCGGGACCTTGACCCTGGGGAGCAACTCGGCGCAGGGCCACGGTGCGACCTTCGATGATGCCGAGCCCCTTGTGGAGCCCGAATTCGACGCCTTCCTCCATGAGGAGCTGCATGCCCAGGCAGATGCCCAGGATGGGCTTGCCGTTCCCGGCGGCGTCCCGGAGGGGACCTATGAGGCCGTTCTCCGTCAAGCCCCTCATCCCGTCGCCGAAGGCGCCGACGCCGGGGATGATGATCCTGCCGGCGCGTGCGACGGCTCGAGGGTCCGCTGAGATCGAGGCATGCGCGCCGAGGCGCTGGAGCGCCCGCATGACGCTGAAGAGGTTCCCCAGCCCGTAGTCCACGACCACGAGCGGCGCCCTAGCATGCCCGGCGAGAAATTCGCCGCGGGTTTTCCCTCGAACCACGAAAGAATTTCTCGCCGCAATCGCTTGGCGTTGGCTTTTGAAAGAAGGCTGTCTTGCAGGGAGTTCTTGTGAAGAACGCAAGCGAGGGCTCGCGGCAAGCAGATCATCAGGGAAGCCCGCTGAGGACTGCTTGCCGCGTGTACTAGTGAGGCGGATGCTCAGGCCCGCGTCCCGGAGCGCCGATTTCAGGTCCCGCAGGGAGGTCCGCCGGTAATGCCGCACGGAGGCGACGCAGACGGCGTCCGCCTTGCCGTCGATGATCGCTTCCTTTATATGATCGACGCTCCCCGCCCCTCCGGAGGCGATCACGGGGATCGGCAGGGCCTCGGCGAGCCTTCGGGTCAGCTCCAGGTCGTAGCCCGTCCCGGTGCCCTCCCGGTCGATGGAGGTGATGAGCACCTCCCCGGCGCCAAGCCTGGCCGCCTGCATGGCCCATTCGCAGGCGTCCATTCCGGTCTTCTCCCGCCCGGTGTCCGTGAGCGCCTCCCAGCGCCCCTCGGAGCGCCATTTGGCCTCGATGGAGACCACGATGCACTGGGAGCCGAAGGTCTTGACCGCCTGGCGGATGAAGGGGGGATTGCGCACCGCCGCGGTGTTGATCGCGACCTTGTCCGCGCCGGCCCGGAGGAGCTTGTAGATGTCCTCCATGGTCCGGACCCCGCCTCCCACGGTCAGCGGCACGAAGACTTCCTTGGCGGTGTGTTCGACGATGGGGAGCAGGTTGTTGCGGCCGTAGAGGCTCGCCACCGAATCCACGTAGAGGATCTCGTCCGCGCCTTCCTCATAGTAGCGCAGGGCGAGTTCCGCCGGGTCCCCCATGACGCGCAGGCCCTCGAGATGCACGCCCTTGACCACGTTCGGGCCCTTGATGTCGAGCCTGGGGATGACGCGGACCGTGTGGCCTTGTGAGGGCGTCTTCCTCATGGGGCCCCCCCGCCCTCGTCGAGAAGGGAGACATGCCGGGTCTTGGACGCCGCTCCCTGCTGGGACTGCGGGCCCTTGGCCGCCGCGGGGGGCCGCTCCGAGGTCGCCAGGAAGACTGCGTCGGCCTGCCTCGGGACCTCGGCGATGCTCGAGAAGCGGTGGATGCGCGAGCCCGCCAGGTCGATCTCGTCGAGCGCCATCTGCACCAGCTCCGCGCCCTCCTCGCGGCTCACGATGTGGAACTCCCGGCGCCCGGCGCGGTACTCCGCCAGGAGGATCTGCCGCATCCGCCCGACCACCTCCTTCAGGTGCCTGAGCGCCCAGGCGGAGTAGTTGAAGGATTTGCGGGCCTTCTCCATCATTCCCTTGGGCGTGAGGATGTACCGGGCCTTGTTCCAGGTGAGCTGGGTGGTCTTGAGGAACCCCTTGCGGGCCAGCCTTCGGATGAGGAGGTTCGTCATCCCGAGGGAGAGCCCGACCTCGCTCGAGAGCTCGCGCTGGGTCGCGGCCGGGTTGCCCGCGATCGTCCGGATGAGGATGAATTCCTTCTCGCTCGGCAGGCCGCCGGCAAGGGGTCGGCCTGGAGGGGCGGCCTGCCGAGCGTCCTGGCTTGCGTTCTTCATCAGGGATTCCTTAAGGAGTGTTCAATAATTGAACATTATACAAGTCCGCCGGCGCAGCGGTCAACTTGCGCGCTTGCCCAAGCTCCTCGAACGGCGTCAGCCGGAGGTCCCGGCCAGCGAAGCGATGTATCGCCCTTTTCCGTGGCGGCAGTTGTACCTGAAGATGGTGTCCACCAATTTGACATGGATCTTTCCGAACGCCTGGGCATACCGTTTGCTGAGCCAGCGGTAGTACGTCTCCATGCTCTTCATGTTCTGGGGAAACAGAATCTTGATCAGCTCATCTATGAGCGCATCCGCCCGTTCGTCGAAGAACCCCGAGAGATCCGGCTCCGCGCCTTCGATGTGCGGCTGATAGCGTTGGACAAACACGTAGGCGCCCGGCAAGGAGCGCAGAAATCGAAAGCGCTCCACATCCTCGGCCAAGGCCGTGTTGTATCCATACATGCAAATGAACTCGACATTGTCATCGCGGCCAAAACCGATCTGTGCGTACCTGCGACGCACGAGGTCCAGGTGGAGCGTGTCGTTGAGGCTGAAATGGCGGACGGAGCGGGTAAACCTGACGTTTGAGCAGCGGATGCGCCGCAGGAGGCCTGCCTTCTCCTTATCCAGCAGCCGCAGGTCGAGGGTCTGGTTGAAATTGACCTCGATGTCGCGCCGTGCCATGTCTTCGAGGAGTTCGCCGGATCTGGGATGGGCCAGGATATTGTCATCCAACAGGATGAGCTTCCTGAACCTGTTTTGGAGGAGGTCATCGAGATCGGCCACCTGCCGCGGCCGGCCTTCTTTGACCGGCACGATGCAGAAGTCACAGGCGCCGGGGCATCCTCGTGTGAGAAACCCTATGGCTCGATCCTCGAGTTCCGGATAGAGCGGGTAATCAGCCGGGAGGTTCTCTATCGCGGGGGGAAGGCGTTTCCGGGAATCAACGCCGGTACCGCCGACGGTGATCGAGTCGCCGTAGCGCTCCTTCAGTTCCTCCACGCGAGCGAGCGACGACGGGCGGAAGAAGACGGAACTGGCATACACGTGCTCCGGCCCCTCGATGCGGCAGTCCTTTCTGGCCAGAACGACACGCCGGCCCCGCGCCTTGAAATATCGGCTGAGTTTCATGAGCGCCAAATTGGGAAGGGCGCCGTCCACGTCGATGAGCACCACCGTCGTGCGGGGCAAGCGCGATGCGGCCGCGGCCCTTCGCTGCGGGGGTGGCGCGGCGGGGAGATCGAGGCGCTTTCCCTGGAGCGAACGGGGAAGGCTTGAACGCGCTTCGCCGGATAGGGTGAGCACGCACTGCATCCGGGGAACCAGGCATTCCACAAGCGTCATCCACATGGGGAGAAGCCGGCCCGCGCAGAGGAGATCGGGCCGGTCCAGCAAGATCACCCCGGGTTCATCCAAGGGGTGCCCGCTCCTCGGGGACGCGTCCACCATGTGCCGTGCGATATCGAGGACAGGCAGGGCGGCGCGTTGCTGCCAGGGGCGCAAACGGGACCACTCCGCGTCGAAGCGGCACGCCCGCTCCTGCCAGCCATCCGTTTCGATGTCGAGGTGCCGCTTGAAGGCCCCGCAGATGCGCTGGAGGGTGTCGCGAGCCGGAAACCTGGAGACCATTATCCCCTTGTAGTGGAGTCGCTTCAGGAAAGCGATGGGGTCGGTGATGCGAGCCTGCGGAGCGAACAGCGAATGAAAGCGAGTCACCCGGTGAAAGGGATCGCTGAAATCATAGCGGTCCGTGCCGTCATGCGCGTTCAACTCGGGGCCATAACCGAGAAGGAGGTGGGTTGCGGAGTTGCCGGTTTCGAGAGCGAGTTTGCGGACGGGAATGTCCGGCGGGAGCAGGCGGCATTCCGCCGAACGGAGGGACCGGATGCATCCCCGCTTGTCAATCTCGATGCCGCTCCCGGACAGGGCGGGTCGCGGGGGGTCTCGCGGGCGGCCGGGGTGGTTTGCCACTGCCAGCTCGATGTGGAGAGGGATGTCGGTGCGCCGGAGAAAGCGCTGGAGCGGGCAAGGAATTCTTGGCAGGAAATCCGCCCCTCCAGAGGCCAGCGCCATGAGCTGGAGGATTTCCCTGCCGGCGGGACCTGCCGGGAGCATGGTCCACTTGCTGATGGTCCCGCGACGCTTCCTGAAGCGCAAGCGCCCATCCCGGTTTCGCGCGGCGTTTTTGAAGTGTATGCTCACGAGATACATGGCAGGGCCGGGTTGTAACTCAGCAGGCAAACCTGAAGATTCCCACCAGAAACCCGCTGAACATCCGCGAGTTGACCATGTCGGCGCCGGGCGAGTCTGAGCGCCTTGAGGCAGGCGCGGCGCAGCACGGCTCCCTTGGGCGGCCCGACCAGGTCCGGCTCGAACCCGCCGATGTAGTCCAGGAAGACGGTCCGCAGGCCGAGCAGGGAGGGCAGGCGGCGCATGTGCGCCTTGTTCATGACGCCCAGGTTGTGGGCCGCGAGGAACTCCGGCCTGGAGAGCCAGGCGTTCAAGCCCGTCAGGTTGGGGACCGAGAGGACCAGCGTGCCTCCGGGGGCGAGGAGCGCCGCGGACTTGCGCAGGATAGGCTCCGGGTTCTCGAAGTGCTCGATGAAGTTGATGGACAAGACCACGTCGAAAGGCTTGTCGGCCGCGTACGAGAGGAGATCGCAGCCCGCGATATTGCCCCGGACGCCGAGGAGCCTGAAGTTCTCCTCGGTGAGGGCAAGGCCCCTCTGCGAGGTGTCGCAGCCGTAGGGCTGGTACCCGAAGCGCCGGTGGAAGTGGGCGAGCCACATGCCGGGCGCGCACCCGGCCTCGAAGACCGTCCGGGTGGAGTCGGCGTTGAAATGGGCGTCGAAGAGGTCGATGTAGCAGCGCTCGTAGCTCTTGGCCGGGTCCGGCCTGGCGGGCAGGCTCGTCTTGGCCCAGAACTTGTCCCAGAAGCCCGGCGCTGTGAGAGGCCGCGGGTCGTCGTAAGCCATCGGGGTCGTATTATACCATCCGTGTATACTACAATTCCTCAAGGGAGGCCGAAATCAAGGCAATGGGCACGACAGACCCAAGGAAGGCTCGCTCGGGTTTCCCCGGAGTCGATCGTTCGATCGTCGCGGTGGGACCCGCGTTTGGGGACGGCGACGAGCGGGCCTACTGGAGGGCCAAGTCCCCGCTCGAGCGGCTTGAGGCCGTCGAGCTTTACCGGGAGATCGCGTTCGGTTATGATCCGATTACCGCCCGACTTCAAAGAGTTCTTGAGATTGCTCGATTCCCACCGCGTTGAGTATCTTCTCATCGGGGGTTACGCGGTCGCTTATCACGGGTATCCGCGCCCTACCGGCGACATGGACATATGGATCGCCGCGAATCCGGAAAACGCCGCCCGCGTGGCGCGGACCCTGGTGGAGTTCGGATTCCGGCCCGAGGATGTCCCGGCCGCCGTGTTCATGGAAAGGGGGAGGATAGCCCGGATGGGGGTTCCCCCGATGCGATTGGAGATTGTCACCGCCATCTCCGGGGTGGATTTCGGCGCCTGCTACGCCAAGCGCGTGTCGGCGGTGATCGACGACGTTCCGGTGAGCATCATCGCGCTCGACGACCTCAAGGCCAACAAGAAGGCGAGCGGCAGGCACAAGGATCTGGCCGATCTGGACGAACTCCCCTAGCCTGGATTTCCACGGAGGGGGGCACGCCTTTGACGAAGGCCTTGCGCTATTTGTGGGCTTGAACGCTATCCCCAAGCGAGAATTGCTCACCACCTACGCTAACTTGAGCCGCATCAACCGCATGGGCATCGCCTTCATCACCTTGCGCCGACGCTCGGACAGCTCCCACCGAATCTTGGACCTGCGCTATGTTTGACAGCTTCATTTGAATTTGACATATTACTTTCAAGTGATAGTTAGGCCGCGCATGCCGTTTCCATGCCGGGCGCTTGAAGGGGGATTGTGCCCAGATTGCGGCATACATAATGGTAGCAAGAGATGGTTGCTCTCTGACTTCCAGAAGATATCCGATGTTCCGGAGATTCATTTGCACAGTTCTATCGTTCAATGTGACCTGATTGTCAACGGTTTCTCCAAAAAGGGAGACCAACTCTTTGACCAGATGTTGAACCGGTTTACGGCAAGTGAGGCACGCGGCGGCTGAGCGCAACGTTAGGTCAGGAAATAGAAACAACCAGACACAAGGGTAGACCATGAAAAAGGTAATTGAAATAAGAGCACTTGACGACGACGAAACCGCGGCCGCAATGAAAATGCCGAAGTTCGGATCACTCAAACCCGTACGATGCTCGATATGTGACCACCGCGGGAGTTTCGCCCGGAGGGTATTTACTACGTAGGAAATTGTAGCACGCTTCGCTCCCTGCGCGTACGCCTTGGAGGTCTGAGAACGGCTGGTTCGGTCGGCGGGCCGCATCCCTGGGCGGCGGCGATGCCTGGGCAGCACCCGGGCGCGGCCCATTGGGGGGGCT
>JACQWX010000124.1 GCA_016209035.1 Elusimicrobiota bacterium | reverse complement strand
GGAGGCAGGCTCTATTTCAAGCCCCTGCCAAAAATCCCCTCTCCGTTACCTTCTTCTTTCTTTTGGGGCACCATCTCCTTCCTTCCCCATCCCCAAACAGCGGGATGGGGAAGTTCTGAGGCATTGCGCAAGTTGCGCAATGCCTGACACCAGATATGCTATTATTGAAATTCAATGTACGCGATCATCGAAACAGGCGGAAGGCAGTACTGGGTCCAGCCCGGGGAGACGTTGCGGGTCGAGAAGCTTTCGGCGGAGCCGGGCAAGGAGATCTCGCTGACCGCCCTCTGGGCGGTCGGGGACGCCGAGGCGGGCTCGGAGCCGGAGATCGGTCTCAAAGGCACGGTCACGGCCGAGGTCGTCAAGAATCTGCGCGGCCCCAAGCTCATCGTCTTCAAGAGGCGCACCAAGAAGGCCTACAAGAAGATGCACGGCCACCGGCAGGATCTCACGGAGATCCGGATCAAGAGCATCGCCGTCGGAGACGGCGCGCGCTGCGCCTAAGCGGAGGATTGACATGGCTCACACCAAAGCCCAGGGCTCTACCTCGAACGGCCGCGACAGCCACGGCCAGCGGTTGGGCATCAAGCGCTACGGCGGCCAGCGGGTGCTGGCCGGCGGCATCATCGTGCGCCAGCGCGGCACCCCGTTCCTGCCGGGGGCCAACGTCGGGCGGGGCAAGGACGACACGCTGTTCGCGAAGGCCGACGGGGTCGTGGCGTTCGACTACGCCTACAAGAACAAGAAGCGGGTCAACGTCCTCCCGGTCAAAGCCTGACGGCCGCGCCAAGAGATCTGCCCGCCCGGTTGTGCGCTCGAATTTCATCGATAGGGTCCGCGTCTACGCGGCGGCCGGAGCCGGCGGCGACGGCTGCCTGTCCTTCCGGCGCGAGAAGTTCATCGAGTTCGGCGGGCCCGACGGCGCCGACGGCGGCAAGGGCGGCGACGTCTGGCTGGAGGCCTCGCCGGAGCTGACGACCCTCCTGGACCTCGCCCGCAACCCGCACCTCAAGGGGAATCCCGGCCACCCGGGGAAGGGCGGCAACAAGACGGGCGCGGCCGGCGCGGACGTCGTGGTCCGGGTCCCGTTGGGCACGGTCGTCCATGTCGCGGACGCGGGCGCAAGGTTCGAGGCCGCGGACCTGGCCGCGCCGGGGCAGCGGTTCCTCGCCGCGCGGGGCGGCCGCGGAGGGCGGGGGAACCTCTCCTTCAAGAGCCGCTTCAACACGGCGCCGCGCATCGCCGAGAAGGGCGAGCCCGGCAAGTCCGCGACGCTGGACCTCGAGGTCAAGCTCATCGCGGACGTCGGGCTGGTGGGCCTGCCCAACGCGGGCAAGTCCACGCTCCTGGCGAGGATCTCCGCGGCGCGGCCGAAGATCGCGGAGTATCCGTTCACCACGCTCTTCCCCAACCTGGGGGTGGTCTCCCACAAAGGGGTGCAGTTCACGGCGGCGGACCTCCCGGGCTTGATCGAGGGCGCCCATGCCGGCAAAGGCCTGGGTACGGAGTTCCTGCGCCACATAGAGCGCACCAGGATGCTGGTCCATCTGGTGGACCCCTTCGGCTGCGGCGGCGTGGACGCGGTCGAGGACGGAGTCCGAGCGTCCCGACCGCCGTTTGGAAGGGCGCGGGCGGGCGTGGACGCGGTCCGGAGCGTCAAGGTCATCGAGGGAGAGCTCGGCTCCTACAGCCCCGAGCTCAGCCGCAAGCCGAGGCTGCTCGTGGTCAACAAGACCGACCTTACCGGCTCCGAGGCCGCGGTGAAGGCCCTGCGGGCCCGATACAGGAAGCGCGAGGTCCTGGCCATCTCCGCCGCGACGGGAGCGGGCGTCGCGGTCCTGCTCGACCGCGTCATCAAGGAGCTCGCCCGACGTCCCGCCAGCGGCTGCCGCGGGCCGTCCGCGGCCCAGGGGCCGGAGGCCGGGACGCGGTCGAGGCCGGAGGCCGAGCGGCCCTTGCGCCATCAGGAAAGGTGTTGCCGGCAGGGGGCGCAGAGGTCCGTGCGCGTCGCGCCGGGATTCCGCGTGAAGGCCGAGGGAGGCGGCAGGTTCCTCCTGAGCGGCCCGTTCGTGGAGAGGGCCGCCTCCATGCTGAAGACGGACCTGCCCGAGGCGGTGGAGCGCTTCCAGAAGGCCCTCAAGCGCATCGGCGTGGACCGGCGTTTGAGGGCCGCGGGCATCCAGGAAGGCGATACCGTTGCATGTGGAAAGCTTGAGTTCGAATGGTCGGAAACCCCGCCGCCGTCTGACCGGCTGGTGAACCGCCGGGAGAGGCGCCGGTTCAGGAAGCTGGCGCGGTCGAGGCCGGAGGCCGAGCGCCCCGACCGCCGTTTGGAAGGGCGCGGGCGGGCGGGGGCGCGGTCGAGGCCGGGGACGCGGCCGAAGAAGAGATGAGGAACGCGGCGCCATGAAGGTCGAGGATTCCAAGGAGAAGGGCTCCAGCTTCTACCTGGGCTTCCTGTTCCTGTCCAAGCCCAAGAGGGAGGCCCTGGCCGCGGTCTACGCCTACTGCCGGCACATCGACGACATCGTGGACGCCGGGGACCTCACCGCGGAGGCCGCCCGCCATGAGCTCGGGTTCTGGCACGACGAGCTCGACCGGCTCTTCGGGGGAAGGCCGACCCATCGGGTGTCGCTCCGGCTGGCGCCCCACGTCCGCCGGTTCGCCCTGGCCAAGGAGCCTTTCCTGGAGGTCCTCAAGGGCTGCGAGATGGACCTCGGCCAGGTGCGCTACGAGTCCTTCGCCGAGCTTCAGGCCTACATGGCGCGCGTGGCCTCGGCCGTGGGCCTCATCCTTGTGGAGATCTTCGGCCACCGGGCGACGCCGCCCGAGCTCCTGCGCGAGTTCGCCATGGATTTCGGGTACGCCTTCCAGCTCACCAACATCATCCGCGACGTGGGCGCCGACCTCGACAAGGGCAGGGTGTACCTGCCGGCCGCGGACATGAGGGAGAAGGGCTGCGCGCTCGAGTCGCTGCTGAGGCGCGAGCGCACCGAGGCCTTCCTGGCCGTGATGGAGCGGCAGTACCTCCGGGCCAAGGGCTTCTATAGGAAGGCGAGGGAGAGCCTCGATCCGGCGGACCGGCCCGCCATGCTGCCCGCGGAGGTCATGGCCCACGTCTACGAAGGACTCTTGGAGGACATCCGGGCCTCGGGCTTCGACGTGCTTCGGACCGCGCCGCGGCAGGGCGCGCTGCGCAAAGCGGGCCGCGCCCTCAAGGCGTGGCTCTACTGCCGGGGATTCACGGGTGCCTGAACGCTCGGACATCCTCGTCCTGGGCGGGGGTCTCTCAGGGCTTTCCTGCGCCACGGCCCTGGCCGAGGCCGGCCGGAAGGTGACGGTGCTCGAGAAGAAGCCCCATCTGGGAGGCCGCGCCCATTCCTTCCATGACCCGGACACGGGCCTGACCTGGGACAACGGCGCGCACCTTTTCGCCGGTCCCTGCCGGAACATGACGCGGTTCCTGCGGCGCATCGGCCGGGAGACCCAGCTGCGCTTCCCCGAATTCCTGCGGGTGGACGTCTTCGACGGCACGGGCGCGGACTCCCTGAGGATCCCGGCCGCGCTCGGGGCCCGGTTCGGCCTGCTCTGGGCCGTGTGGCGGCTCAAGGGTCTGGAGGCCGCCGACAAGTGGGGCATCCTGCGCCTGAGGCGTTCGCTGGCCGTCGCGGACCCGCGGGACCTCGACCGGCTCACCGCGCGGCAATGGCTCGATTCCCTCGGCCAGTCCCGCCGCATTCAAGACAGGCTCTTCGACCCCCTGGCCATGGCCTTGCTCAACGAGCCTCCGGCCTTGGCTTCCGCCGCGGTCGTGTCCCAGGCATTCCGCGAGCTGTTCATGGGCGGGGCGGACGCCATGCGGCTGGGCTGGTCCGCCGCGCCCTTAAGCGAGCTCTACGCCGAGCCGGCCCGGGCCTTCATCGAGGCTCGAGGGGGTCACGTGCTCCTTTCCACCGAGGTCACGCGCCTCATGGAAGACAACGGGAGGGTCACGGCGGCGGCGGATGAATGGGGGCAGAAGTTCCACGCCCAAGCGGTCGTCTCGACCCTGCCGCCGTGGGACCTGGTCGGACTGGAGCTTCCCGCCGGGCTCGACGGGCCGTGGAAGGGCCTGGAGAGCACGCCGGCGGTGACCGTGCACCTGCGCTTCGACCGCCCGGTGCTCGATTTCCCCATCGCCGGCATGCTCGGGACCACGGCCCGTTGGGCCTTCAGCAGGGACGCCGCCGGGGAGGGCGTTGGCGGGCAGGGGCGCGGTCGAGGCCTGAGGCCGAGCGTCCCGCCCGCCCTCGGGGAGGGCGTTGGCGGGCAGGGACTCTCGCTGGCCGTGAGCGCAGGCCGCGACGTGCTCAAGGCCGCGCCCGCGGCGTTCATCGAGGCCGCCTTGCGCGATCTGGCCAAGTGTCTTCCGGAGTCCCGAAAAGCTAGAATGACCGGCTGGAAGGTGGTGAAGGAGGATCACGCCCGGCTCTCCCATGCCCGCGGGACCGAGGAGCGCCGGCCGCGTCCCGGCGTGGTCTTGCCGGGGATGAGCTTCGCCGGGGACTGGACCCGGACCGGGTTCACCGCCTCCATGGAGAGCGCGGTAGCGAGCGGCCAGCGCGCCGCCGAGGAGCTGATGCAGAGCCATGCTTAAATCCGACAAGTGGATCCGCAGGATGTGCCTGGAGCACGGCATGATCGAGCCGTTCGTGGACCGCCAAGACGGGGGCGGCAAGGTCAGCTTCGGCCTCTCCTCCTACGGCTACGACATCCGCGTCGCGGACGAGTACAAGATCTTCACGAACGCCTTCGTCGCGACCGTGGACCCCAAGGCCTTCGACCCGAGGTCGTTCGTGGACTTCAAGGGGGAGACCTGCATGGTCCCTCCCAACTCCTTCGCCCTGGCCCGCTCGGTCGAGCGGTTCGACATCCCGCGCAGCGTGATCGCCGTCTGCCTGGGGAAGTCCACCTATGCGCGCTGCGGCATCATCGTCAACGTGACGCCGCTCGAGCCCACCTGGGCCGGCTACCTCACCATCGAGATATCCAACACCACGCCGCTGCCGGCCAAGATCTACTCCAACGAGGGCATCGCTCAGCTCCTGTTCCTCGAGAGCGACGAGGTCTGCTCCGTGAGCTACTCCGACCGCAAGGGCAAGTACCAGGACCAGGTCGGAGTGGTGGGGCCCAGGATGCTTTCTCGCTCGGGAAGGAATCCCTGACCGGGTGATGACCGAGAGGAATCCCTTTCCGAGCGTCGGGCCTGTCGTCCGCCGTTCGTCCTTCCTGCTCTTCCTCGGCGCTCTCTCCTTCGCGCAGGCTCCCGCCGGCCCCTCCAGCGGCGGCGCGGACGAGGGCGGCCATGGCGGTTCAGACCCGGACTCCCTGCCGGTCACGCTCGGGCCGGAGTACCATGACATCACGGGCCAGGAGGCCGCGAGGTCCTCCCGGCCGCATTCCCCGCGGGTGCGCAAGAGGCTCGTCGGCCGCGTGCGGGAGGTCTTGAGCACGGTCCCGTCCGGGTCGTCCGAAGACGAGCTCTGGGGCATCGCCATCGTAGCCAAGGCTTCGGACAAGCCCCGCATCCAGGAATACCTGGAGGAACGCCACCCCCGGCTGGCGCGCCTCAAGGACGACCTCGATGGCGTCGACGCGGCGGTCTATCTCTACGAGCCCTCAAGGCCGGTCTCCGAGTCCCACCAGGCCCCCGCCGCCAGGCTCTCCGAGCCCCGCCCAGGGTCGGACAGAAGGGACCTCCTGTCGGAGTTGTGGCAGCGGAGGATCATCGGCGCGGACGTGAACCAGCCGTCGCCCGACGACATGAGGCTCCTGGAGCGCGTGCGCAGGGCCGAGGCGGCGGGCGCCATCGACGAGCTCAAGGCGCGCCGGTCTGCGCAGGACGGCCTGGCGGTCGAGACCAGGCTCCCTGGCGACGCGATCCGAAGGCTCGTCCTCACCAGGGAGGGCTACGACCGCTGGCTCTTCGTCCGGTCGCAGGACGCCATCGCCTTCTTCGAGAGGAAGGGCGTGGACGCCAAATGGGTCTTCAAGCTCAGGGACAAGGAGGGCCGGCCGCTGTTCGGGGCTGGCGGGCTCCTGACCGAGGACGGGGACAAGGTGTACCGCAGGGCGTCGCTGGGCATGGCCATGTTCTGGGTGCTGCCTTCCGGCGAGATCATGGGCACCAGACCTGCGCCTGCGAGGCCGCGGCCCGCTCCGGCGCCGCCCTCTCCGGGGGTCGCGCCGCGCGGGGCCGCGTCCGCGGCCGGCGCTGGACAACCCGCGGTTCCCGCGACCGGGCCCGGGGCAGCGGTCCCAGCGCCGGCTTCGTCCTCCGGGGCCGCAATGCCCCAGCCGGGCGCTTCGGCGCCGGGCCAAACAGTTCCAGAACCTCCCGACGATTAGTATGGGCGCCCGCGATGGCACAATGACGATTCCTGAAGCGCTCTACAATGGGCCCATGTTGCCTCCGCGGTGATTTTTTCTACAATGTGCCACCCTGAGGCTGTTTGTCTGCGACTGCATGGGGATTGAGAGGCGGATATAGCGCGATGATCACGGAGCTTCGCACCGAGTCCTTTAAGTCGCTTGAGGATGTTACCATCGAGCTCGGCCAAGTCAATGTTTTCATTGGCGCCAATGGCAGCGGCAAAAGCAACTTGCTGGAGGCCGTCGGAGTTCTCGGAGCGGCGGCGCTGGGACGAGTGGACGATGAGGCGCTATTGCGGAGAGGAGTCCGTCCCGGCGTGCCGAAATTGTACAAATCGGCATTCCCACGCAAGTCGAAGGAGCGGCGGCCTCATATCTTCTTCGGCGCCCGGAACGGCAGTTCGGTCTACCAAGTCTCGCTCTTTAATCCTCTGGACGATCCAAAGCCTGCGTGGCGATACATGGCGGAGAAGTTTGAAGGTCCTACGGGCAGGATCGTCGGTCGTGCGCCGTCACGAAAGCAACTAGTGGCGCCTGGCCAGGCGCTTAACCCCGAGCAAGGCCACGCCTCTTTAAAATCGGTTGAGCTGGCGCCTGGGGACCCATCGCTTGAGTTGCTCGACAGTCTGCGAAACTACTGCATCTACTCTGCAAATACTGCGACTCTCAGGGGGCTCTCGCCGGACCAGCAGCTGCGTGAGCCGCTTGGCCTCTCCGGTGGCCGGCTGCCGGAGGCCGTCCTGGAAGTCTTGCAGGCGCGAAAAGGAGAAGAGAATCGGTGGCTGGCCGAGAAGGTCGGCGAGATTCTGCCGCTGATCGACTGGGCCGAGGCGTTTGGGTCCGCTCCGTCGAATACGATGCCGCTTTCGCCTTCGGCGGCGGCCTCGAAACAGGTTGTTCGATTTCAAGATCGTTTCATGGTCAGGAACCGGAATATCCTTACCGGGTATGATGCGAGCGAGGGAGCGCTTTATGTTCTCTTTGCTGCCGTGCTTGCGCTTCATCCCAAGTCTCCGAGGTTTTTTTCATTGGACAACTTGGACCAGGCTTTGAATCCCCGCCTGGCCAAGAGGCTCGCCGAGGCTTTCTGCCGATGGATTCTGGGGTCAAAGGATGGAAGACAGGTGCTTCTTACGGCCCACAACGCCGCAGTGCTCGATGGCCTGCCCCTCAATGATGATCGCGTTCGATTATTCGCCGTTGACCGGGATAGCCAAGGACGCACCGCGCCGCGTCGCATCGAATTGAACGAAGAGTTGCTTTCAAAGGCTTCCGAAGGATGGACCTTGTCGCGTCTTTGGATGAACGGTCTAATCGGTGGCGTTCCAGACATCTGAGCCGCTGAGAGTCGCTCTTGTCGCGGAGGGGCCGACCGATAAGATCATTATTCAAGCGGCCATCTCCCAGTTGCTTGGGAATCGGCGCTTTGTTCTTCGACAACTTCAGCCGGAGGAGTCGGTTGCTTTCGGCGCGAAGGGAACCGGAGGGTGGGGCGGCGTTTATTATTGGTGCAGGCAGGCGGTGGGGCGGGCCGGGGGCGCTCTGCGTGACGACCTGTTGTTCCTGTCGTTCGATTTGCTCGTGCTGCATCTTGATGGCGATGTCGCAGGTGGCCGGTATTCGGACGCCGGGATCACTGAGGAAACCGGCGATCTGCCTTGTGTCCAGCCGTGCCCGCCGGCTTCTTCTACCACCGATCGTCTGCGGGCTGTCCTGCTGAGGTGGGCGGGTGAGACTCGGATCCCGCCCCGAACCGTGCTCTGTACTCCATCCAAAAGCATGGAAGCCTGGGTGCTCGCCGCATTGTTTCCGACCGACGGGGCCGTTGTGTGCGGGGGTTTGGAATGTCTGCCAGACCCTGAAGGTCGTCTGGGACAGCAACCCAAGAAGATTCGGGTCCACAAGACCGTATCAGACTATCGGAGACGGATGGCGGACATCTCCAAGGCGTGGGGCAACCTTCGGGCCAGCCTGACCGAGGCGGACCGTTTTAGTTCCGAATTCCTGGCTGCAATTCCATGATGAGACCGGTGTCGTCGCTGTCGCGGTCGTGCCCCTGCGGTCGCCGGCCTTGCCGCCTTGCCCGACGATAATGTATGATTCCATGATGGCTCAGAAAACCACTCTCATCGACCCCCGCCGGGCGGCGGAGACCCGGAAGTGGCATCAGGTGGACGCCAAAGGCCAAGTCCTCGGCAGGATGGCCACGCGCGTGGCGACCCTCCTGCGCGGGAAGCACAAGGTGGAGTTCGCGCATTCGACCGACTGCGGCGATTTCGTCGTGGTGACCAACGCTGGTCTGATCCGTCTGACGGGCGATAAGCTCTCCCAAAAGCGCTATTTCCGGCATTCCGGCTACGCCCGCGGCGCTCACGTGACGCCGATGTGGCGCATGATGGAGAAGGATCCTCGGAAGGTCGTGACCTTGGCGGTCCGCCGCATGCTCCCCGTCAATAGGATGCGCGACCGGCAGATGACGCGCCTGCGCGTCTTCGTCGACGATAAAAACCCATTCGCTCCCAAGGCCAAAGCATGAACGCAGCCTCCAGCCAGCAAATCTGGGCCACGGGCCGCCGCAAGACGTCGGTCGCCCAGGTCCGGCTCATCCCCCAGGGCGACGGCAAGGTCACGATCAACTCGCGGCCCGTCGACGAGTACTTCCTGGGGCAGGACCGCCGCAAGCGCGACGTCCTCGCTCCCATCGGATTGATCGAGGAGGCCAAGAAGTTCGACTTCCTGATCAAGGTGTTCGGCGGAGGGGTGACGGGCCAGGCCGGCGCCGTGCGCCACGCCATCGCGCGCGCCCTCGTCAAACTCGACGCGAAGAACAAGAAGCCCCTTCGCATGGAGGGATTCCTGACGAGGGACTCCCGCATGGTCGAGCGCAAGAAATCCGGCCAGCCCAAGGCCCGCAAACGCTTCCAGTACTCGAAGCGGTAGTCCGGCGGGGGAGATGAAGCTCCCTGAGACGGAGAAGATCAAGGTTCGCGGCCTCGCGTGCCTCGCGGCCGCGATCTTCGGGTGCTGGGGCGGCCTCATCGCCCTCAAGGGCCTCTACGACCTCTTCATCGGCGAGCCCGAAGCCAACCTCTATTCGGCCGTGCCGTGGACCTTCGTCACCCAGGAGGCTTGGCTGCGCTACGGCGGCTTCGAGGTCGCCTACGGACTCGCGTGTCTGGCCCTGGGCTGGGCCGTGCTGCGCTACGGCCGGTTCCTGCCGGAGACGCTGGAGCGCGCGCGGCGCGAGCCGAAGTTCGAGTTATTCGACTAGTGTGCGGCATCTGCGGGATCTACAACCTCTCGGGCGCGCCGGTCGACCGGCCCGCGCTCGCCCGCATGAGGGCGGCCCTGGCCCTTCGGGGGCCCGACGACGAGGGCGAGCATCTCGACGGGTCCCTGGGCCTGGGCTTTAGAAGGCTCTCCATCCTCGACCTGGAAGGCGGGCATCAGCCGATGTCCACGCCCGATGGACGGCTGACCATCGTCTTCAACGGCGAGATCTACAACCACCTCGACCTGCGTAAGGACCTGGAGGCCGGCGGGACTGACTTCCGCACGCATTCCGACGCCGAGACCCTGCTGCGCCTCTTCGCCCGGCACGGGGTCGAGGCCTTGCGCAGGCTCAACGGCATGTTCGCCCTGGCGGTGTGGGACAAGGAGCGCCGCGAGCTGGTCCTCGCCCGGGACCCAATGGGGGTCAAGCCGCTCTATTGGCGCCACGAGGCCGGCTGCCTGGCCTTCTCCTCGGAGATCCGGTCGCTCCTGGCCGGAGGATTCGGCCTGGGCCTGGACCCGGAAGGCGTCGTGGACTACCTCGCCTACGCCGTGGCGCACGCGCCCCGGACCGTGGCGGCCGGGGTCCGGAAGCTCCAGCCCGCCCATTTCCTCAGGGCCAACCCCTCGGGGGTCAGGGAGGAACGCTATTGGTCCCTCCCCAGGCCGCAGAGCCGGCCGATGGCCCTCGAGGAGGCGGTCGAGAGGCTGGACGCCCTCCTGTCTGAGGCGGTGAGGGGCAATACCCTGGCCGACGTGCCGGTCGGGGCGTTCTTGAGCGGCGGCGTGGACTCGGGACTGATCGCGGCCATGATGGCCCGGCGATTCGGGCCGGACAAGGTCAAGACCTTCTCCGTCGGATTCTCGGGCGCGGGCCGGGGAGTCGACGAGACCGGGCATTCCCGCGCCGTCGCGCGGCATCTGGGGACGGACCACCACGAGCTGGTCCTCCCCGCGGAGGTCCTCTCCGGCTTGGGCGAATCCATCGGACTCCTGGACGAGCCCATCGGCGACTCCGCTTGCCTCCCCACCTGCCTCCTGGCGGGCTTCGCGCGCCGCACGGTCAAGGTCGCGCTGACCGGCGAGGGCGCCGACGAACTCTTCGCCGGCTACGACCGATACAAGGCGGCTTGGCTCAACGAGGGTTTGAAGCGCTTGCCCCCCTGGGCCGCGAGGCTGGCGGCACCGGCGGCGCGCCTGCTGGGCAAGGGCCGGCTCTTCAGGCTCATCCCGGTCGAGGACGCCGGCGCCTGGGCCGCGGCGCTCGCCCATGCCACCGGGACCCAGGTCCAGGAGGTCCTGCATCCGGCCTGGAGACCGCGGGCCCGGCTCGGGGCCCCGGACTGGGCGGCGCGCTTCAGCCGCATGGATGTCCTCAACGACGCCCTGGAATTCGACCTCGGCACGGTGCTGCCCGACGCCCTCTTGATGAAGACGGACAAGTCCACGATGAGGGCGAGCCTCGAGGCGCGGGTGCCTTTCCTCGACAAGCCGGTGGTGGAGTTCGCGGCGGGCCTGCCGAGCTCGCACAAGATCAGGTTCTTCAAGGGGAAGTACATCCTGCGGCGTCTGGCCGGGAAGTACCTGCCTCCGGGCATCGCGTGGAGACGCAAGCACGGGTTCATCGTGCCGTGGGAGCCCTGGGTGCGCTCAAGGGAGAACGCCCTGGTCCAGGGCTTGATCAACGACCCCGGGTTCCTGGGCCGCGGGATCTTCGAGCCCGTGGAGCTCAAGCGCCTGCACGAACGGCTCGTGGACGGCGACCGCGGGGTCGACGCGGGGCTCTTCTTCCGCATCGTCATCCTGGGGTTGTGGCTGGAATCGGTGAGAAAGGACGGGGTCTCTCTGTGATCCTGGACCGCGTCGTCTTGTGGCTGGCCCGCAGGGCCGCCAAGCGCAAGATGGACAGGGTCTTCTCGAGGGGACAGGATCCCTACGGATATGAATGGAAGCCCTATGAAACGGAACGGCTGAGAGCCATGGAAACGGCGATCGAAGGCCGCGCCTATCGGCGCGGCCTTGAGATCGGCTGCGCCGAGGGGGTCTTCACGGAGAGGATCGCGGCCCGGACCGAGCGCCTGACCGCGCTGGACGTTTCGAGCGTCGCCTTGGAACGCGCGCGGAGGCGCCTGGCGGGCCGTCCCGCGGTCGAGTTCGTGGAGGCCGACGTGCGCGAGTGGGCGGGTCCCGCGCCTGCGCCGCAGGCGGTTGACCTCTGCGACCTCATCGTGGTGGGCGACGTCCTCTACTACCTGGACAAGCCGATGGTTCGGGAGGGCTTCGAAGGGACCTTCGGCCGGATCAAGGGCTGGCTCGCCCCTGGAGGGCTCCTGGTCCTGGCCCACGGCTTCGCCGGCCCCGAGGAGAGGCGCATCCGCGAGGGGTACCGGCGCCGGTTTGAGGCGCTGGGGCTTCGCCTCATCAAGGAAGAGGCGGTGGGCGATCCTGCGGTCTCAGGCGGCGTCCAGTGCCTGTTGAGCCGCCTCGAATCGCCGGGCCTGACCGCTGTTCCGGCGGTCAGGGGCGTTGGGCCGGGATGATCTTCTCCGACCGCCGAGCGGCAGGCCGTCAGCTCGCCGTCGGGCTCAAGCATCTCAAGGGGAGCCGTCTTCTGGTGGCGGGCCTGCCGAGGGGCGGCGTGCCCGTCGCCTACGAGATCGCCCTGGCCTTGGAGGCTCCGCTCGACGTCCTCGTGGTGCGCAAGCTTGGGAGCCCCCATCAGCCGGAACTGGCGATCGGCGCGCTGGCCTTCGGCCTGGAGGAGCCTATCCTCTATGAGGAACTCCTGGAGAGGATCCCGGTGCCGCGGGAGCATCTCTTCCGGGAGTTGGCGGAGGCCCGGCGCGAGGCGGCCCGGCAGAACCGCCTGTTCAGGGAAGGCAGGCCCGCGCCGGAGGTGGCGGGCCGGACCGTGGTCGTGGCGGACGACGGCCTGGCCACCGGCATGACGGCGCGCGCCGCGCTCGAGGCCCTCCGAAGGCTCCAGGCCCGCAGGCTCGTGGTGGCGGTCCCGGTGGCGGCGCCGCAGAGCGTCAGCGCCTTGGCGGGGCTTGCCGACGAGGTCGCGTGCCTGTCCCAACCTGAGGAATTCAGCTCCGTGAGCGCGCACTACGCGGACTTCTCGCCCACCACGGACGAAGAGGTCGTGGCGCTGCTGGCGGAGGCTCGCAAGCGCTTTATACTATAATACCGCATGACCGAGCAGGGGGAGCGAATCTCCGGTGGAGATTCGCTCCGTAGCGGGTTGCTCAAGCAGGCTCGGGCGTTCGCCTCCTTGGCCGGCGCCGCGGCGCGGTTCTTCGCCGAGCCGTCGCAAGCCCGGGCAGGGGTGGTGCGCGAGCGCCTGAGATCATGCCGGTCAGCCGCTTTCGGCGCGGGAGCGGGGGGCGCGGGCGCGCGGCCGGGCGGGGCCGGGGCCGGCCGCGAGGACGCGATCCGCGTCTCGAGGCATCTTTCCGAAGCGGCTTTCCAGGCCGCCAAGGCGGTGGAGGAATGCCTGCTGTTCGGCGTGAACGCGGGCAGACCCATGGCCGCGGCCGTGGAACCATTGCGCGACGCGGCCAAGAGCCTGGACGACTCGGTCAGGACTCTGAGAAAGGGGGGCAAGGAGCGCTGCGTGGACTTCCTGGTGTCCGCGAAGAGGCAGGCTCAACAGGCGGCCAGGGCGGCTGACGCCGGCGCGGCCGAGGCGCTGGAGATCCCCAACACGGTGGAGAGCATCAAATTCAGGGAGACTTTCAGCCGTCTGTCCCGGGCCGCTGACGAGGCGCATCAAGCCGCGGATCGGCTTGGGGAGATGGCAGCCGCGGACAATGATTGAATTACTGTTTGTTTTACTGGTATTTTCTGGTAATTCATGGGCGGAGAACATCCGCGTCGCGGTGTGGCACACTAACGATGTCCATGGCTGGATCATGCCCCGCGAGGCGTCCTTCTACACCGCTGACCCCAAAAGGATGATAGGCGGGGCCGCGGCCCTGGTCAAGGCCCTGGAGAAAGAGAAGGAACCCAGGCTCCTTCTTGATGCCGGGGATTGGTTCCAGGGCACGCCTGAGGGCACGCTGACCCGCGGCAAGGCCGTGGTGGAGGTCTTCAACGCCGTCGGGTACGATGCCCTGGCGCCCGGCAACCACGAGTTCGACAACGGGATGGACAACCTCAAGAGCCTGATCAATGGCCTCAAGGCGCCGGTCCTCGGGTGCAATACCTACGACGCCAAGACCGGCAAGAGGGTCGATTTCCTCAAGCCCTGGATGGTCAAGAAGGTGGCGGGGGTCAAGATCGGCGTCTTCGGGCTCCTGAGCACGAGGATGCGCAGGCTCGTGCTCCCCAGGCAGTTCGAGGGCCTGGAGTTCCGTCGGGAGGTCGACGAGGCCAAGAAGGCGGTCAAAGCCTTAAAGAAGGAGGGCGCGACCGTCATCATCGCGCTCACCCACCTCGGGTTCGAGACCCCGGACCGGGAGCTTTTCGAGGGCGACCAGACCATCGCGGCATCGGTCCCCGGCATCGACCTCGTCGTGGGCGGGCACACGCATACCATCCTCAAGGAGGCCCTGAGGGACGCTACCTTCGGCGCCCTCGTCGTCCAGGCCGGGTCCAACATGTCCATGGCGGGCCGCGCGATGCTGGAAATCGATCCAAAAACCAAAAAAGTCGTTAAATCAGAAGACAAACTCATTGACCTGTGGGTGGATGAGTTCGGCCAGGACCCCAAGGTTGCCGCTATCGTGGATAGGCATGTCGCTGAGATGGGTAAGGCCCTGGAGGTGGCTGTGGCCACAGCGGCCACACCTATCCCCCACAGCCGCAACATGACCGAGTCCCCCATGGGGGGCTGGATGACGGACTGCGGCCGGGAGTGGACCAAGACGGAGATCTCCTTCCAGAACCTCGGGGGCATCCGGTCCGGCATCGCCGCGGGCCCGGTCACGCTGAGGCACATCTTCAACATCGTGCCGTTCGAGAACACCATGGTGAACATGACCATGACCGGCGCCCAGGTGCGGGACATCCTCGAGCGCGGGGCCGGGGGCCTGGGCTACATGCAGCTTTCCGGGATGAAGGTGGTCTACGACCCCTCCAAGCCCAAGGGCGAGAGGCTCGTCTCGGCCAGCGTCGGCGGCCAGGAGCTCCGGGCCGACGGCGCCTATTCGGTCTCCACCGTGGATTTTCTCGCTGAAGGCGGGGGCGGCTTCGATGTCTTCCGGTCCGTGGAGAAGAAGGAGTTCACTTACAAGCTGCTGCGCGACATCCTCGAATGGTGCGCCCGCAGGCAGGGGACCCTGTCCGCCCCGGCGTCGGGCCGCATCCGGGTGAAGGGAGGCTGAGGTGGTGCTTCAGAAAGCGAAGGCGCAAGTCGAGTACTGGTGGAGGGTCGCGAAGCTGGTCATGGGGGCCATGATGGTATGGGGGCTGGTCTTCAGCCTCGTCACCATCGCCAAGCTCGGCGTGGCCTTCGACTACGACGACACGCTGGTGTTCTCCACCCCGGCCTACGAGAAGGCCTACGCGGCCTCGCCCCGCGCCGTGGGGCCTCGGTTCTGGTCCATCGTCAACCAGTCCTACGACCTGGAGCGGCCCAAGATCGTGCCTCTGGCGCTGGCATGGGCCTTGCGCGTCCTGGGCTTCCGCGTGACCATCATCGCGTCCCGGCCCGACACGGACGGCGCGGCCCTCCAGAAGGAATGGCGCAGGCTGGCCCCGAAGAGCCGGTTCCTCTTCGCGGGCGAGGGAGGGAGCAAGCGCCGCTTCCTCGAGGGAGGCAACCTCGTCTTGTTCTTCGGAGATTCGGACACGGACATCTCCGAGGCGCGCAAGGCCGACGTCTTCCCCGTCCGCGTCAAGCGCAGCTCCCGGTCCTCCTACCAGGACGACTACCGCCCGGGGACCATGCGGGAGATCGTCCTGCCCCTCTCGCAATACTAGGTGTCGGTTGTTTCCCAAGTTGCCAGGTTAGCCGACGTTGGGAAACTTGGGAAACAACCGACACCATTGACTCGCAGCGGATTTCTCTGTATAATCTATCAGATGACTTTGTGGCCAAGATGGCCACATCTGGAGGACCGCAAGGACCATGACCTCGCCTTTGAGAAAGCCCTTCATCGCCGGCAATTGGAAGATGCACCTGACGCTGTCCGAATCGGTGGCCCTGGCCAAGGAAGTGCGGGTCGGCTGCGCGGACGGCGGGCCCGAGGTGGCCCTGTGCGTTCCCTTCACCGCCATCACCGTGGTGGCTGAAGCGGTCAAGGGGAGTCCGGCGGCGGTCGGGGGGCAGGACCTCCACTGGGAGGCGCAGGGCGCCTACACCGGAGAGGTCTCGGCCAAGCAGCTCGCGGATGCCGGGTGCCGGGTCGTCATCATCGGGCACAGCGAGCGGCGGCGCTATTTCGGGGAGACGGACGAGACCGTGAACAAGAAGCTCAAGTCCGCGCTGGGCGCGGATTTGATCCCTATTGTCTGCGTCGGGGAGACTTTGGACGAGAGGGAACAGCAGAAGACCTATAGAGTACTCGAAACGCAGATCAAAGGAGCTTTCATGAATTTCGCGCCAGCAGAGCTGTCGCGAGCAATCTTGGCCTACGAACCCGTCTGGGCCATCGGCACGGGCAAGACCGCTACCCCGGACCAAGCGCAGGACGCGCATACCTTCATCAGGAAGTGCCTGGCGCGCGGAATTTCGGAGAAGCTCGCTGCCGGGATGCGCATCCTCTACGGCGGCTCGGTCAAGGCGGACAACATCGACAGCTTGATGGCCGAGCCGGACCTCGACGGCGCCTTGGTCGGCGGCGAGTCCCTGAAGGCCGCCAATTTCGTCAGGATCATCCAGTTCAGGACGCAGGCGAGGATGGAAAGGAAGGCTTGATGAAACGACTCTATCCCCCCGACGCAGGCAGCCCCCCCGCGGGGGGGGCTGCCTGCGCGGGGGATGCCGACGCGGACCTCGCCGTCGTCATAGCCGACGAGATCGCCCGGCGCCTCTCGATGTCGGCCGTCCCCATCCCGGTGGGCGTCTCGAACCGGCACCTGCACCTCTGCCGGGCTCACCTGGAGGCCCTCTTCGGCGCGGGCTCGGCCCTGGCGGTCCTGCGTCCCTTGGGCCAGCCGGGCCAGTTCGCGTGCGGCCAGACCGTTGACCTCGAGGGGCCCAAGGGCCGGGTCAATGGAGTGCGCGTCCTCGGGCCGGTGCGGCCGCGCACGCAGATCGAGATCTCTCGGACCGACGCCTTCACCCTGGGAATCGAGCCTCCCCTGCGCCAGTCCGGGAACCTGGACGGCGCCGCTTCTGTGCGGCTCTCCGGCCCCAAAGAGACGGTGGAGGCGACCGGGTCGGTCATCATCGCCCAGCGCCACATCCACCTGCACACCTCGGACGCGGCGAGACTGGGCTTGAAGGACAACGAGGTCGTGCGCGTGCGCGCAGGCCCGGCCGACCTGCGGCCGACCGTGTTCGAAGGAGTGGTCGCCCGCGTCTCGGACCAGTTCGCTTTGGAGTTCCATGTGGACGTCGACGAAGCCAACGCCGCGTGGTTGAAGACGGGAGACGTGGTCTGCATCGTATGAGCCAAATCGAAAATCGGGGTCAGGTCTTGAAACAAGACCTGACCCCAGCTGGGGTCGTTCATCTTAAAGGAGGAACTGTGTCCATGATGGCATTGGGAATGATCGAGACCCGCGGGCTGGTCGCCTGCATCGAGTCGGCCGACGCGGCGGTGAAGGCCGCCGACGTCAGGCTCGTCGGCTACGAGAAGGTCGGGACGGGGCTGGTGACGATCCTGTTCCGGGGCGAAGTGGCGGCCTGCAAGGCGGCGTGCGACGCCGGCGCGGCCGCGGCGCAGAAGGTGGGCGAGCTGGTGGCGGTGCACGTCATCCCGCAGCCGCACCCGGACCTCGAAGGGAAGATGCCGATCTCGCTGCCGGAGACTCTTAATAGAAAGAGATGAAGGAGAACCTGATGACACGGAATTCGCCCCCACGACTACTTGCCTCCCCGTGGGGGAGGCAAGTGACATGATCTTCGCTCGGGTCACGGGCAACGTCGTCTGCACCGCCAAGGACGAGAAGCTCGTAGGCGCCAAGCTGATGCTGGTCCAGCCGGTGGACCCGGCCGGGGCGCCTAAGGGGAACCCCTTGGTCGCGGTGGACGCGGTCGGCGCGGGAGAAGGGGAGCTCGTCTTGCTGGTGCAGGGGTCGAGCGCGAGGCAGACCGCCAGGACGCAGAACAACCCCGTCGACGCGGTCATCTTCGCCATCGTGGACCACGTCGAGCAGGGGGGCAAGACCGTCTTCAGCAAGGCGGGGGATGTGTAGATGAGGTGACTCATGCAGACCGATGAGATCGCTCGCATCGTCAGCGAGGTCTTGAAGCGCCTCGAGGCCAACGAGGCCTTGAAGCCGCTCGCGCTCTCGTGGCAGGCCGACCGGCCTTCGCCGGTCCTGACCGCCGTCCCGGCGGTCCTGACCGCCGTCCCGGCGGTCAGGGGCGACGGGGTCGTGTTCGGCACGGTGGACGCGGCCGTCTCCGCGGCCCGCTCGGCCCAGAAGACCTTCCACTCCCTGGGGCTCGAGGCCCGCGGCAGGATCATCGAGGCCATGCGCAAGGCCGCGGCCGCCGGCGCGCAGATCCTCGCCCGGATGGCGGTCGAGGACACCAAGATGGGACGCTTCGAGGACAAGGTCCAGAAGAACCTGCTCTGCGCGCTCCGCACCCCGGGAGTGGAGGACCTGGCCTCCCGCGCCTACACGGGGGACAAGGGCCTGACCCTGGTGGAATACGCCCCTTACGGGGTCGTGGCCGCGGTCACGCCCTCGACCAACCCGGGAGCGACCGTCATCAACAACTCGCTCTCGGTCCTCGCGGCCGGCAACGGGATCGTTTTCGCCCCGCACCCGGCCGCCGCCCGGGTCTCGACGGAAGCCATGCGGATCCTCTCCCAGGCCGTGGTCGCCGCGGGCGGGCCCTCCGGGCTCATCACCACGGCGTCCCCGGCGACGCAGGAGACGACCAGGGCCCTGCTGGCCCATCCCGGGGCCGACGTCAACATGGTTACCGGCGGCCCCGCCATCGTCAAGGTCGCCATGACCGTGGGCAAGACCTGCAAGACCATCGCGGCGGGGCCGGGCAACCCGCCGGTCGTGGTGGACGGCGCCGCGGAGTTCCCGAAGTGCGCCTCGGACATCGTCTTCGGCGCGAGCTTCGACAACAACGTGCTGTGCATCGCGGAGAAGGAGGTCATCGTCACCCAGGACGCGCGGACGCGGCTCCTCGAGTCCATGCGCGGGGACAGCCGGGCGTTCGAGCTCAGCGCCGCCCAGATGGACGCGGTCACGAGGCTCGTCATCAAGGAGGGGGGGCGCGGGTGCAAGGACCCGGTCTTGAACCGCGACTTCGTGGGCCGGGACGCCGCGGTCATCGCGCGGGGGGCGGGCATCGAGGCGCCGGCCTCGACAAGGCTCCTGTGGGGCGAGGTTCCCAACGACCATCCCCTCGTCTGGACGGAGCAGCTCATGCCGGTCCTGCCGGTGACGGTCGCCCCGGGCGTGGAGGAGGCGGTCGAGCTCGCGTACGAGGCGGAGGGCTTGAACCACCACACCGCGGCCATGTACTCGACGGATGTGCGGCACCTGACGCTGATGGCGCGGCGGATGCAGTGCTCCATCTTCGTCAAGAACGCGCCCACCCTCTTCGGCCTGGGGATGGGCGAGGGCTGGGCGTCCATGACCATCGGCACGCCGACGGGGGACGGGATCACGAAGGCCTCGCATTTCGCGAGGCCTTTGCATTGTTGTTTGGTGGGATACTTTAGAATAGCTTGAACATGGAGAAGGAATTCCTTGATAAACGGAGGTCCGCGGGCTAAAGCCCGCGGAAAAACATGCAAGCCAACATAGCCATCGGGTTGCTGGAGCTGTCGTCCATCGCCAAAGGCATCGAGTCGGCGGACGCCATGTGCAAAATGGCCTCGGTCAAGCTCGTCAAGACCGCCGTCATCGCGCGCGGCAAGTTCACCATCCTCGTCTCGGGGCCGGTGGGCGAGGTCGAGTCCTCCATGCGCGCGGGCCGCGAGATCGCAGGCTCGACCCTGATCGACGAGGTCATCATCCGCAACGTCCACGCCCAGGTCCTCGAGGCCCTGGAGAAGCGCCTCCCCGTGGAGCGCCTGGAGGCGCTGGGCGTCATCGAGACCAAGGAGGCCATCGCCGCGGTGCGCGCCGCCGACGCCGCGGCCAAGGCGGCCCAGGTGCACGTCATCGAGGTCCGGACCTCGGTCGGCGGAGGCAAGGGCTTCGTGACCATGGCCGGAGAGCCCGGCGCCGTGCGCTCCGCGGTGGCCGCGGGCATCTCCGCCCTGCCCGAGGGCATGCTCGTCTCCCAGGTGGTCATCCCGCAGGCCGACCCGCAGCTCTTGGCTTCGGTGGGAAAGTAAATGACACGGCATCAGCCCCCACAACTACTTGCCTCCCCGTGGGGGAGGCAAGTGACATGAAGCTCGTCATCGGGTCGGACCACGGAGGCTTCAAGGCCAAGGAGTTCGTGAAGGGCTTCCTCCAGAAGGCGGGCTTTTCGGTGACGGATTTCGGCTGCTACTCCGAGGCTTCGGTGGACTACCCGGACATCGCGCTCCTCGTGGCCGAGGCCGTCTCCCGCGGGGAGTACGACAGGGGCGTGCTGTTGGACGGCTTCGGCGGCGCGGTCTGCCTGGCGGCCAACAAGGTGCCGGGCGTGCGGGCCGTGGCCGCGTACAACTCGGTGGCCGCGCGCTTCGCGGCCGGCCACGACGACGCCAACGTCCTGTGCCTGGGCGGCAAGACCCACGGCGAGGCGGCGCTGGCCGAGATCCTGCAGGTCTTCTTCTCGACCGCCTTCGAGGGCGGCCGGCATGCGGGGAGGCTGGCGAAGATCGCGGCCATCGAGGCAAAGTATTCGAAATGAGGTTGTTTCGTGATTTCGAGAATCGTCCGATTCGGCCCACGGACGAGCGTTGGGAGCATGTCCAAGGCCATCCTGAAATGGCAGGAGGGCTTGCGGATGTCGAACGAGTTCTGGCCATGCCAGAACGCGTCGTTCAGTCGAGCGTCGATCCTGAAGCAAAGCTATACTAGCGAGGAAGGTTGCTATGGCCAAAATGAAAGTCAAGTTGAAGGTCTGGTACGACCAAGAAGGCGATTTCTTGGAAGTTCTTTTCGACAGCAAGAAGCCCGGCTTCTTCCGCGAGACCCGGCACGAACAGGTGATGGAGAAGGTCGATTCCAAGGGCAACATATTGGGATTCTCGGTGTTGAAGGTCAGCCGGCTCAGGAAAAAGCCCCTGGAGGTGGCTTTGGCGTGAAGACCGCCCCTTCTGCGGAGAGGAAGCACTCAAAATGAGATTGTCATCCCGCTGCCTCCCGCGTCTGGCGGCGCTGCTGGCATGCGCGTGCGTCCTCTCCTCCTGCGTCGCCAACCCGGTCAACCTGAGGTACGCGCCCGATGCGCTTGCCACTCCTTGGGAGGGGAGCAAACCGAAGCTCTTCTTGGCGTCGGTCACGGACAGATCCGAGGGCTTCAAGTGGGTGGGCGTCCAGAGCGTGAGCAAGCCGGTGGTGCGTCCTCTGGAGGAGAGCCTGCGCGAAGCCTTGGTCAACGAATTCGGCCGCCTAGGGATCACGTTGGTCAAAGTCCCCAAGGACGCCGACGCCCAAGTCTCGGCCTCGTGGTTGCAGGCGAGCGTGGGCTTGAAGGCCGGAGTCGCGGTCACCGATGATGGGACGGTGAAGATGATGATCAGTGTCCGTGGCCGCAACAACATCTCGATCTGGAGCGATGTCGTGATCGTGGGGCACGGCAAGGGCACGCACCGACACTGGGGGTGCTGTCCGGGCATCGGGCCGGAACAGGCGATCAACGCGGCCCTGGCTGACGCCATGAAGAAGCTGGAGGAAGCCATCCTGTCGCAGGACCTGGCGGGACAGATATTCGCGGCCAACGCCCAGGCCGCGACGGCGCAGGCGCCCGCGCAGCTCCCGGCCGTTCGATCGGACGTCGACGAGGTGCCCAGCGTCAAGCCGGCGCGCCGCAAGGCCCATGCCGTCGTGATCGGCATCGAGAACTACCGGCAGCAGTTGCCCTCGGTGGATTTCGCTTCCAGCGACGCGCGCCTGGTCGCGAAGTATCTGACCCGGGTGCTCGGCTACCCTGAGGAGAACGTCGCGGTGCTGACCAACGATGGGGTCTCCCGCAGCGACATCGAGAAATACATCGAGCGGTGGCTGCCCAACCGCGTGGAGGCGGGCGACGAGGTCCTGATCTACTACTCGGGCCACGGGGCGCCCAATCCGGCCACCGGTGACGCCTACTTGGTCCCCTACGACGGGGATCCCATGTATCTGGAGCAGACCGGCTACCCGCTGGACAGGCTCTACGCGCAGCTGGCCAAGCTCCCTTCCAAAGAGGTGACCGTTGTGCTCGATTCCTGCTTCTCCGGCGCGGGCGGCCGATCGGTCATCGCCAAAGGCGCCAGGCCCCTGGTCAACGTGGCGGGGAAACAGGCTGTTCCCAACAACGTGAGAGTTCTTTCGGCCGCGGCCGGCAACCAGATCAGCCAGAGCTATCAGGAGATGGGGCACGGCCTCTTCACTTACTTTTTCCTAAAGGGAATCGGCCGGCAGGTCCAGAAAGGCGAAGTGAATCTCAGGCAGGCTTTCGATTTCGCGGCGCCGCAGGTGAGCCAGACCGCGCGCCGCGAGTACAACACCGACCAGGTGCCGCAATGGCAGGAGGGACGGTGAAACTGGGCCGGATCGTCGGGAGGGTCTTCTGCAGCCGGCAGACGCCGTGCGCGGACGGCAAGAAGTTCCTCTTGGTCCAGCCCCTGCGCTGGGAGGATTCCGAGCCGGTCGGCGACCCCGTGGTCGCGGCCGACGCGGTGGGCTCGGGCGCGTCGGAGAAGGTCTTCTGGGTCGCCGCCCGCGAGGCCGTCGTGGCCTTCGAGGACGCTCCCTGCGTGGACGCGGCGGTGGTCGGCATCGTGGACGGCTGTCATCTGCCTTCCCCGGCGGGGGAAGAGAGCGTTTGAGGGGGGTGTGAAGATGAATCGATGGGCGGGCTTGACGGGCGCGGGGATCCTGGCTTTGGCCCTGGGGACGGGAGCCGCGGCGGGGGAGACGTACGCCGTTCCGAAGAAGAGCCCGGCTTCCGCGCGGGCGTGGAACCTGATCAAGGGCGACTGGATCAAGAAGGACTTCGTCGAGGCCGTGCGCCGGCGCAGGTCCGTCCTGGCGGCCGTCAAGGCCGCGGGCGGCATGGCCTTCGACACGCAGGAGCAGAAGACCCTGACCTTCCAGTTCTACGACGAATACGAGAGCCGTTGGGTCCACCGCAGGGCGAAGGCATTGGAGGTCGACGTCATCGGGGTCGACGGCGACGTCATCAAGCTGAAGATCGACGACGACGACTTCCCGAAATCGGCCCGCGTGCTGAAGAAGGGGAAGGTCGCGCAGGAGATCGAGCTGTCCGGGGCCGTCTATGTCAGGGAAACGAAGGCCTGGCTGGCGAAGGCCGTCATCGCCGGCGACTACCGCGACGAAAAGGGCGAGGCGTTCTCCTTCGGCGCCGACGGCAGGGCTTCCTGGCCCGGCCGGAAGTTCCGCTATGCCGTCGCGACACAGGATTTCGAGGGGATGGAGAACGACTACTTCAAGGTCCTGACATCGCCTCCGGCGGCCAAGCTGGAGGCGTTCTGCTTCAGGTGGGAGGGGGAGAGCCTGGCCATCCTCCCTGTCGTGCCCAAGGAGGGCTTCGGCGCCTGCGGCAGCCGGCCGGTCCATCGCCTGGCCCGCGCCAAGGCCGAGGGCGGCAAGCGATGACGCGGCTTCGGGCGGGAGCGGCGGCGTGATCATCGCCAAAGTCATCGGCAACACGTGGGCGTCGCGCAAGCATCCCCACGTCAACGGCAAGCTCCTGCTGGTGGTTCCCATCGATCCGATGACGGAGAAGCCCCTGGGAGACGCGGCGATGGCCGTCGACGGCGGGGTCGACGCCGGGCCGGGGAGCGTGGTGCTGGTGGTGGATGAGGGCGGCTCGGCCCGGGCGATCATCGGGGATCCCGAAGCCCCGGTGCGGACCGTGGTCTGCGGCGTGGTGGACCGCGTAACTTCAGGCGGGAAGATGAAAAAATATGCGTGAACAAGAGCTTCGGAAAGTGGTCGAGGAAGTCGTCAAGGCCCTGGCGCAGAAAGGGCTGCTCCAGGAGGACCGTGGGACCGCTCCGGCGGGCGGGACGCGGAACCCCGCGGTCACGCCCCCTACGCGTCCCATCGCGACGACCATCGGGACCGCGGGCAAGGTCTTCTCGAGCGAGTGGAGCCTGGGCGGGCCGAGCTTCCGGCCGGGGCCGGATGTCCCGGTGGGACATCCGGCTGGGAAGGCCGGCAGCGCGGTCCAGCCCGGAGGGCGAGCGTCCCGGCCGGCCTTGGGGAAGGCGTTGCCGGCCGGCGGCGCCCTGCCCAAGGACGAGGACGACGAGGAGGGCTGCTCCGGCTGCCGCCGCTGCGGCGGCAAGAGCGGGCCCGGGGAATGCCCGCTGCAGGCGTCGGGAGCGGACCGATTCGGCGTGTGCCGGCCCACCCAGCAGTGCTCCAAGGTGGCGCGCATGGTGGACCACACCCTGCTCAAGGCCAACGCCACGCAGGAGGAGGTAGCCTCGCTCTGCGAGGAGGCGCGCTCGTACTGCTTCGCCTCGGTCTGCGTCAACCCGAGCTACGTGCCCTTCGCGTCCCAGCTCCTCAGGGGCTCGGGGGTGAAGGTCTGCACGGTCATCGGGTTCCCGCTGGGATCGACCACCTCCACGGTGAAGGCCATCGAGGCGCGCGACGCCATCGCCAACGGCGCCGAGGAGATCGACATGGTGGTCAACGTCGGAGCCTTGAAGTCCGGCAATGACGCCGCGGTCTTTTCGGACATCCGCGCGGTGCGCGAGGCGACCCGCGGCAGGGTCCTCAAGGTCATCCTGGAGACCGCGCTCTTGAGCCGCGAGGAGAAGGTCCGGGCATGCCTCCTGTCCAAGAAGGCGGGCGCGGACTTCGTCAAGACCTCGACGGGCTTCAGCACGGGCGGGGCCACGGTGGAGGACGTCCGGCTCATGCGCGAGACCGTGGGCCCGGCCATGGGCGTAAAGGCCTCCGGCGGCATCCGGGACGCCAAGGCCGCCCAGGCCATGATCGAGGCGGGCGCCACGAGGCTCGGGACCTCGGCGTCGGTCGCCATCGTGACGGGCGAGGCCGGCGGCGCCCCCTCCGGCGAGAGGAGGGCGACCGGCGCCTCCGGGGACGACGCGCCCCGGCGCGGCGGGAAAGGGTACTGAGATGTCCAAGAACAAGCCGGCGAAGTTCACCCTGTCCATCGACATCCAGTGCGGGGTCTGCGGGTCCCTGCTGCACCAGGGCGAGGGCTTCCCCAAGTTCTGCTCCTGCTGCGGCTCGGGGCTGGAGAGGTACTGCCTGCACTGCCAGAGGAAGGCGGAGATGTTCTTCGAGGAATGGTGGCCGCAGGAGGACCATTGCATCAGGACCTATTCCCCGGCCAAGCGCTGCAGCCGCTGCAACGCGGTGCTGGGGATGGAGGGGGAGAGTCGCGGCCATGAGGACCGCGAGGAATACCACAACTAGGTGCCGGGCTTAGGTGCCGGGCTTGGCCCAGACATCTCGGCCTAGCTCGAAGCCCGGCGCCTGGACTGATTCAGGAGGTATCAACATGGCGGAAGTGAGAGAGGCGCTGGGGATGGTGGAGACGAAGGGCTTCTTGGGCATGATCGAGGCTTCTGACGCGATGGCGAAGGCGGCGAAGGTCAGGCTCCTGGGCTACGAGAAGATCGGCTCGGGGCTGGTCACGACGCTGTGCCGGGGCGAGGTCGGGGCCGTGCGGGCCGCGGTCGAGGCCGCCGCCGCCGCGGCTCAGAAGGTGGGCGAGTTGGTGGGAGTCCACGTCATCCCGCGGCCCCATGAGGACCTGGAGAAGTACCTGGACCAGATCTCCATCAAGGTCGAAGGTTAGCGTTGCTGACGCGCGGCGACCTCGTCGACATCATCCTGGAGCACCTGGCCCGGAGGGACCCTCCGGGCCGAGCGGCCCCTGCGCCTGGGGCGCAGGCATCGCGCCGCGAGGCTCCGGATCTCCCGGTCCGGGCCAGGGCTCCGGTGGAGGCCGCCCCCTTCAGGCTCTTCCTCTCCGAATACGATGTCAAGAGACGATTGACTCCCCACTCTCAACAGCTTAAAATACCCAAAGGCGCGATCCTTAGCCCCCTAGCCATCGATTGGCTGGTGTTAAAAGGAATTGATATAGTCAGGGAGTGAGGGCATCCCGCTCCAGGCGGGGTGTCTTGTCTTTCTGGAGGTTCTGATGGCTATCGATGTCAACGCACTTCTCAAATTGATGATCCAGAAGGAGATATCGGACATCCATTTCAAGGCTGAGTCCCATCCTGCCCTGCGTTTCCAGGGCATGATGATCCCGGCCACCAACCTTCCGAAGCTGACTGCGGACGACATCAAGACCGCGGCCTACCAGCTGATGAACCAGGGCCAGCAGAAGGAGTTCGAGAAGGAGATGGAGCTCGACATCGCCTACAGCCTCGAGAACATCTCGCGCTTCCGCGTCAACATCTTCAGGCAGAAGGGCACGATCGGGCTCACCCTGCGGGTGGTGCCGGTCAAGCTCCGGCCGTTCGAGGAGCTCAACCTCCCGGTCGCGCCCTTGAAGAAGCTCGCCGGGGAGAGCCGCGGGCTCATCCTGTTCGCGGGCATCACGGGCGCGGGCAAGACCACCACGCTCAACAGCTTCGTCCACCACCTCAACAACAACTGCCAGTTCCGCATCATCACGGTGGAGGACCCCATCGAGTTCTACCATGCCGACGCCAAGTCGACCATCGTCCAGCGGGAGGTGGGCAAGGACACCCACTCCTTCGCCACGGCCTTGAAGCACATCCTGAGGCAGGACCCGGACGTGGTCGTCATCGGCGAGATGCGCGACCACGAGACCATGGCCGCGGCCTTGAACGCCGCCGAGACGGGCCACCTGGTGCTCTCGACCATCCACACCATGAACTCCTCGCAGACCGTGGATCGCATCATCGATGCCCACCCCGTGCACCAGCACAACCAGGTGCGCCAGCAGATCGCCAATACCCTCAAGGGCGTCATCGGCCAACGCCTCGTCATCTCCAAGGACCACAAGAGCCGCTACCCCGCGACCGAGATACTCATCGTCAACAGCGTCATCCGCAGGCATCTCATCGAGGGCAAGACGAGCGAGGTCTACAAGATCATCGAGAACGGCGCCTACTACGGGATGCATTCCTTCGACCAGGACCTGCTCCGGCTCTACTCCGAGGGCAAGATCGACGAGGCCACGGTGATCGAGAACTCCAACAACCCCGAGGATGTGGGGCTCAAGCTCAAGAACATCGCGACCGGCCAGCAGATGGTGGACAACCCCATCAACCAACCTTTCAATGGCTGATGACCGCGAGGAGAACAAAGAGGACAAAGTCCAGGAGATCCTCTCCGGCCTGGACCAGATCCTCTCCGGCGTGGGGCCGCCCGAGCCAGGGCCCAGCCTCAGCAACGGCCTAGGGTCGGCGCTGCCGCCCGCGACTCAGCCCCCGCCGAAGCCTCCGGTCGCGGCCAAAGCTCCTCCCGCGTCCCCGCCCGCCAAAGCCCATCCCGAGGGCGGTCAGGGCGCTCGGCCTCCGGCCTCGACCGCGCCCCCGCCGCCGCCGAAGGCCGGTCCGCCGGCCGCCGCGTCTCCCAAGCCCGCGCCTGTGGCGCCTGCGCCTGTGGCGCAGGCCCCGCAGGCCGCGCCACCAGCGCCTGTTCCGGCCCAGCCGCCGACGGCCGCTCCCGCGCCCTCAGTCCCTGCGCCTGCGGCCCAGGCCGCGGCATCGGGCCCCGCCGGCGAGGAGGAACTCGTCGATACCGTGCCTCCGGACGCGCCCAAGAGCCAGATCCGCCGGATCGGCTACATCTATTCTCCGCGCAACCGCAGGGAGATGGACGCCTTCATCAGGTATCTGGACGAGACGGTCGGCAGCGTGTCTAAGAAGCCGCTCTTCACCAGGAAGGTCATGCTGGCGGCCGTCGACGAGAAGACCGACTCCGCCGCGGTGGTCGCGAAGCTGAAGAGCCTCAAGGCCGTCGGCGTCCTGGCGGTCGTGGAGAACGCCAAGGACCCGAAGGTCGCGGAGTTGTCGAAAGCCTGCGCCGGCGCCAAGATCATGTTCAAGGTCATCCCTCCCCCCGATGTGCAGAAGCGGTCCATCGTTTTCGACCTAGCCATCGACATGATGCTCCTCGCGTCGGAAATGTAGCGATGGAGAAGTGGGCGATCGAAGCTGTCCCTACGGAGAAGGACCCATGCCGCTACGCCCTGCTGTTCAAGGGCGTCCTGAAGGACATCCTGGGCGTGATCCGGGAATTCGGCACCAAGTGCAAGAGGCCCCGCCGGACGGACAGCTCTGAAGGGTTCAACTACCAGCTCATCATCTCATATCTCGACGAGGAGGAACTCCGGAAGCTCACCGGCATGCTCACGGAGCTGGCTCCGGGCAGGGGCCCCAAGGAGTCGGGACCGGCGTCGGCTCCAGAGCCGCAGGCTCCGCAGCAGCCGCCCGCCGTCGAGCCGCCTGTCGCCCACGTCTTTCCTGATGGCGCAGGCGACGCTCGGCCTCCGGTCTTGACCGCGCCGCCTGCGCCGACGGCGGTCCAGCCGGCCGCTCCATCCCCCGCGCCCTTCGGGCTCACCCCGGTGGAGGCGCCTGCGCCTGTGGCGCCTGTGCCTGTGGCGCAGGCCCCGGCCCAGCCGTCCCCGCCCGCCAACGCCTTCCCCGAGGGCGGGCGGGACCTGGCCCTCCAATATCCTGGAAGGCCAGGGCCTCCGGCCTCGCCCGCGTCCCCGCTGGCGCCGTTCGCGAACGAGCCTCCTGCGACGATTTTCGTTCGGCCCGCGGAGCTGCCTGCGCCCACATTGATGCCGCCCACGAGCGAGCCTCCCGCGACGATCTTCGTTCGGCCCGCGGACTTGCCTGCGCAGCCTGCGGCGCCGGGCCCGGCGCCTCTCGAGCCTGCGCCAATCGTGATCCCGCCGCCGCAGACGAAGCCGCTGGTCGTGGGGCCGGGCATCGAGCAGCTTCCCCTGACCCAGCCGACCGAAGCCCCGGAACCGGTGCGCACGACGCGGGTGGATCTGCCCGCCGGACCGGAGCCCTTCTTGCCGGGGCCGGAACTCCCAGCCCTGGTCAACCAGCCGCCGCCTGCGGCGCCCCCTGCGCCTCGAGCGGTTCCTGGGGCGCCTCCTCCTCCTGGTCTCGGGGACTTCATGGCTCCGCCTCCTCCGCCGGTTCCTACGGTCGGAAGGGCGCCCATGCCGCCTACGCCCGGGCTTCCGCAGCCCGGGACCCAGCCGGCTGAGCCTGGGGCGCCTGAGCCTGGGGCGCAGGCCCCTGGGGCGCTGGCCCCCGCGGTCTCCCTGACCCGTTCGGCCAAGACGACGAAGCCCCTGTGGGGGCTCGGGATGGCGTCCGACGACAGGATCGACCTGAACTCCATCCAGGTCGGGCCGTACAACCGCTTCAGCCACGCCGCGGCCGCCTCGGTCGTGGGCGCTCCCGGCAACATGTACAATCCCCTGTTCATCTTCGGGCCGGCCGGGGTGGGGAAGACCCACATGATCAAGGCCATCGGGGCCGAACTCGAGAAGGCGCTCCAAGGAGGGGCGCTGCTGACCTCAGGGTCCCAGCTCGCCAACGCGGTCAGCCGCAGCCTGGAGGAAGGCAAGTTCCCCGAGTTGGAGAGGACCTTCGCGGAGTCCAAGGCCCTCCTGGTCGACGACCTGCATCTCCTCAACGTGACCGACGAGAACAAGGCCTCCCTGGCCAAGGTCTTCGCCTTGTTCTTCAGCCGGAGCCTCCAGGTCGTGCTGACCTCGTTCTATCCCGCGCGTTCTCTCGGGGCCCTGGAGGAGAGCCTGAAGATCTCCCTCAGGAAGGGCTGGTCCGTGGACATGAAGCTGGCCACTGGGGACGCTCAGAAGGACATGGTCCTGGGCGCGTTCAGCCGGTTGAGGGTGGACCTCACCAACGACGAGGCCGGGCTGTTCCTCACCAAGCTGGGCAAGAACTACGCCGAGCTCCTGAAGTGGACGCGCCGCATGATCACGCTGAGGAACCTGCTGGAGGCCCAGGAGCTGCCCTCCAATTTCGACAGGCTGATGACCGCGATGTTCCCGGGCGATCCCGCGGAGGACGCCCAGGATATCCCGACGGTGGCCGAGATCGACGCCGCGCGCAGGTTCGCGCCCCCGGCTTCCGGCCCCGGGGCGGGCAACCTCGCGTTCGTGCTCCCCAAGGGCGGCGAGGGCATGGCTCCCTGGGTCACGCAGCAGTTCTACGGGGTCGCGGCCAAGAACAGGATCGCCGCCTCTTACAAGCACGCGCTCTTCGGGAGCTACGACGCGGACCAGCCCCTGGGCGTGCCGTTCCAGATCGGCGAGATGTGCAGGAAGGCGGGCGCCGACGCGGCGCTGATCGTCGGGCCGCCGTCGACCTCCAAGCTCACCGGCAGGATCGGGGAGTTCTCCCACGCCGTCGGGCACATCCTGGAGGGCCTGGACATCCCCATGGGCTGGCTGCCCTTCGACGGGATGAAGGTCCCCGTCAACTACCTGCGCATCCACCTGGACTTGATGACGAGGACGGAATGATCGAACTGACCCCCGTTGAATTCGGCATCTGCCTGGGATTGACGGCCGCGGTGTTCGCCTTCGCGGCGTACTGGTACATGCGGTTCTTCCGCGTGCTCGGCCTCGAAGGCAGGGCCAAGCGCGCCCGGGTGGAGGCAAGCGAGCTCAAGGCCTTCGCCACGGAGGTCATGGACCTCGGCGTCGCGGGGAACACCTCCCAGGCCATCAACGAGTTCGGCCGGCGGGTCCTCGAGGCCCTGCACAAGCGGGTCCCGGGGACCCAGCTTTGGTGGATCGCCCGGCAACAGGGCGTCGGCGACCCCATGGTCTCCCGCCGGGGCGGCGCCTACGGCGGGGCCTCCTCCACGCGCCTCGACGAGCGGCTCTTCGAGGACGCGGTGAGCCAGGAGGGGCTCTTCGACCTCTCCTGGGCTTCGCCCAGGACGGATCGGGAAGGAAGAGCCCATACGATCCAGTCGAACGGCCAGGGGAACTCCTTCCTCCGGCACCTGGGCGCGATGGGCCTGCGCAGGGTCCGGGTCGTGTCCTGGGGCAAGCCGGACGCCACGAACGGGATCCTGGCCCTGGGCGACGGCGGGTCGGCCGCGCTCGACGCCGCCGACCCCTTCATGGAGATCGTGAAGAGCCACGCGACGGCGCTGGCGGCCATCGTCGACGAGCTGGCCAGGCTCTCCCGGACGCGGGAGAAGCTCGAGGGCGGCCTCTCCTTGACCATCGAGGACCTCACCAGCACCCACATGCGCCTCATCGAGAAGACCCGGAAGATCAGGGCCCTCGAGGAGGTCGCGAGCACCATCTCCGGCTCCGGCGGCCCGGTCGGCCCGGAGTCCCACCGGGCCTCAGCGCCCCAGGCGGGGCCTGGGTCCGCGCTCTCGGCCATCGTCTCCATTGTGGCCCGTTTCCTGGAGGCCGACCTGGTGGCGGTGCTCTTGCTCGACGAGTCCACAGGCGAGCTCGTGGTGCACCCGGGCTCGTACGGGATCGAGGGCAACGACATGTTCTACCGGGTCCCGCTCTCCGAGGAGCGGTCGTCCTCGGCCCGGGTCTTCAAGACCGGCAAGGGCTTCGTCAGCGGCGACGCCCAGAACGACCCGCAGGTGCTGCCGGCCCACGCGAAGGCCTGGGGGGTCGAGTCCCTCATGGTCGTGCCTCTGGCCGTGGAGGGACGGTCCCTGGGCGTCATGCGCGTGGGCAAGCGCGGAAGGGACTCCTTCGGCCACGATGACCTGCAGGGCCTGCAGGTCATCGCCCGGGAGGCCGCGGTCATCGTGGAGACCGCCATGCTCAACCGCAAGCTCTCCCAGGCCGCCGAGCAGCTCATCGCGCTCAACCGCATGAAGGACGACTTCGTGTCCACGGTCAGCCATGAGTTCAAGACGCCGCTGACCTCGATCCTGGGGTTCCTCACGGTCGTGATGGACGGGGAGGCGGGGGATCTCACCGAGCAGCAGTCGCGGTTCCTGGGCATCGCGCGGACCGCGGCTAGGCGCCTTACCGGGCTGGTCTCGGACCTCCTGGATCTTTCGAGGCTCGAGGGGGGCATCCGGATGGACCTCCAGAACTTCGCCATGGACAAGCTCCTGGCCTCCTGCGCGGAGAACTACCAGCACCAGTTCGCGGACTGCCGGAAGACCCTGACGGTCGCGGTCCCGGGGCGCCTCCCCATGGTGCTCGGCGACGAGCGCTGGGTCACGCTCGCCGTGGACAACCTCCTGTCGAACGCGCTCAAGTTCACTAAGCCGGGGGGCAAGGTGCGGCTCTGGGCCGCGGACAAGGGAGAGTTCGTCATGGTCGGCGTCGCGGACGACGGCATCGGCGTCCCTCCTGAGGAGAAGGAGCGCGTCTTCGAGAAGTTCTACCGCGCCTCGAACCGGAGCGATGTCCAGGCCCCGGGGACGGGCCTCGGGCTGGCCATCGTCAAGGAGATCGTCTCCAAGCACGGGGGCAAAATCTGGCTTGAGTGCGAGCCGGGCAAGGAGACGACGTTCTGCTTCGTCTTGAGGACTGCGCCGAGGGATTAGGGGTCCAGGTGCCAGGCTTGACCCTCGGTGCGAGCCCGCCGCTCAAGCCTGGCGCCTCCCGGCGCCTCCTTCTGGCCGCCGTTCTCACCGCCGGCGCCGGGTCGTGCCTGCACGGCTGCTCCCTCTGGGGCCTGCGGGTCGGGACCAGCGACGACGCGGAGGTCGTCCAAGGCGCCGGCGGGGACCTCGACGCGGCCAAGAGAAACGCCGTCGCCTCCCTCTTCGGGCTCTACCTGTCCTCCCCTGCGGCCGCTTCCGCCCAGGACGTCCTGAACGACAAGGTCCTGGCGCGCGCCCACTTCTTCATCAGGAGGCACGAGGTCGTCAAGGAGTCGGCCCCTGGGCCAGGGGCCCAAGGCGGCATCGTGATCCGGGCCGCGGTGAAGTACGCGGCGCTCGGCGTCGAGATCGAGCGCCTGGGCATTCCGGCCGGATTCGGGGCCAAAGGGAGGGCCAAAGTCCTCATCGCCTTGACCGAGGAGGCGCGCGGGGCCTGCCTGGCGGCAGGCCTGGCGGCAGGCCTGCCGGCGGGCCGGGAGGCCGGGTGCGCCTCCGAGGCCTTGCGCCGGGCCCTCATCCGCCGGGGATTCTCGATCGCGGCCGAGCGGCTGGGCGCGGACATCCTGGTCCAGGGTCATGCCTCGGCCCAGGCCGTCGAGGACGGCCGGTTGGCTTCCTACCGCGTCGGCCTGGCGAAGCTGGACCTCACGGCCGTCAGGTCGTCCAAGGAGGGGGAAGCCTTGGCCGTGCAGACCGAGGCCGCGGCCGTGGACCTGAGCGAGGCTTCGGCCGAAGCCTCGGCCCTCGATAACGCGGGGGACATGGCCGGGGACTCCCTGGCCGGCCGCATGGCGTCGGCCTGGAGGCAGGATTGCGAGGTCGGGATGGTGGTCGTGGGCTTGAAGGACCTTGCGGCCGCCCGCCGGCTCATCGACGACCTGCGTTCTCTGCCCGAGCTGAGCGAAGTGGCCCTCGTGTCGCGCCTCTCCCCCGAGACGAGGCTCAAGGTGCGCTCGGGCCTGCCCTCGGACGAGCTCGTCTCGCGCGTCCTCGGGATGAGGTCCTACGGCTTCAACGTCCTGGCCGTCGGCTCCGACCTTGTCGAGCTCGAGGTCCTCGGGGAGCGGGAGCGCGACGAATGAGGGCGGGCAAGGGAACTTTTCAGGGCCTCAATCGTATATAGTTTCTGCTCGCAAAGTCCTGCGCGGCGAGTTCTCCCCGGCGAAAAACGCGCGTCCTGACCATCCGCGGCCGCAACCACCTGCCGCCGCGGCTGCGAGAACCTGATCTACCGCCGCCCTT
>JACQWX010000028.1 GCA_016209035.1 Elusimicrobiota bacterium | reverse complement strand
GACGATCATTGGGATGCCGCCCAGGAAGAGCTTGGCCTCGCCGCTATAGTCCGCGATGATGCGGCGGATGGCCGTGACGTCCTCGTGACGCCGGACGGCACTCTCGTCCTTGTACCGCCGGTAGCTCTCCTCGAGCTCGGAGAGCTCCGTCTCCTCCTCCGAAGAGAGCTCGGTCTTGTACCTCTTCTCGCGCAGGGCCAGGCGCCTGGCCGCGGCCGCCTGGGCGGCCTTGTCCACCTTGAAGTTGACGATCACGGCGGAGGTCTTCAAGGTCTCGCCCACCAGCAGGTTGCGGTAGATGGGGCTGCTGCGGAACTCCTCGACGGCGTAGTCCATCCGCGCCTTGGGGTGCTCGAGGGTCTTGATGTTCTCCTTGAGCTCCTTCAAGGTCCCGGGCGGGTTCCACATCAGGGGCACGTCGAGGATGGAGACGACCGAGGAGACGCGCTGGAGCGCCTTGAGGTCGTCGCGGATGCGCCGGAGACGGTCGAGGGCCGTCTCATAGCGGGAGCTCATCTGGCGGTAGTAGCGCAGGTCCTCGTCGTGCTCGAGGACCAGGGTGTCGCCGGAGGCGTCAAGCCGGAAGTCCTTGATGAAGTAGACGAAGAAGCCGCTGACCAGGGCCAGGGCCAGCAGGGACAGCGCGGGCCGGGCCAGGAGGAGCCGGTCGTAGAGCGTCCAGAACCTGTCGCAGGCGTCGGCCAGCCAGGCCTTCGCGCGGAGGAGGCGGGCTTGGCCCTCGGTCATGGGCCGCGGTTCAAGCCCGGCGCCTCCCCACGGATCGGTCATGCATCGATCAGCCTAGGGCTTGCCCGCCTTCTTGCCCTCGGAGACGCTCTTCTTGGTCGCGGCCTTGAGGTCGCTGGGGGTCTCGAGGGTCTTCTCCTTCATCTTGGCCAGGAGGCCCGCCGCCGTGCCCTTTTGGAGGAACTGGTCGTACTGGGCGCCGTAGGAGCGGATCAGGCTGATGCCCTCGATCTCCACGTCGTAGACCTTCCACCCGCCCTCCCGGCGGGTCAGCTTGTAGAGCAGGCCGTAGCGCTGGCCCTTGGAGTTGATGCGGGTCATCATCTGGTACTTGCCCTTCTCGGCCGGGACCGGGTCCTCGAAATCGACCGTCTCGTTCGTGAACATGTCGATCTTCTCGTAGTAGGAGTCCTTGACGGTCGCGGTGAAGAGGCCGGTGTACTTGTCCTGCTGAGCCTGGTCGAGCTTCGGCCAGTTCTTCTGTCCCAGGGTGAGCTTGCCCATGAGCTTCAGGTCGAAGACGGGGTCCACGAGGGCGAGGACCTTGCCCTTCCTCGCGTCCTTGGCCAGGGACTTGTCCTTGAGCACGTCGAGCACGGAGTCCACGGTGCGCTCGATGAGGGCGCGGACCTGTTTACCATCGTCCGCGGCCTGAGCCGCGGGCGATGGGCAGGACAGGAGAATCAGCGCAACGACTGCAAGGGCCTTTCTCATTGGATCACTCCTTTATCCTCTTTTCTCTGTTCTGCAGATGGGCGTCCCGGATGAAGGTGTAGGGGTCGAGGGCGTCCTTCTTCACCTTCTCGTACTCCCCCAGGTGGAGGGAGATGTAGTTGAAGTGCCCGCCGGCCGTGGCCGCGAGGTAGACGTCCCACTCGACCAGGTTGTAGACGGGGTTCAAGGGGCTCAGGTAGCCTTGGCCGGCCAGGGCCACGCCGTCGCGCAGGTTGGACTGGCCCAGGATGGGCAGGACGACCGGAAAGCCGGGGCCGATGCCCCAGCGGCCGAAGGCCTGGCCGATGTCCTCGTCCACCAACTCCCAGCCGAACCAGGCCTCGGCCGGGTCGAAGAAGCCGCCTAGCCCCAAGGTGGAGTTGACGAGGAACCTGCCGAACTCGGCGCCCGCCCCGGCCCACTTGGCCTGCAGGCCCGAGCCCACGAACCGGACCGGGAAGGCCAGGTTCATGTAGGCCCGCGCGAGGGCGACGCGGCCCGGCTCAGGGATGATCCACCCGTAGAAGGTGGCCATGGGCTTGGCGACCCACAGGTAGAACTTGTCGTTGAAGTGGAACATGGCCCGGTTGTAGCCTCTGAGCGGGTCGAAGACCTTCTTGGTTTCCCCTTCCTTGTCCTTGCCGAACTCGCCCTCGAACTGCTCGAAGTCCGCGTCCGGGCCGCCGGACTCCTCCGCTCCCGCCGGGACCGCGGGGGTCGACATGGGCGGCGCCGAGGACTTGCGGCGCTTGCCGGCTTCGGCGGCCAGGGCGGCATCCGCCCCGACGGCCAGAATGACCGCCAGGCACGACACCAACGCCGCCCGTGCGGCAGATCCGTTTCTCATGAACCTCCCCCCAGCCAAAAGCAAATGATGCTTCCCAGAAGTGTTTGTAACACTTGGGCCGCCAGGAAATCAATAGCGAATGATATCATAAAGTATAATAGTCGTCCTGATGAAAAAGAGAACCCCGGCCCCCAAGACAGCGACCAAATCTCCGAAGGCGCCCGGGACGACCACGCCCCGCAAGCCCGCCAAGGCGGCGGGCCTCTCCGCAGTCGAGATGGGGGCCCGCCAGCGGGAGATCTCGGTCTCCGAGTTCTTCACCAAGAACAGGCACCTGCTGGGCTTCGACAACCCCAGGAAGGCGCTGCTCACCTGCGTGAAGGAAGCGGTGGACAACGCCTTCGACGCCTGCGAGGAGGCCGGCATCCTGCCCGAGGTCGTGGTCAAGGTCGAGCCCGTCGCGACCGACGGCGCCGCCGCGCCTCCGGCCTCGACCGCGCCGCCCCCGACCCAGGCCACCCGCTTCAAGGTCACGGTCGTGGACTACGGTCCGGGCATCGTGCGCGAGCAGATCCCGCGCATCTTCGCGAAGCTCCTCTACGGGTCCAAGTTCCACCGCCTGCGCATGAGCCGCGGCCAGCAGGGCATCGGCATCTCGGCCGCGGGCATGTACGGCCAGCTGACCACGGGCAAGCCCGTGCAGATCATCTCCCGCACCGGCGAGAAGAACCCCGCCCACTACTTCGAGGTGCAGATCAACACCAGGACCAACGAACCGCGCATCATCGAGAAGAAGCAGATCGAGTGGGAGAGCCACCGCGGGACCCAGGTCACCATCGAGCTCGAGGGCCGCTGGCAGAAAGGACGCGCCTCCGTGGACGAATACCTCGAGGAGGCGGCCATCGCCAACCCGCACGCGCAGATCACCTACGTGAACCCGGAGGGCGAAACCAAGGCCTACCAGCGCACCATCAACGAGCTGCCCCCGCCGCCGCGCGAGATCAAGCCCCATCCCTACGGCATCGAGCTGGGGCTCCTGCTGAAGATGCTGCACGACACCAAGAGCCACTGGCTCTCGGGGTTCCTCTCCAGCGACTTCAGCCGGGTCTCTCCCCGGGTCGCCGACGAGATCTCCAAGGCCGCGGGCTTGAACCCCCACGCCAAGCCCAGGAACATCATGGGCCTAGACGCCGAGAGGCTCTACAAGGCCATCCAGGCCACCAAGATCATGGCCCCGCCGACCAACTGCATCTCGCCCATCGGCGAGAAGGCCATCCTCACCGGGCTCTACAAGCAGATCAAGGCCGACTTCTACACCGCGGTGACCCGTCCGCCCGCCGTCTACCGGGGCAACCCCTTCATCATCGAGGCGGGGCTCGCCTTCGGCAAGGGACCCCAGGAGGCGGCCGCGCTGAAGCGCACCGGGCCAGCGGCCGAGGGCGAGCGCCAGGAAGAGGACGCCGAGCTCGCCCGGGTGCTGCGCTTCGCCAACCGTGTGCCGCTCCTCTACCAGCAGTCCGCCTGCGCCACCTACCAGGCCGTGCTCGAGACGAGCTGGCGCAACTACGGGGTCTCGCAGTCGCGCGGGGCCCTGCCCGCCGGACCCATGGTCGTGTTCGTGCACATGGCCTCGGTCTGGGTGCCGTTCACCAGCGAGTCCAAGGAGGCCATCGCGGACTACGACGAGATCCGCAGGGAGATCAAGCTGGCCCTCCAGGAGTGCGGCCGCAGGCTCGGGGTCTTCTTGAAGCGCAAGGAGCGCGCCAAGCACGAATACCACCGCAGGAACGTCTTCGAGCTCTACATCGAGGAGGTGGCCGAGGCCTGCAAGCGCCTGAAGGGCGGCAGGTTCGCGGTCGAGAGGCTCAAGAGCCGGCTCTTGAAGATCGCCATGAAGCGCACCGGCGGCGAGAAGACCGACGAGCTCCTGGGCAAGAAATCGGGCCCCGAGGGGCTCCCTGATTCCATCATCGTGACGGCCGAGGGGGTCGAGGGCGCCGTGCCGGAAATCCCGCCGGAGGGATCTCCGGAGCCTCCGGCTTTGCCGGAGGCGACGCCTCTTGAGGCCGTTCCTCCTTTGGTCCAGCAGGGAGAGCCTCCGAAGGAGGAACCTGCGAAGAGGCTCAAGCCGAAGGGAGCCGGCAAGGCCAAGCCCGTCCAAGCCGCGGGCCGGCCCAAGGCCTCCAAGAAGCCCAAGAAGGGCAAGCGATAGGGACGAGGAACCCCCATGACACGATCAAGCTCAAGCGTCGAGAAGAAACTCGTGGGCCTGGCCGACCTCGTGGTCAAGGCCGCCGACCGCGGCAAGGACCCGGCCATCGAGATCCCGGTGCGCTCGCTCTCCAACGTCAAGTTCAACGAGAAGCGCCGCATCATCGAGATGGGCTCGAACACCCAGGAACGGACCTTCTTCAACGTGGGCATGGCCAAGAAGTTCATGCAGACCATGCTCGTGGCCGACGCCCTCTCCGAGCTCCAGCGGGCGGAACTGACCACTTCGCTCCGGGAGATCTACTACCGCGCCAAGCACACCATCGGCGACTCCCACGAGAACACCTTCGACGGCCAGAACGAGTCCGACCCCCTGATCGAGGACCTCGAGGTGGCGCTCGAGGCCCTGCGCGAGGAGCTGCACGTGCGCGCCGAGAACGCCGGCACCCTGATCGGGCCCTTGACCGTGGTGGACGACGGCGACTCCGTGGACTGCTCCAAGCTCGGCAAGGGAGGCTACTGCGTCCCCTCCATCGTGGAGCCCGAGTGCCTCAGGATCAAGCGCTGCACCGCGGACTTCGTGCTCCTGGTGGAGAAAGGCACCCAGTGGAACCGGCTGGCCGAGGACAAGTTCTGGAAGAAGTACAACTGCGTCCTTTTGACCGGCAACGGCCAGCCGCCGCGCGGCGTGCGCCGCCTGGCCCGGCGCCTGCACGACGAGAGGAAGCTCCCCGTCTACGTGCTCGTCGACAACGACCCCTGGGGCTACTACATCTACTCCGTGGTCAAGCAGGGCTCCATCAACCTCGCCTTCGAGAGCCAGCGCATGGCCATCCCGGAGGCCAAGTTCATGGGGCTCTCCAGCCACGACCCGCAGCGTTACGGCCTGCCGCGCAACGTGGGCATCAAGCTCAACGACAAGGACATCGACCGCGCCAAGGAGATCCTCAACTACCCCTGGTTCCAGAAGAAGGAGTGGCAGGAGGAGATCCGCCACATGCTCTCCGTGGGCCTCAAGTTCGAGCTCGACGCCCTGGCCAACAAGGACTTCCAGTACCTGACCAAGAAGTACCTGCCCAAGAAGCTCCAGGACCGGGACTGGCTGGATTAAAGCGAATCCCCTTGATTTATGGCCCATTACCTGTTAACATATGAGTGGGTTATATATAGCCCACTTATGTCCTAGGGAGCATCCCATGAATCGCCGGGCTCATGTCGTCATCCCCCAAGAACTGGTGGTCCGAATCGATGCCTTGGTCGGGAAACGCGGCCGCAGCCGCTTCATCGTCGATGCCGCCTCCCACGAGCTCAAGCGCCTCCGCCAACTCAATGCATTGAGGACGGCGACGGGCTCCTGGAGGAGCGCCGACCATCCCGAACTCAAGGACGGCTCGGCTAAGTGGGTGCGGGCGCTGCGCAGCCAGGATGAAGGACGGCACCGAGGGATCAGCGGGCAAGGTCCCGCAGTCCCCGAAGGGGGCAGCGGGCGCTGACATGGCCGCCTATCTTCTCGACACGAGCGTCATCATCGACGTCCTCAACGCTCGCAATGACCGGGCCTCGCTCCTGGAGACGCTGCTGAACCAAGGCCATGTGCTGGCCTGCTGCGCGGTCAACATCTCGGAGGTCTATGCCGGCCTGCGGCCGAAGGAAGAGCGCTCCACCCGGGCGTTCCTGGAAAGCCTCGAGTACCTCGATATCACTTGGGATATCGCGCGGCATGCAGGTCTTCTCAAGCGCGAGCACGGGCGCAAAGGCCTCACGCTGGCCCTGACCGACTGCACCCTCGCGGCCGTCGCCCTCGGCCACGGCTGCACGCTCATCACCGACAACGCCAAGGATTTCCCCATGAAGGAGCTGGCCCTCCATCCCCTTCAACAGCATTAGCCCGCAGCAGGGCGGCGTTGGCTTCTTCGTGGTCGTGGTGGTGGCGGGCCGGCTGTTGCGCAAGGCTTCCCCGGGCAGACCCGGACCGACGGCCGGGCTTGGCTACAAGCAATCAACGCCGCTTGAGCGAGTAGCGCGGGGGGTCGCCGAAAGATTGCAGTTCGGTCCCGTCCATGCCCTTCACGAGCCTTTCGGCAAAGGTCCCGCTCCAATGGTAAGATCCATGAACCAGTCCAAATCGATGTCCCCGGCGGCCGTCGGCATCAGGTTCTGGTAGGGGACAGGGTTCGTGAAGCTGGTACCCATCTTCTTCTCTCCGGAGAACGTGATGCTCCAATCCTTCGCGGTCACGAGCGTCCCGTATCTCTTCTCGTCCCTCAGCATGGCGTAGATCTTTGTACACTTCGTCCAGTCCAAGACCGCCTGCGGCCGTATTTTCTTCTCTTCCGTCTTGCCAGACGAGCCTCCGGGCCCGAGCTTCTCGGAAAACTTCCCCAGGAGATGAGGCAAAACGCCGGCATCCTTCCGGGATGGCTCCTTATCGAACAGCGGCAAGCCATCGCCCGCGGGAACCAAAGAGGCCGTTCCGGCGTCCAGGTGGTTCTCCCGGGCCTTGCAGGATGACGAGCGGGGGGTTATACTCCTGGATGATGGCCTGGGCATCGTTGGCAACATTCCTAGCGATCGCCGCTTTTCCTGCGGTGAGGGCCGCCGAACCCGCGCCGCTGGAGTTGCCGAGCGACAAGCCGGTCTTGCTCGTCGTCCACCCGGCCTATGAGCCTGAGGCCGATATCGACGGAACGGCGCGGGATGGAGTCAACGAAACCATCCGGATCTTCAAGGCGAAAGGCTGGCCGGTCGTGTACATACTCAGCTGCAAGAGAGGGAGGAATTACGTGGAGGACGGGCGGCCGACCGCCACCATTTGCTCGTCCAACGGCTTCCATTCGATCCAAGCGCGTCATCCCGACGTGTTTCTAGCGGGAGGCCAATACAACGGCTGCCTCAACCGCGCGGTCAAGGCAATCGCGGCAGGCGCCGGCTTCCCCTTCGTCTTTGCCGACGGCGACCTCAGCTTGACCGGCGAAGAGAGGAAGCAGCTGGTTTCGCTGTCGGAGCGGACGCACGGCGCCGCGCCGGTCCGTCTCACGCTCCACCATGTTCTGGACGCTCTGTATGTGAGTTCCCCACCGGACTTTAGCCAATCCCTCAAGTCCGCCCCTGTGGAGAGCCTGCTCTATATCGACCCGCAAGGCGGAATGCCCCTTGGCGCGGGCTTCACCATGAGCGGTCCGCCCATCTGGAAGACGGTGGACGCGGACGTGGATATGCTCCAGGAGGACGCCGCTTCCGTCGCGCTGGCGAAGGCCGGCAAGCCCAGCCCGCGGAAGCTGACGCTGCGCTTTGTCACGCTCGACGCGCTCAAGGCGGGAGCCGGGAGTCCGCCGATCGGCTCCGCAGGCACGCGCCGGAAGGTCGCCGTCCCCAGCGCGCTCGAACTACTGAAGTCCTTCCACTGACGCAGCCCGGGAATCTGCAAGTCCGAGCCATTGATTCCTTGACCAGGACTGGCTGGATTGACGGCCGGGATTGCTCATGCAGACGAGGCGCTAGAACACTCCCGGAACGTCATCCGACGGCTCGGGGAGCCTCCGCCGCTTCGAGTGTTTCGCGTTCCATCCCTTGCGCCAGGCCTGCCAGCGCTCCCGCCCCCAGTCCTCGCGCAGGGCCGCCAGCCGGACCTGGTCCGTGTGGCTGAGTATCTCATCCTCCAGCACGGGCATCTCCATCGGCATGCCCAGCGCCTCCCGCACGTCCCGGGCGGTCATGGCGTGCCGTATCTTGTGGGCGGCGTATGGGAGGGTCTTGAGCGCGACGACGCGCGCGGCTTCCTCGGGAGAAGCCCCGTTCTCGATCAGGGATTCGAGGTCAGCGTCGAGCACGTCCTGGTTGAAATAGACGTTGCCGTTCTCGTATTGGGCCACCCAGCGCTCGGAGCCGCGCGCCTTCCCGGGCCCGACGTGGAAGGCGATGCCGTGGTCTTTCAGGAATGCGGCATGCTCCCGGGTCGAATCGAGGCCGGAAAGGCCGTCGTGCCAAGCCAGGACCATGCCTGGGGCCCAGGAGGGCCCGGGCTCGGGGCCCAGGCGCAGTATGCCCGCGTCCGCCGCCGTGCGCACGAAGGCCGGCCGTTCCAAGCCCAGGATACCGCGCAGAAGCGCGTGCTCCTTGGACTTGAGAGCCCGGTCGGCAAAGACCGAAGCCGGGTCCATGAAGAGCCCGCCCGCGAACGTGATGGAGAACGCCCTGAGCGCGGCACCGGCCAGCTCGCGGGCCAGGTTGCCGTATTTTCCCCAGGGGACGCCGAAGATACGCTCCGGCCCCAGGCCCTTGGGATGGCCCAGGTGCCCGTAGCCCGCGAGCACCACGGCCTTCTGGCCGGGTCCGAGCTTGGCCGCGAGGCGGCGCGCCATGAACCGGTTGCGCTTGGCGGCCGCGACCTCTGCCACGGCCTCGTTGAGGCCCTTGACATAACGCCGGTCCGACTGGGCAATGAAGGCCGCGATATCCTCGGGGCTGTCGAGATCATGCCTGGGCAGGCCCGTCAGTCGCGCCGCGATCTTGGCGATCTTTCCGGTCCACTCCAGGAACGGCTTGTTCGGCGCACCGCACCCTCCTCGGGGATCTCCAGGCTCTCGATCCCGATATGGGTCACGCCCGCAGCCTTCAGGCGCGGAATGTTCTCCGTGATCCACCGGACCGACGACAGCGACGCATGGTTCTCGCCCAGCAGCAGGACGTCGTTCCCGGCAAGGATCTCCTCGATGGGGGGCGCGGTCGAGGCCGGAGGCCGGGCAGTCTCCAGCCGGGCCGCCGAGGCTTTGACCGGATTCTTGTTCTTCCCCTTGCCTTTGTCCGGATCACGGCCGGGCATGCCCGCCGCGTCCTCCGGAGGGGCCTCGATGCTGTCCTCCACCGGAACGGGCAGCTCCGAGCGGTCCGGCACGTCCCAGATCAGGAGATTCGGGTCGTCGCCCCCGCTGATGAGGCGCCGCTCGTCCGCGCTCAAGGCGAGGGAGATGACGTTGCTCTTGTGCCCCTTGAACAGGGCCACCTTGCCGCGGCTGGAGATGTCCCACATGACCAGGGACTTGCCGCTCAGGGCCGCGAAGAGGTACTTGGAGTCGGCCGTGAGCGTGAGCGAGTGGACCCAGTCCGTCTTCCACTTGAGCTCAGCCAGCAGCTCGCCGGTGGCGATGTCCCAGAGTTTCGTCCCGTTGCTGCCAGTGAACAGATGCCGGCCGTCTTTGGTCACGGCCAGGGAGAAGACCCAGTCGTCCTTGACAGGGAAGCTGCGGACCTCCCTCCCTGTCTCCACGTCCCACTGGCGGGCGAACCGGTCCGCCCCGCCGGAGAACAGATACCGGCCGTCGTCGCTCAAGGCGAGGGAGAAGGCGAAGTCCTTGTGTCCGACGAACCTGCGCGCCTCCTCCCCGGTCCGGGCGTCGATCATGTACACGTTGGTGTCCCCGCAGGCCGCGAACAGGCGGCGGCCGTCCTTGCTCTGGCGGACGGCCTTCACGCCCCGCCGCCAGTTCCCGCGGAATCTGCGGACCTCCGCGCCAGTATCCATGTCGAGCGTGCGGATGAAGTTGTCGTCGCCGGCCGCGAAGAGGTGCTTGCCGTCGGCGGCAAGCAGGAGTTGGTTGACGGTCCCCATCCCCGCGTTGAAAGCCCAGAGCTGCGCGCCCGTGGCCAGGTCGATCTTGCGGACGCTTCCGTCCGCGAGGGTGACGAAGCCGTGCCTGCCGTCCGAGCCCAGCAGGGTGGCCTGGATGGCGGCCGGCTGCTTGAACTTCTGGACCGGCCGCTGGATGGCGAAGGGCGGCTTGGGCCCGGGCTCCTCGCCCTTATCGGCGTTGGCCGGGTCGGAGAGCTCGGCCTTGAGCCGGGCCGCTAGATGGTCGCCGTAGCCGCCCAGGCCCGCCGCTCTCCGGAAGAGCTCCCGGACCCTGGGCAGGAGGCGCGTCGTCGAGGCCTTGAGCAGGCCCGCCGAGTACTCGAACGCGGCCCAAACGTCCACGAAGCCGTCGCCCTGCTCGATCACGGGCGCGACCTTGCGGCCGGTCTTGGTCATGGCGTAGCGCGCCAGGTCCATGGCGTAGAGGGTGAGCTCCTTGCCCGGCAGGTTGGGCAGGTAGTCCTTGAGGAGGACGAGGATGCCGCGGGTGAGCAGCAGGAAGCCGCCGAAGGTCCCCGGCGCGGCCATGGAGGTGCCGGACAGGGGCCGGACAAGGCCGCCCAGCTCCGGATCGAACCTGACATGTTCGCCGGGACCGAAGGTCGGGGCCACCAGGTGCATGCCGATGCCGGCCTCGTCCGGCTTGCTCGGGTAGTCGCGGTACTCCTCGAAGTTCTCCGCGGTCGCGACGCTCCCGGGGCCGCGCGAGGAGGACTCGGCGGTCTTCATCTGGTAGTCGGCGTTGGCCACGGCCTTGATGCGCTTGGCCCGGCCCACGGGCAGGCCGTTCACGATGAGCCTCGTGAAGTAGTACGCGATGGCGGGGGCCCCGATCGAGTCGCTGCCCAACTCGCCCGAGTTGCCGGCCGAGATGTTGTGGTGGATGCCTTCGCCCGCGGTAACCTGGTAGAGCTTCGTCTCCTCGGCCTCGGGGTCGCCCTCGTACTGGCCCCATGAGTTCGTGGTGGCGATGGCCCCGTCGTTGACGGCCTGGTTGATGAGCATGAGCCCCTCGCCTTCATTGAAGCGGCCCGCGGGCAGGATGTTGTAGACGCGGCCGCGCCAGTTGAAGATGTCCACGCCGACCACGGTGCCGGCCGTGTGGGTCCCGTGGATATCCTCGTCGAGCGTATTGTTGACCTCCTTCTCGAAGCGGTCCTTGAGGAAGGCGTGGGTGGTCATCACGCAGGTGTCGATGACGGCCCACGGCAGCGCCGGGTTGAGGACGCCGACGCCGAGGACGATGGATCGGAACTTGGCCTTGAGCCAGTCCCGAAGGACGGCCAAGCCGGGCTTCGTCATCTGGATGAAGCGCTCGCGGGCCGGGCTCACGGGCTCTCCCAGGACCTTCTTGAGCTCGGCCTGGAGGCGGTCCGCGCGGATGATGGAGTTCATCTCCGAGAGGCTGACCTGATGGAACTTCTTTTCGTCCCCCCCGGCCGCGGGCTTGAGCTTCAGCACCCGGCCGATGCGCGCCGCGTAGCCGAGGTCCTTGAGCCGCAGGGTCAGGTCTGCGGCCTTGTCGGCGGGGACCTTGAAGATGAGCGTGTTGAGCCTGCGCAGGGAGCCGGTCGGCCTGCCGCCGTGTTCCTCGATAAGCCCGCGGGTAATGCCGGAGCGCTCTGCCTCGCGGTAGAGCCGGCGCTCCACGGCCTCGGGATCGACGCCCATCTCGATGAGGCGTTCGGCGCGTATGTCGCGCGCCACGGCATGGGTTTCCGGCAGCGTCACGAGGACCTCGGACTCCCCGGCGGGGGAGGATGGGGAGAGGCGCGAGCCGGTGAAGAGCGAGGCCAGCGCCGAGTCGCGCGGTTCCGGCCCGTCGGCCTTCGCGACTTGCGCCGCGCCGGCCTCCAGCGCGCCGAGGGCGGAGATGTCGGGCGCGGATGCGGCAGGCGGCTGGGCCTCGGCCGGCAGAGTCGCGGCCGCCCGGACCCGCGCCGTCGCGGGCGCCGCCTGGACGCCGGCGGACGCGGCCGTGTCGCGGATGAGCGGGGTCACGGGAGCAATGGAGGGCAGGACGCCGCTCATGTCGGGCAAAGAGAGGCGCGCGATCCCGGGAGCCGCGGCGGACAAGGGCAGGCCCTTGCCCATGCTCCGCGGCACGGCCTGCGCGACGCTTCCGGAGTTGGCGACGGCCGACCGTACGATCCGGGCGGCGGCGGCCCAGTCCGCGGCGCCGGGAGCCGTGATGAGCACGGCAGCGCACAGGATGACGGCTATGGTTCGGGCAAGCATCGAGTTTCGCATCCTCCCTTCAAAGATGAAGGAGCATTCTACGCCAAAAGCGATGGCATTCCCTAGGGTCTTTGGGGAAGATGGAGGCAATCAAGCGGCCCATGGGTCCCAGGAGAGGGCCCGGGACCCGCGCGGACCCATGGGCCTATCCGGGGGCTGGGGCGGAGGAAAGCACCTCCGGTTCTCAGGGCCGTCAAGGTATGTTACGGATGCCCGCTTATGCCGACTACAAGACCAGCACAAGACAGAAGCTCGTGGTCGGCATGGTCAGCGACATGATCGGCCGGTTCAAGCGGTAGCTGCCCCGGACCTCGCACAGCCTTGCGAAACGCGGATACTGCTGTTATAATGGAGATGAGGAACAGGCCATGACCCCAAATTCCCGCATCATCTCCGATCCCGGAATCTGCGGCGGGGACCCCTGCATCAAGGAGACCCGCATTCCGGTGCATGTCATTCTGAGCCACTTGGCCGCCGGCGACTCTTTGGAGACCGTGCTCCGCGAGTTCCCGAAGCTGACCCAAGAGGACCTGCGGGCCTGCCTCGAGTACGCCGCTTACCTGACCACTGAAAAAGCCGCCCCGGCATGAAGGTCCTGCTGGACGAGAACGTGAGCACGGGCCTTGCTCACACGCTCGAGAAGATGGGTTATTCGGTGCTGACCGCCGGCTCGGACCTGCCCCTGGGATTGGACGACGACTCCGTGTTCCAATTCGCCTTGAAAGAGGATGCCGTCCTGGTGACGCGTGACCATCACTTCACCAACCCATTCCGGTTCGACGCGGAGAAAACCCTGGGAATCATCTACATCCATCACGGGAACCTGACGTCGGCCCAAGAGATCGGTATCGTGGCGGACTTCCTGCGCAAGCACCCTCCTGCCGAATTCCGGGGCAAGCTGGTCACTTTGTACTCGACCGCCGTCCGGATCCGATAGGAACGACATCGGCGGGCCGCCCTCTTTGTCTACTCTCTGCGGGCGCATCAGTCGCTAGGGCTCGCCGACGATCGGGACTTTTTCGACTACGGGAAATCCGGACGCAAGAAGCAGATATTCGAAGTTCGGCCCGGCTTCGGGCCATAGGTTTCAGAGATCCCGAAGTAGAAACCCCCGCATTTTCGGCGAACTAGCCTGAAAAGTTCAGTCGGCCGGCGCCTGCCGTCTGGAAGGGCCGGACTTTTCTGTCCCGCAGGTTTGGGCTGATTTTTGCCTCGATAGCGACCCCCTGTCTCTCGGCCTTCGCTATCCTGTTCCAACTGCACCGCAGTTGGCTTCTTGCGTCGGGAAAAGCGCCTTGAGTCGCGTCCGACCACCGCTCCGCAAGCCAATAACTGGCCCCTCAGCGTCCCCAGCGTCTGGTAGACCTTCTTGCCAAGCTTCTCCTGCAGTAGGCTGACCAAGTTGTAAGTCACGCATACCAGCCTGAAGGCCGCCTCTGTTGGAAAGAACTTCTTCTGGCAGAAGCCATCGATGCCGTAATCCCACTTCAGCTCCCGTATCCGGCTCTCGACTTCAGCGTGCTTGCGGTAGAATCGCCAGACCTCCTCCGGGGCGTCCTCACGGTTGGTCAGGATGGCCTGGTAGAGGTAGGCCGGATTATCGAAGAGCTCCCGGCCTCGCACGAAGTCGCGTTCCTTGGCGTGCTGGTGCACCACCACGACTCGCCGGGCCCGCGTCCAACCCTGCGCTTGGAACATGACCTCGCTGACCGCGATCCCGAACCCCGAATCCGCTCGAAGCTGCCGGATGACGGTGCCCTCGGGCAGCAGCGCCAAGGCCTCTTCCAGGAACGCCTCCGCCCCGCGTGCGCTCGTCGTGTTTCCGGACCTCAACCAAGCATGGACCGCCCACGGACGCAATCCCAGCGTCGCAATCAGCGGGTGGTGGCTCGGCCGCCGGTGTTTCTTCGGGTTGTACCCAAGCCACGCCCCTTCCTGCTTGCCGTAACGCTCCATGATCGAGCTGTCCAGATACAGGGTCTCGCCTTCCAGCTTGATCTGACCCAACTGCCAGCGCATCAGACTCTCGAACACCGTCGTCACCGTTCCCGCTGGGAAGCCCCTATGGTGAGGGGGCCTTTAGGTCCGTGTTGAGGTGATATGCTCCAGCATATCACCTCAACACGGGTTGGGCAGGGGACCCCATGCAGGCCAGGGGCGCTTCCCTGGCAAGATTTCCCGTCATGAGCCAAACATCAGCGGCTGAGGGCCTTCCGGCGCCGGCCAACTGAACTTTTCAGGCCTAGCGGCTATCGGGGCTCGCGTCCGCGAGCGCCGTTTCGATGCGTCCCGGCGTTTCAGGATCATCGCGTCCCCTAAGAGCGACGACGGCACGGATGCGCACGCCGCTGAATTCGTCCCCGAGCGCCTTTTCGACGAGCCCGATGGCTTTCGCATCCACTCGTCCACCCAGGCTCATGGCGGCGTACTTGCGCACGAAAGCATCCGTATCCTCCAGCGCCCTGGCGACCACGTCGAGGGACGCGGGGTCGCGGCGGCCCTGAAGCGCCATGACCGCGTCCCGGCGAACGACCTTGTCCGCGCTCGCGAGCGCGCTCGCTATGAACTCAAGCGATGCGGCGTCGTCTTGTCCCTGGAGGCCACTGGCCGCGTTCTCCCGGACACGGCCGGAGGGGTCCGTCAAGGCTTGCCCTAGAAGGATGACCGACTCGGGGTCTTTGCGCGCGGCAAGAAGCTCGGCTGCCCGCGCGCGGACCTCATCCGTCGGATTCGCGATCGCCTTCCTGAGCACCTCGAGCGTCCTCGGGCCGTCCGGTCCGATCAGATGCGAGGCGTCGAAGGTGAAATGCGTCGAGGAGCGGATCCCGCGGCCGAACTCCCTGGTCCGGGCCACCGCATCCAGCATCCCCGCGAGAATCTCGATGTCCTGCTGAGACCGCAGCGGAGGCGTCACGAGCTCGAAGCCGTCGTAGCCGCCCGTGTTCATGACCTCGGGCACCACCTGCCACCGGCGGCCCATGGGATCGTCGTAGACGGCTTTCCGCAATTCTTTTTCAGGATACTTTTCCCACGGAGCCGGCGAAATCGCGGAACCGAGGCCGCCGAAGGCATCCTTAGACGATCCCAAGAAGCCTCACGTACTGGCCGGTGTTCTTGGACGCGTCAGGCTGGATGGATCTCTCGGAGGCGAACTCCACCTCCACGCCGAAAAGGGGCGGGGCATCGGGCGCGGGTGCGGCGTTCGCCGGGGCGGCGACCTCTTGCCCGGCGACTTCCGCCGCCCGCAGGAGTGGGAGCGGCGCGTCCGCAATCGCCGCGGCGGGCAAGGACAAACCCGCTCAACAAAGCGAGGCGCCTGTTGCGCTGGGCTTCCCCATTTTATTGAATCCCTCTCAGGAGCCGGGCCCGTCTGTTTCGCGGCCTCCGGCTCGAAGGAGTCCTCATGTCCACGCCGGAACGGCCTGACCTGCCTCTCGAAGAGGCCCTGACGGAAGAAGAGGTCGAGCTCATCGACGAGCCGGCCGTCGGCGGCCAGGTCGCCCACAAGACGCCCGAGGACATCGAGATGAACTGGTACAAGACCGTGTATCAGGGCGACAACATGCCCCAGCTCACGGTCCGGGCCGTGATCATGGGCTCGCTCCTCGGCGGGTTCATGTCCCTCTCGAACCTCTACGTCGGCCTGAAGACGGGCTGGGGCCTGGGCGTGGCCATCACGGCCTGCATCCTCTCCTTCGCCATCTACAAGACCCTGCGCACCTTGTTCCCGAACTGGTTCGTTTCCGAGATGTCCATCCTCGAGAACAACTGCATGCAGTCAACCGCCTCCTCGGCCGGCTATTCCACGGGCGGCACCATGTGCTCGGCCATCGCGGCGTTCCTGCTCGTCACGGGACACCACATGCCGTGGCCGACCCTGGTGGCCTGGACCTTCTTCCTGGCGTCCTTGGGCGTTTTCATGGCCATCCCCATGAAGCGCCAGATGATCAACATCGAGGGGCTGAAATTCCCGAGCGGCATCGCGGCCGCCGAGACCCTGCGGGGCCTGCACTCCAAGGGAGAGGAGGCTGTCCTGAAAGCGCGATCCCTCGGCATCGGCGGGCTCTTCGGCGCGCTGGTGGCGTGGTTCAGGGACGCGGGCAAGCCCTTCGCCATGCCGGGGATGCTCCAGTTCCCGGGCTCGATCTCGGGCTATCCTCTGGCGAAGTGGACCATCTCCTTCGAGATGAGCTCCATCATGATCGCGGCCGGGGCCATCATGGGCTGGAAGGTGGCCTGGTCCATGCTGTTGGGAGGCGTCGTCAACTACGCTTTCCTCGCGCCGTGGATGGCGAGCCTGGGCGCCATCGACACGACCAAGCTCGGGTACCGCGCCATCATGGGGTGGGCCACCTGGGGAGGCGCCGCGCTCATGGTCACCTCCGGGCTGCTCACTTTCGCGCTCCAGTGGAAGACGGTCCTGCGCGCCTTCTCCGGCATCACGGACATCTTCCTCAAGCGCGCCGACAAGCCCGAGGACCCCCTCGCCCACATCGAAGTGCCGGGCTCCTGGTTCGCGGCGGGCGTGGCGCTCTCGGGCCTGGGCTGCATGGCGGTGCTCTACTTCGCCTTCGGCACCACCCTATTCATGGGGCTCGTGGCCGTGGCCCTGACCTTCTTCCTCTCCCTGGTCGCGGCCCGGGCCACGGGCGAGTCCGACATCACCCCGGTCGGGGCCATGGGCAAGATCACCCAACTCGCCTTCGGGGTCCTCGCCCCCTCGAACATCACCACCAACCTCATGACCGCCAGCGTCACCGCCGGCGCCGCGGGCTCCACCGCGGACCTGCTGACCGACTTGAAGAGCGGCTACCTGCTGGGCGCCAATCCCAGAAAGCAGTTCATCGCCCAGTATCTGGGCATCTTCATGGGAGTGCTCGTGGTGGTGCCGGCGTTCTACCTGCTCGTGCCCGACGCCTCGGTGCTGGGGACCGACAAGTGGCCGGCTCCTTCGGCGCAGGTGTGGGCGGCCGTGGCCAAGCTTCTGGCCAACGGCCTGGGGTCCCTGCATCCCGCGGCGAGGATGGGGCTCCTGGTCGGCGGGCTGGTGGGGGTCGTCATCCCCCTCATCGACCTGGCCACACCGCAGAAGCACCGCAAGTACGTCCCCTCGGCCATGGGCCTGGGCCTGTCCATGGTCATCCCGTTTTTCAACTCGCTCTCCATGTTCATCGGAGCTGGCATCACTCTTTGGCTGGAGAAGACAAGGCCCACGCTCGCCGAGGACTACGTCATCCCGGTGAGCTCGGGCATCATCGCCGGCGAGTCCATCCTGGGCATCGCCATCGCGCTGCTCATGGCGAGCGGCATCCTTGGAGGCTGACATGACCACGAAAAGCAGTCCTGAAGCCGTGAAGAAGCTCAAAGGCGCCAAGACGGAGAAGAACCTCATGGCCGCGTTCGCCGGGGAGTCCCAGGCGCGCAACCGCTACGCCTATTTCGCCGGCCAGGCCCGCAAGGACGGGTTCATGCAGATCGCGTGGGCCTTCGAGGAGACGGCGGACCAGGAGAAGGAGCACGCCAAGCGCTTCTTCTCGCTGCTGGAAGGCGGCGAGTGCCTCGTCGAAGGGGCGTTCCCGGCCGGCACCGTCGGGACCACGGCCGAGAACCTCAAGGCCGCGGCCGACGGCGAGGCGCACGAGTGGGGCCGCCTCTACCCGGACTTCGCCAAGACCGCGCGCTCGGAGGGCTTCGAGGCCGCGGCCAGGCTCTTCGAATTCGTCGCGGTGGCCGAGAGGCATCACGAGCGCCGTTACCGCGGGCTCCTCAAGAACGTCGTGGAGGGCACGGTCTTCAAGAAGAAGGCCAAGGCCGTCTGGCGCTGCCGCAACTGCGGCTATGTCCACGAGGACGACTCCGCGCCGGAGTCGTGCCCGACCTGCGCTCATCCTCAGGCCTACTTCGAGGTGCTCGCCGAGAACTGGTGACCTATGCGCTGCCCGAGCTGCCAAGTCGACTATCCTCCCGAGACCGCCGAGTGCCCCAAGTGCGGGGTCGCGCTCGCCAAGTGGCACGGCGGCAAATCCCTGACCACGCCCAGGCTCGAAGGAGAGCATCGCTCGAGCCCGCTGATCCTCTACGGCGGGCTGGCCGCCGCGGCGCTAGGCGCCGTCCTCTACTTCCGCCGTCCCGTGCCGGCCCCGTCTTCCGATGCCGCCGCGGTCCCTTCCGCCCCCGCGGTCACCGCCGTCGTCGAGACCGGCGAGGCCATCCCCAACCCCTGGCGCTTCGAGGGGGTCGTCGCGGACCTGCGCAAAGCCTCGCCGGTCGCGGGCGCCAAGGTGGACTTCATCGCCGGCGGCAAGGCCTATCGCGCCGCCACCGACGAGGAAGGCCGCTACAAGCGGGAGGTCCCGGCCCTCGAGTCCGGCGGGTACGCGGTGTCCGTCACCCACCCCCGGTACCACCCCCGCTACCAGCGGGGCACGCCGGACATCATGACCGAGGAGTTCCGCGGCCGGGTGGACTGCGCCCAGTTCGGCCAGCAGGAGACGATGGCGGGCGCGGCCGGGGAGACGGTCCAAGCGGACTTCATGATCTGCCCGAGGCGGCGCTGAAGCGGCGCCGACGAGGAGGGCCCATGCGGCGATTCGCGCGTCTCACCGGAACCATCGTCATCCTCGCGGGGCTGCCGGCCGCGTGCTCGAACCCGGCGGCCCCCGGCCCCCAGCCGGGCCCGGGAGGGGCGTCCGGCAAGAAGGTCAAGGCCGGCTTCATCTACGTCGGCCCGGTCGGCGACTACGGCTGGTCGAACGCGCACGACAAGGGACGCCTCGCCGCGCAGAAGAAGTTCCCCTGGCTCGAGTCCGTCGTCGTGGAGTCCGTGCCGGAGGCGGACTCTGCGCGCATCATCGACCGGCTGGTCAACGAAGCCAAGTGCGACATCGTCTTCACCACGAGCTTCGGGTACATGGACGCGACCGTGGCCGCGGCCCGCAAGCACAAGAACGCCAAGTTCATGCACTGCTCGGGTTTCAAGCGAGAGCCCAACTCGGGCACCTACTTCGCCGAACTCTACCAGATGTACTATTTGAACGGCCTCATGGCCGGGGCGCTGACCAAGAGCGCCAAGGCCGGCTACGTGGCCGCGCATCCCATCCCGGAGGTCGTGCGGCACATCAACGCCTTCGCTCTCGGCATGAAGGAGGTCAACCCGAAGGCCAGGGTCTCCGTGAAGTGGCTCTACAGCTGGTACGACCCGGCCAAGGCCAAGGAAGCGGCCGAGTCCCTCATCAGCGAGGGCTGCGACAGCCTGGCCTTCACCGAGGACTCCCCGGCCGTCATCCAGGCCGCCGAGGAGGCGACCAAGAAGGGCCGGCCGGTGCACGCCTTCAGCCACTACAGCCCCATGCAGAGGTTCGGCGATAACGCCACGGTCTCAGGCCAGCTCGTGGACTGGGGCATCATGTACGAGGAGATCCTCATGCGGGTCTTCACCGGCGCCTGGGACAACCGCGACTACTTCTGGATGGCGCGCGAGAAGGCGGCGCTGCTGGGAGGAGAGTCCGGGCAGACCATCAATCCGAGGTTCGTAGACTTGCTGAAGAGCAAGGAAACGACGGATCCCATTCTTGGAAGAATCAGCATTCATGACCTCGTCATGCGTCGGCTCGCTCAAATGAGCGAGCCGAGCATTCTCTTCGACCCCTTCACGGGCCCGATCCACGACCAGAAGGGCTCGCTCAAGGTCAAGCCCGGGGAGCGCATGAGCCTCGGCCAGATGCTCTCGTTCGACTGGTTCGTCTCCAGCGTATCCGGCGACATTCCTCGCCGGTAGGTGCCAGGCTTGGCCCAAGAATCGCAGCCCAACTCGAAGCCTGGCGCCTGGTCCCCATCCTGCGCCCCCCGCATCGGATCCCTCGAGCTTCGTGGCATCTCCAAGGAGTTCGGCGGGGTCTTCGCCAACGAGGGCATCGACCTGACCGTCAGGAGCGGCGAGGTCCTGGCCCTGCTCGGCGAGAACGGGGCGGGCAAGACCACGCTCATGAACGTCCTCTACGGGCTCTACGCCCCGGACGCAGGCTTGATCCTCGTCAACGGGATGCCCGTCGCCATCCGCTCCCCAAAGGACGCCATCCGCCTGGGCATCGGCATGGTCCACCAGCACTTCATGCTCATCCCGCGCCACTCGGTGGCGGAGAACGCGGCCCTGGGCCTCGAGGGTACGCCATTTCTTAGGCCCGCGGCCTGGGTCAGCCGGAGGATCGAGGATTTCGCCTCGCGCTACGACATCAAGGTCCGCCCGTCCGCGCCGGTCTGGCGGCTCTCCGCCGGGGAACAGCAGCGCGTCGAGATCGTGAAAGCCCTCATCAAGGGCGCCGAACTCCTCATCCTCGACGAGCCCACCTCGGTGCTCACGGATTCCGAGGCTGACGAGCTCTTCGCGGTCGTGCGCAGGATGACGGCCGAGGGCAAATCCGTCATCTTCATCACCCACAAGCTCGACGAGGTCCTGGCCGCGAGCACCCGCGTCGCGGTCCTGCGCCGCGGCAGGGTGGCCGGCGTCATGCCCACGGCCGAGGCGTCCAAGGAGGGGCTGGCGAGATTGATGACGGGGAAAGAGAGCATCCAGGCCGCATCGAGGACCGCCGGAACGGAGAACGAACGGACCCGCCTGGAGGACGGAGGAACTGCCCTCCAGGCGGTAGAGCTTTCCGTGGACGACGACCTGGGCCTGCCCGCGGTCCGACATCTGAGCTTCAGCGTGCGCCGAGGAGAGGTCCTCGGCGTGGCCGGGGTTTCGGGCAACGGCCAGCGCGAGCTGGCCGAGGCGCTCACGGGCCTGCGCCCCCTGGCCGGCGGCTCCTTCCAGGTCAACGGCGCCCCCGCCTCGCGCCGGTCCTGCCGGGATTTGAGAAGCCTGGGAGTGCGGCACGTCCCTGAGGAACGCAACCGGCTGGGCATTGTGGCCGCCATGTCCGTGGCGGAGAACGCCGTGCTGTCGAGCTACGGCGAGGAGAGATTCTGCGACGGCATCTTCTTGAACGGGGGAAGCATCCGCCGCCACGCGGAGGAGATCATCGAGCGCTATGGGATCAAGACCCCGTCCGCGGACGCGCGGGCGGGGAGCATGTCCGGCGGGAACATCCAGAAGCTCATCCTCGGCCGCGAGACCGAAGGGTCCCCGGCCCTCATCGTCGCGTCGCACCCGACCTACGGGCTCGACGTCGGAGCCGCCGAGTTCGTCCGGTCGAGGCTCCTCGCCAAGGCCGGCGAGGGGAGCGCCGTGCTCCTCATCTCCGAGGACCTCGAGGAGGTGCTCAGGCTCTCGGACCGGGTGGCGGTCATGTTCGAAGGGGGATTTCTGGCGGTGCTCGAGAACAAGGACCTCGACCGCGGGAGGATCATGCTCCTCATGGCGGGCTCGACCGACGCCCTGGAAGCGGGAGGGCGGAGTGATGCCTAGAATGGAATTCATCCCACGGCACGAGGTCGCTAAAGCGACCTCGGTCAAGGTGACGCTGGGCTCGCTCGCCGCCGGGCTCGTCCTGGCGTGCCTCGCGTTCGCCTTCATGGGCGTCAACCCCGCCCTGGCGCTCTGGAATATCTTCGCGGGCTCGTTCTTCAGCGCCTACGGGCTCGGCGAGACCCTCACCAAGGCGATCCCGCTCATCCTGGCCGGGGTGGGGCTCTCCGTCGCGTTCACGGGACGGCTCTGGAACATCGGCGCCGAAGGCCAACTCCTGGCCGGGGCCGCGGCCGCGACGGCCGTGGCCCTGCCCTTGGGGGCCGCGCTGCCGGCGTTCGTCATGATCCCGCTCGGTTTCCTGGCGGGCTTCGCCGGAGGCGCGGCCCTGGCCGTTCTTGCCGCCTGGCTCAAGACGCGGTTCAAGGTCAACGAGGTCATCAGCACGCTCATGCTCAACTACATCTGCGCCGAGCTCGTGCAGCACCTCGTCTACGGGCCTTGGAAGGGCCGGACCCAGTCCGGGTTCCCCTACACCGACAATTTCAGCCCCGCCGCGGTCCTGCCCACCATCGGGACCACTCGCATCCACTACCCGACGCTCGGCCTGGCGCTGGCGGCCGCGGTCCTGGCCTGGGTCTTGCTCAGGAAATGCAGGTTCGGCTTCGAGGTCCGGGCCATGGGCGGCAACCCGGCCGCGGCCTCCTACGCGGGCATGGACGCGGCCAGGACGACGGTGCTCGCGATGGCCGTGAGCGGCGGGCTGGCGGGCTTGGCTGGCGTCGGCGAGGTCGCGGGCATCCACCAGCACCTCACAACCCCGTGGGCGGTGTCCTCGGGCTACGGCTACGCCGCCATCATCGTGGCCTGGGTCGCGGCCCTGAACCCCCTATTCGTGATCCCGGCGGGTCTTTTCTTGGGGGGCGTCCTGGTCGGCGGGGACGCGATCCAGATCTCCATGGGCCTGCCGTCCTCGGCCATCAGCCTCTTCAACGGCATCATCTTGCTGAGCCTCGTGGCCGGCGAGTTCTTCCTGCGCCACCGCCTGCGCGGGCCCGGCCGACAGGCCCCGAGTCCGGCATGACCCCCACCCTCATCGCGGACACCATCGGCCGCAGCCTCGGGGCCGGGACGCCGCTCCTGCTGGGCACGCTCGGCGAGATCTACGCGGAGCGCTCAGGGGTCTTGAACCTCGGGGTCGAAGGCATGATGGCCGCGGGCGCGGTGGCCGGGTTCGGCACGGCCATGGCGACGGGCTCGCCGTGGCTGGGGCTCGCTTCCGCGGCCCTGGCCGGCGCGGCGCTGGCCCTGGCGCACGCCTTCCTCTCGGTCACGCTCAAGGCCAACCAGATCGTCTCCGGCATCGCGCTGACCATGCTGGGCCTGGGCTTGAGCGGGGTCTGGGGCAAGCCGTTCGTGGGCACGCCGCTCACGGCGCGGTTCTCCGAGATCGAGATCCCCTTGCTGGCCCGGCTTCCCGTGATAGGAGAGGCCGTGTTCTGCCGGGACCCGGTGTTCTATCTCTCGCTCGTCTTGGCGGCCGGGCTGGCGTACCTGCTCTACCACACGCGCTGGGGCATCGCGGTCCGCTCGGTCGGGGAGAACCCCTTGGCCGCGGACGCGGCCGGCATCCCGGTCGACTTGACGCGCTACGCCTGCGTGTCCCTCGGCGGGGTCCTGGCCGGCATGGCCGGGGGCTACCTTTCCCTCGTCTACGTCCCGTCCTGGATCGAAGGGATGACCGCGGGAAGGGGCTGGATCATCATCGCGCTCACCATCTTCGCGGGCTGGGACCCGTGGAAGGCGGCCCTGGGCGCGGTGCTCTTCGGCGGCATCGACGTGTCGCAGTACCTGTTCCAGGACCGCGTGCCGCCGAACTTCCTCAAGATGCTCCCCTACGCGGCCACGATCCTCGCGCTCCTGGTCGGCGCGCGGCGCGCATCGGGCGCGTCCGCTCCTCCCGAGGCCCTGGCCGTGCCCTACAGGAAAGGCGAACGCTAGTACCCCCGGCGATGAATTCGCAGCGGGTTCTTGCGTGAAAAAATGCTAGAGTCTGTCCACATTACGCCGAGTATTTCCTCCCCTTGGACATTGACAGGACCCTGGGGAGAGCGGCAGGTATTCGGCCTATGGCTCGC
>JACQWX010000115.1 GCA_016209035.1 Elusimicrobiota bacterium | reverse complement strand
CGGCCACCTGTGAAAGGTTCAGCCCCCGCTTTAGAAACCCGATCGCTCGCCATCGGCGCTTTTCCAGGGTTTCCTGGCTTCCATAGGGTCGCATGCAGCCAGAATAACACATTTTCCATTGCTTATGCGTAGCTCAGTAACAATCACGATCTACGATCCCGAGCATTCCCACAGCGATGGCCGTTTTGTCACTGTGGGAATGTCGGCGAAGGACAACCTGGTGGTAGTCGTTCATGCGGACCGGGCCAATGGCATTCGAATCATCAGCGCGCGGCGCGCCACCGGATGCGTTCATTGGCGAGAATGCTGGGCTACAGGCGCGCCTAACAGATGATGGCAGTCGGGGAGGATTCATGAACCGCAAAGGATTTCTCGCGCAATTCACCGCGGCGTTCCAGGCGGTCGCGTTGGTGGTCGGCGCCCTCCCGGCGCAGGCCCAGCCGGCGGCGGGGACGGCCCCAGCGCCCTTCAGATTCGACAAGCTCGGCCCCATCGAGGCCGCCAGGCCCGAGGCGCCGGTGAGCCTGACGGCGTCCGACGGCACGGGCCTCAAGCTCTCCCGCATGACGGCCCGCGCCGTGGTCGAGGGGCCGCTTGCGTTCACCGAGCTCCAGCTCGCGTTCCAGAACCCCGAGGACAGGGTCATCGAGGGGCAGTTCCGCGTCGTGATGCCGCAAGGGGCGTCGGTGAGCAGGTTCGCCATGAAGACCGACGCCGGCTGGCAGGAGGGCGAGGTGGTGGACCGCGGCAAGGCCCGCGCGGTGTACGAGGATTTCCTCCATCGCAGGCAGGACCCGGCCCTCCTCGAGGTCGCGTCCGCAAACGAGTTCTCGGCGCGGGTGTTCCCGATCCCGGCCAAGGGGACCAAGGAGCTCATCATCTCCTATTCCCAGGAGCTCTTCCTGGCCGAGGCGCCGTACAGCCTGCCGCTCAAGGGCCTGCCCGAGGTCGGGGCCTTGGACGCGGAGGTCTCCGCGGGGGGAAAGGTGCTGGGCGGGCTCAAGCGCACGAATTTCGTCCCGGACAAGGATTTCGAAGCCTCATTGCCGGCCGCCGGGTCCGCCGGCGGCCTGCGTCACAAGAACCTGGCAGTGGTGCGCGTGCGTCCCGTGTTGAAGACTCAGCCGGAGGCCGTGGCGTCCCTCCTGGTGCTGTTCGACACGAGCGCCTCGCGCATCCTGGGATTCGACCCCCAGATGAAGCTCCTGCGCATCCTGATCTCGGGCCTGGCCAAGGGCTCGGGCCCTGAGACGCCGGTGACCGTGGCGAGCTTCGACCAAACGGTGCGGCTGGTCTACGAGGGCACAGCCGGGGGCTTCGGCGACGATGCCCTGGCCCGCATCCGCAAGGAGCGGGCTTTGGGAGCCTCCAGCCTCATGGGGGCCGTCGGGTGGGCGGGCCGGCAGCTCCAGAAGCGGCCGGCCAAGCGCGTCCTGCTCATCACGGACGGGGTGGCCACGCAGGGCGAGACCGGCGCGGAGGAGCTTCGGGCCGCGGTCAAGAAGCTCAAGGCTCATGGGGCCGAGCGCCTGGACGCGGTGGCGGTGGGAGGCATCAGGGACGAGGACCTGCTCAAGAGGCTGGTCACGGCGGGACTCCCGCGCGACGGCGCCGTGGCGGACGGCAGGCTCCCGGTCGAGACCATCGCGGCCAAGCTCACGGAAGCGACCTCCTCGGGGCTGGAGGTGGCGGTCGAGGGCGCTTCCTGGGTCTGGCCCAAGACGATCGACGGCCTGCAGGCCAAGGAGGACGTCTTCGTCTTCGCGGAGCTCCCGGAGGGGTCTGCGTTCAAGCTGACGGTCGGCCGCAGGGCCGTGCACGTCCCTTCGGAGAGCTTGGCGTCATCGGAGCGCCCGCTGGTGGAGCGGGCCTGGGCCAAGGCGAAGATCGCCAGCCTCCTGCGCAAGCACGAGATGGCCGACGGCCGCGAGGCCAAGGACAAGGTCCGTTCCGAGATCGTGGAGCTTTCGGTCAAGCACAGGGTCGTCTCGCGGTTCACCTCCCTCCTGGTGCTGGAGACCCTCGACGACTACGCGCGCTACGGGATCGACCGCAAAGCCTTGGCCGACATCCTCACCGTGGCCGACAACGCGGTCCGCGTGGTCCAGCGCCCCCTGGAGAGCGTCACGCTCAAGCCCCAGCCTGCCCCGGAGTCCCCGTCCTTCCTCGACCGGCTGACCGGCGGCTTCATGCGCTCCAAGAGCGCGGCCGCGCCCGCCATGATGGGCGGGCTTGCGGCCTCCATCGATGGCGCGGAGATGGAAGCAGCGCCCGCGGAAGCGCCTCCATCGGGCGGGTCCGGCGAGGGCTTCACCCAGGCCATGATGGCTTCTGGCGCTGCCGCGGACTTCATGGCCTCGGCCGCGGACAGCGGCGGCGGGGGCGGCGGAGGGATGCTCGGCTCCGTGATGCCGCAGCTCGCCCTCCCGCCTCCTTCGCCTTCGCCGGCGGAGCCTCCGGACATGGCGCCGGCCCGCGTGTCAGGCGGGGGCTTGGAGCGCGTCGAGCGCGCGGAGCACCGCGTCGAACGCGCGCAGCGTCGGGAACTGACCGGGCCCCCCGCGCGCCGCGGCGGCGCAGCGATGGAACGGCCGCAGGAAGGCCCCCTGCCGTACACCGGGAGATTCAAGGAAGTGATGGAGCTCATCAGGGCCGGGAAGGCCGATGCTGCCGCGGTCAAGGCGCGCGCCTGGCTCTCCGAGTCGCCGGGCGACGTCATGGCGATCGTAGCTCTGGGAGAAGCCCTGGAAGCCCTGCGCGACTGGGTCGGGGCCAGCCGGGCCTATGGGTCCATCATCGACCTGTTCCCTGGCCGGGCCGACCTTCGCCGCTACGCCGGGGAGCGCCTGGAGCGCGTGGCCGGGGGCTTGGACCTCGCGGTGGACACCTATGAGAAGGCGGTGGAGAACCGGCCGGACCATCCCTCCAGCCACCGGCTCTACGCCTTCGCCCTGCTGAAGAAGAAAGAGCACCGCAAGGCCTTCGAGGCCATGGCCAAGGGGATGGCGGAGCGCTACCCTTCGGGCAGGTTCAGAGGCGTGGAGCGCATCCTGGCCGAGGACCTGGGGCTCATCGCCGCCGCCTGGATCAAGGCCGAGCCGGGCAGGAAGGCCGAGATCCAAGCTCTGCTGGCCGCCGCCGGCGGGAGCAAGGAGGAGGCTCCCTCGGTGCGGTTCGTGCTCAACTGGGAGACGGACGCCAACGACGTGGACTTCCACATCTACGACGGCAAGGGAGGCCACGCCTACTACAGCCAGCCGACCCTGCCCTCAGGGGGGGATCTCTACGCCGACGTGACCACGGGCTACGGCCCGGAGTGCTTCACCATCCGCAAGGCCCGGCCGCAGAGGGCCGTTCCCTACAGGCTCCAGGCCCACTACTACTCGCGCGGGCCCATGGGCTACGGCATGGGCAAGCTCCAAGTCATCGAGCACGACGGCAAGGGGGGATTGAGCTTCGAGGAGAGGCCGTTCGTGGTCATGGTGGACCGCGCCTTCCTCGACCTCGGCCAGCTGAAGAAGTAGGCCCGCCGCGCGTCCCTTTCCTCATCCCAGCCTCCTCAAGAGGGCGAGCGCCGCCACCACCGCGGCGGCCAGGCCGACGATCAACAGCAGCCACGACCAGCGCATGACCCACGCGGCCGGGCCGGCCACCACCACGGCGGCCGCCACGGTCCCGGAGTGGGAAGCGCTCACGCTGTGGGGGAGGTCCCTGGCCCCTGTCGGGCCGTGATGCCTCAGGCGCAGCCTGCCCGAGTCGGCGCGCACGACCTCGAGTCTGGACATCTTCTCGGCCATGAACCGGGCGTCGCATTTCTTGAGCGCTTCCTTGACGCACCAGCGGGCCGCGAAGTGGACCCTGGGATGCGCCTGCCTGGCGCAGTAGCCGATCTCCTCTTCGGTGAAGGAATCCCGGTAGAACTCGTGGGCGAGGTAGTCGTTCGTCTCGGGGAGCATCTCCACGGATTCGATGTCGATGCCGCAGCGCAGGAAAGACAAGAGGCCCCCCGCCTTGAGCTCCTCGCTCATCGCCCGGACCTGCGCCAAGGGCGCAGGTCCGGAGGGACGGGCCGAGGGATCGAGCCCCGGCCCGCGGCCGACCATGGCCTCGAGCTCCCCGAAGGTCTTGGCGTGGGCTGCCTCCATGCATTCGACGCCGAGGCGCCTCCTGATGGAAGCGATGAGCACGGACCTGCGCATCGAGCCCTGGAGGCCCTGGCGCTCGAGCGAGAAGCCGGCGTCCACCTCGGAGGGAGGGCATCCGGCGAGCGAGGCTACGATCTCGCGCAGGTCCGCCATGATGGGGATTCTATCAGAAAACCCGGAGACGAGTTGCTATAATCGTCGGTATGGAATCGACTTTCGCGATGCTGTCCCGCAAGGGGTATGTGGCGCAGGTCTCCGACCCCGGGCTCGCGGACGCGCTGGCGACGAGCCGGCTGGTCTGCTACTGCGGGTTCGATCCGACGGCGAAAAGCCTGCATCTCGGCCATCTCGTCCCGCTCATGATCCTCGCCCGGCTCCAGCGGGCCGGGCAGGCCCCGATCGCGCTGGTCGGCGGAGCGACGGGGATGATCGGCGACCCGAGCGGGAAATCCAAGGAGCGCCAACTGCTGTCCCGCGAAGCCGTGGCGGCCAACGTGGAGTCGATGCGCCGGCAGTTCCAGCGGTTCCTGTCTTTCGAGGGGAGCGACGCCGCCCTCCTCCTCGACAACAACGACTGGATCGCGGGGTGGAGCTACACGGACTGGCTCCGGGAGATCGGCAAGCACTTCTCCGTCTCGTCCATGCTGGCCAAGGAGTCCGTCCGGAGACGCATGGACGACCGCGACCAGGGCATCTCCTACACCGAGTTCAGCTATATGCTGATCCAGGCCTACGACTTCCTGCACCTCAGCGACAAGCATGGCTGCTCCCTGCAGGTCGGCGGGGACGACCAGTGGGGGAACATCACCGCCGGCATCGAGCTGGTCCGAAGGCTGCGCTCCAAGACCGTCTACGGGCTGACCTCCCCTCTCATGCTGGATTCGGCCGGGCAGAAGTTCGGCAAGACCGAGGATGGGGTGGTGTGGCTGGACCCGGAGATGACCTCTCCGTACAGGTTCTATCAGTACTTCATCAACGTCGACGATCGGGACGTCGTGCGCTACCTGCACCTGCTCACCTGGCTTGGCGACGACGAGATCACGCGGCTGGCCGAGACGGTCGAAGGCGCCCCAGAGGCGAGGGCCGCGCAGGCCGCGCTGGCCTACGAGGCGACCAAGCTGGTGCACGGCGGGAAGGCCGCCGACGACGCGGTCCAAGCGACTCGGGTGGCGTTCTCGGAGGATATCCGGACCGTCTCCCTCGACGCCTTCGAGGCGATCTTCGCCGGCATCCCCAGCGCCTCCCTGCCGATGAGCTCGCTGGACGACGGCATCCCCCTGGCCAAGGTCCTGGTGAGCGCCGGGATCGCGCCCAGCAACAACGAAGCCAGGCGGCTCTTGGCCGGGAAGGGGATTTACCTCAACAACCGGCAGATCGCGGACAACCGCGTCGTCAAGAAGACCGACCTCCTCTTCGGCCGGCTCATCCTCGTCAGGAAGGGCAAGAAGGACAACTACCTCGTGCGATTCACCGAGAAGCGAGCAGGCTCGCGCGCAGGTCCTTGAGGAACCGGGCCGCGGCCCGGCCCTCGGTGAGGCGGTGGTCGAAGCCCAGGATCAGGTCGAAGGAGTCGCCGGCCGGCGCCGCGACGGCGAGGATCGCGGCCTGATGCTGGTTGATGAGGGGGTGGAAGAAGACGACTCCCTCCGCCGAGAGGTCCGTGACCGTGAAGGTCCCGTTGCAGAGGGCCTCGACGGACAGGGAGTCCTCCTCATAGGCGAGCATCAGGTCCTGCATCTCGCGCGCGATGTCTTCGAGGTCCTTCTTGTCGGCGTCGCGCACGACCGGCACCTTGAGGCCCTTGTCCGCGTCGATGACGAAGCCGAGATGGACTTCGTCGTAGAGGCAGGCCTGGCCCTGGTCAAAGTAACCATTGAGAATGGGATATTTGCGCAGGAGGCGTCCGGCTTCGAACAAGACCTTGGCCAGGGGAGTGGCCGAGAGCTCGGGGCTCCGGCCCAGGGCCTTCTTGAAGCCCGCCAGCGCGCAAGGCACGCTCACGAGGCTGGAGAGCCCGGCGTTTTGCCCCTGAGAGAGGCTCCGGATCTCGACGAGCTTGCGCTGGGGAAGGTCCTCTCGCGTCACGGAAAGGCCTTTGAGATGGGTCTGCGCTCGTGCGCGGCCGCACACGGCGTCGGCTTTGCCCGCCTTCCTTAGATAGGCGACGACATCGGACTCGCGCACCAGCCCCCTGCCGGTGAAGACGGCCACGACGTCGTGCTTCAGGGCCAATTCGCGGGCTTTCTTGCTGAAGCGGGTGCCGGCCGCGGCGTCGAAGAGGCGCTCTTCGGCCCGCGGCCGGCCCGCAAACGGCATGGGATCGTCCGGCCCCGCCGTGATGTAGCAAAGGGGCCCTCCCACGGCCAGGACCTCGCCTTCCTTGGCCGCGTGCCGGACGTGGCCGGACACGGGCGAGAGCACCTCGACGATGGCTTTGCTGGTCTCGATCTCCGCGACCACGCCGCCCGCGTCGACCCGGGAGCCCTCCGCGGCCCGCCAGGCGGCCAGCCGCACGGTCTCGTCGTTGACGTTCTCTTTGGGCACGGTCACCAGCAGGGGCTCATTCGCCATAGCGGAACTCCAGGGCGGCCTTGACGATGTGGTCCGCCCCCGGCAGCGCCTGACGCTCCAGGGTGCTTGCCGACGGCACGGGGTGCGGGCGGCAGGCGGCGCGCTTGAGCTGGAAGCAGCCTCCGCCCGACTCGAGGAGGCGGCTGGCGGCCTCGGCCCCGAAGGCGGCGAACCCGACCCCTTCCTCTACGACCAGGAGTCGGCCCGTCGCGCGGACCGACTCGAGGAGGGCCGAAGGGTCGAAGGGATAGAGGCGGATCGGCGCGATGACCTCCGCGGCGAGGTCGTGCTCGTCGAAGAGCCTCTCGGAGGCGGCTTCGGCGTGCGGGAGCATCCCGCCGTAGCAGAGGATGGTCAGGTCCGGCCGGGCCTTGGGCCGCATGCGGCTGGTCGGGAAGGGCTCGTCCGTGTTCTCGTAGGAGAACCCGGAGGGCACCGGCCGCGTGAGCTTGAGGCCGTAGAGGAGCTTGTCCTCGATCACGATGACCGGCCCTTCGATGTCCTTGAAGAGGGCGTCGTAGACCTTGCCGGGATCGAAGCGGCCGTGGAGCGCCAGCATCACCGTGTCCGGGACGCCGAGGAAATGCTTCTCCAGGCACTGGCTGTGCGTGGGGCCGTAGCCGCGCCTTCCGCCCATGGGAGTGCGCAGGACCAGCGGCACGCGGACCGCGTCGTCGTACATGTAGCGGAACTTGGAGGCGTGGTTGACGAGTTGGTCCGCGGCCAGGGTCAGGAAATCGCCGAACATGATCTCCACGACGGGTCTGCGGCCCCGCAGGGCCAGCCCGTTTGCGAGGCCCACGATGGCCGCCTCGCTGATGGGCGTGTTGAGGACGCGTCCCGGGAACTTCGTGCTCAGGCCCTTGGTGACCTTGAAGGCCCCGCCGTAGGGGTCGGCGAGGTCCTCGCCGAGCAGGATGATGCGGGGGTCGGCCTCCATGTTCCGGGCCAGGGCCTCAACCATGAGCGCGACGACCGGCCGGTCGCAGGTGAGGTCGGTCGGGACCCAGCGGCCTCCGGCCAGGGGTTGCCCGGGCCCGGGCCGGGGAGGCTCCGGGTCGGCCGAGGACGCGGCCTTGGCCACGGCGAGGTCTACGAGCTTCCTGGCCTCGGCCGCGAAGGCCGACGCCTTGGCCTTGTCGGTCTTGGCGAAAAGGGTCAGGGGGTCCTCGTCCCAGCGGGCGCGGACCTCGGAGGCGTCTCGGTCGTCGTCTCCCTTGGAGTGGGCCTTGAGCCTGTAGGTGTCTATTCGCAGCAGGCGCGGCTTGCGCCGGGAGCGCACCGCCGAAACGGCCTCATGGGCCGTCTCGACGAGCCCGGCGGGATCGCGCGTGCTGCCGGCCGACGCCTGGATGCCGAAGGCCTCGGCGCGCTTGAGGATGTCCCCGGCCAGGGTCTGGGACCGGGGCGTGCTCTGCGCGTAGAGGTTGTCCTCCACCACGACCAGCAGCGGCAGGTCCCATTTCGAGGCGACGTTGAGGGTCTCGTACACGGCTCCCTCGCCCAGCGTGCCGTCGCCGATGAAAACGACGCAGACGCTCTCGGAGCCCTCGAGCTTGAGCGCGAGCGCCATGCCCGCCGCGACCGGCGCCATGCCCCCCTGCACCCCGTTGCTGTAGAAGCCGCTCGCATGGTGGAGATGCTGGCTGCCGCCCCGGCCGCCGCAGACCCCCGAAGCCTTGCCCATGACCTCGGCCACGAGCCCGCCCAAGTCGCCGGTCTTGGCGATGAAATGGCCGTGGCCGCGGTGGTTGCTGAAGACGAGGTCGCCCTCCCGCAGGGCCGCCATCACGGCCAGGCCGGCGAACTCCTGTCCCACGCAGGCGTGGATGGTCCCCCGGACCTTGTCCTGGGTGAAGAGCTCGAGGAGCCGGAGCTCCGTCTCCCGGATGAGGAAGGCCTTGCGGTAGAGGTCCGAGAGGCCCTTGGGCGCGTCGGTGCCAGCCATGTGAGCAGGTACATTAATACTAAATTTGGACCCGGTCGTATCGGGACCCTTCCCGAGGTCCGCAGGCGCCGGGACGCGGAGGCCGAGGGCTTCCTCAGGAGCAGGGGGACAGCTCTTCGATGAACTTGAGAAGGCCGCCGATGCGTTCCTTCAGGTCCGTGAAGATCGCGTCGTAGGGCTCGGGCGGTCCGTCCACGGGGTCCGCCACGGGCCAGCGGATGAACTTCTTGCCTTCCGGCAGGGCCGGGATGTCCCCGTCGCCTAGATAGACCACGAAATCCCACCGGACATCCGGCAGTTCGGCCAATCCCTTTGGCTTGGAGGGAGCGGCGACGATCCCGTTGCGCCGCAGGACCTCCACGGCCTTGAGGTCGGGCTGCGCCGAGGGCTCGGTCCCGGCGCTGGCGATCAGCCAGGAGCGGGGGGCTTCTCTCCCGCAGATGGCCTCCGCGATGCGGCTGCGGCAGGCGTTGTGGTTGCAGACGAACAGGATGGAGGGCATGGTAGGGTTATCTCGCTGGGGCCTTCAGATGACTTGGAACCTGCGCGGGCCGCTCTTGAACTCGGCGCCTTCGGGCGTCTTGATGCGGGCGACCACGCGGTGCGGCCCGGTTCTCTTGCATTCCCAGTCCAGCCACCAGTAGCCCATCAGGTGCCTGCAGCGCCGCCACGCTCCGCCGTCGATCGAGGCTTCGACGGCGCCCTCGACCTCGGCGCGGAACATGAAGCAGCAGTTCTTGGCCTTGATCCGCTCGCCAGGCATGGGGGATTCCACGGAGAGCATCGTAGTGTCCACGGCGGTCGTCGCGGGCATCTTGGCTGGCATCGGTCTCCTGGGAGTTGGACGCCTCATCATGATACCCTGGAACGGGGCGTCCGGAAAATTCGTTATTGTACGGAACGGGATTCGTAGAACTACGGAACGTCCCGTCAGAAGAACACCCGGCCGTAGAGACCCAGGCCGTCGGGCATGGAGCCGAACTCCGAGCGGGGGGTCGGCCCGAGGGGCCTGCGGCCTGCCGCGAACCAGGCGTAGAGGCTCATGTCCGCGTTGTCGTGGAGGTTGACGGTGACGCGCGGCCGCCAGAGGCTCGAGCCGTCGACCGGGTTCATGAGCCCCGAGGCGTCCAGGTGGACTAGGGCGTGCGGCTCGGCATGGAAGGTGACCGCCGCGTATTCCCGAGCAGCGAGGAAGACCCAGCCTTCCCGCAGGGGCGCGTCGTCGCCGATGGAGACCAGGTCCCAGCGTCGGCGGGCTCCGAAATCGTTGCGGTAGAGAGCCAGGCCCAGGGTGGCGTTCTCCCGCACGCGCCAGTCGGCTCCGGCCACCCCCGCGAACGCCGCCTCCCGCGCCCCGGTCCGCACCGGCTCGCCCGCCGGGCGCCGCTCGAAGAGGGCGACCTCTCCCCAGATGGCGAGGGGCCCGGCGTCGCCTTCCCAGCCCGCCCCGCAGAAGAGCCTCCTGCGGAACTTGCCCGTCAACAGCTCGCCGTCGACGCTGCCGACCTTGCTTCTCAAGCGCAGGATGAGGGCCGAGTCCTCCCAGGGGTCGGAGGCGGCGGCGATGAGTTCCGCTTCTCCCTCGGGTCCGGCCGCGGCGCGCAGGCGCAGGGCGTCGATGCCGGGCTTGTAGGTGGCGTCGAGGTCGCCGGGGGGGAAGGGCGCCAGGACGTCGAGGACGCCGAGGAAGCGGCTCGTGCCCAGGCTCACGGGCTGCCGGCCTGCCTCGACGTCCAGGAAACCCAAGGACGCGGCGACCTTGAGGCGCTCGAAGCGCAGACGCCCCTCCGTGTCACCCCTGCGGACGGGGTCCAGGGTCATGTCCAAGGCCTCCAGCGTCCTGCCGCGGACGAACGGGCCGCCCGCGGATTGGGAAGCCCCGGCGGCCGGCAGGCGGCCCGAGTCCCAGCTCAGGCGGGCTTCCAGGGCGGCGTCCACGGACCAGCGGTCCGCGGCATAGGAGAGCGTGGGGCGCACCTGGGTCGAGGAGACCCAATAGCCCTTCTCGGGCAGGCCCGGCCCCTGCAGGCGCGGGGCGCCCAGGTGGACGGCGTTCTGGCGCACGGCGATTCCGGATTGGAAGCCGCTCTGGGCGAAGGATGGAGGCATCAAAAGGAGAACGCAGAAAGAAGCTCCGAGGGATCCTGCCATCTTCACGCGGCATCCCCCTTGCCGGATCCCTCGGAGCGCACTTCATTCCCGACGATCCTGCCGTCCTTGAGGCGGATGACGCGCAAGGCTTGCTCGATCACCATGGGGTCGTGGCTGCTGAAGAGGAAGGTCGCGCCCCGTTCCTCGTTGAGCTTGCGCATGAGGTCCATGAGCGAGCGCGCGGTCTCGGAATCGAGGTTGGCCGTGGGCTCGTCCGCGAGGATGACGGAGGGGCTCCCCACCACCGAGCGCGCCACCGCGACCCGCTGGGCCTGCCCGCCGCTCATCTGCGCGGGCCGGCGGTGCTCAAGCCCCTGGAGGCCCAGGCCCCGCATCAGGGGCCGGATCCTCTCGGCGTGCTGTGAGTCCGGCACGCCTTGGATCTGGAGGATGAACTGGACGTTCTCGTAGGCGCTCAGGACCGGGATCAGGTTGTACGACTGGAAGACGAAGCCGATCTTCCTGAGCCTGAGACCCGAGAGCTCGGGGTCGGTCATGCGCGAGGTGGGCTCTCCGTCCACCCATATCTCGCCGCGGTCCGGGCCGGTCGAGGCCCCCGATGAGGTTGAGCAGGGTGGTCTTGCCGGAGCCCGACGGGCCCGCCAGGGCCGCGAACTCGCCGCGGGCCAGCTCGAGGTCCACGCCGTCCACGGCGCGGACCTCGTGGCTGCCGGTCTTGAACTTCTTCACCGCGGCCGCGACTCTGATGACGGGAGGGTTGGTCGGCATCAATGGGTCCTCATGGCTTGCGCCGGCTTGATCTTGACGGCCTTCCAAGTGGGGTACAGGGAGGCGCACAGCGCCAAGACCGCCATGATGGCCACCAGGCCCGCGGTCTTGGGTCCGTCCCAGCCCGAGTAGACGACCGGGTCCACGAAGATGCCGCCCATCTCCTGGCCTTCTCCCATGAACCGGGAGAAGTCGATGCCGCGCCGCTCGGTGTAGAGGCCCAGGAGGCCGGCGGCCGCCGCTCCCAGGGCCGAGCCGAAGAGCCCCAGGACCAGGCCTTCGGCGAGGACCATCCTGACGATGCCCGCTCCTCCCAGGCCCAGGGCCCGGATGACGCCGAACTCGCGCGTCCGCTCGAGCACGCTTATGAGCATGGTGTTGGCCGTTCCGAGCCCCACCAGCAGGAGCAGGAAGCTCAGGAAGACCCAGCCGCCGGTCCGGTCGAGCTTGATGGCGGTTGCGATCTGGGGCATGGCCTTGCTCCATTCGACCGGCTCGACCTGCCCGGGCTCGACTCTGTCGAGCCCGTCGGCGAGCCGTTTCGCCGTCATGAGGAACTCCTCCGTCTTCTTGTAGTCTTTCAGCAGCACCGCCACCTCGTGGGCCTGGCCCTCGACCCCCAGGACCCGGGCGGCCGAGCCCCGGTGCGCGAACACCGCGGTCTTGTCCAGGTCCGGGACGCCGGACTTGATGACGCCGCGCACCCGGAAGAGGCGGCTGACGGTCTCCCCTTTGGGGTCCTGGCACATCCACACGAATTTCTGGCCGAGCTTCAAGCCGAGCTCGCCGGCCAGCTCGATGCCCACGGCCGCTCCCCAGGGGTCGTCCGGCGAGGGGAGCCGGCCACGCGCGAGGCGCTTGGGCTGGAGCAGGGGGTTGACCTCGGTCTCCCGGCCGAAGTCCACCGCGATCATGGCCGCGGCCCTCGAGTCCCTGCTCGATCGCGCCAGCCCCGGCAGATGCAGGCGCGCGTAGGCCCCGGCGACCGCGTCCTCCCCGGCCAGGACGTCCAGGAGCCCCTGGACCGGGAAGGTCATGCCGACCTGCCGCAGGTCGAGGTAGCCGCGCCGGTAGAAGCCGACGTGGCCGGAGCCTGCGCGGGCCGCTTCGCGGATGTACACCGGGTACATCCCTGCCTGGAGATTGAGCATGGTCATGCCCAGGAACACGGCCCCGGCCAGGGAGGTGAGCTCGATGGCGGTCCGGCGCGGGCTGCGCCAGAGGTTGCGCCAGCCGAGCTTGAAGGCAGCGCTCATCCTTCCCTCAGTATCTCGACCGGCCGCGCGCGGGCCAGGCGCCAGGCGGGCAGGAGCGCCACCACGATGCCGATGACCGCCGTCACCGCGACCGGGAACAGCACGTTCTCCCAGGAGAACGCGGTCCTGTAGACGGGCTGGAGCGTGGCTCCAGCCCAGGTGATGGAGGTGACGGTGCTGCGGAAGTCCAGGGGATGCCGCTCGAAGTGGAGGGTCGCCAGGATCCCGACGGCTCCCCCGGCCAGCGCCGCCCCGATGCTCAGGATGAGGGCTTCCAGTATCACGAGGGCCGCGAGCCGCGAGGGCTTGAGGCCCAGCGCCCCCATGACCGCGAACTCCCGGACGCGCTCGAGGAGCGCCATATAGATGGTGTTCGTGGAGACCAGGACCACCGCGAAATAGAAGATGACGGCGTAGAGGACCCGGATGAACCCGACCATCTGCAGCATGTCGCTCATCTGCGGCAAGAAGCGGTTCCACGGGGAGACCTTGACCCCGCCGGCGCCGGAGACCCGGCCGGCCCAGGCCTTCGCCTCTAGGGGCTCCTTGAGCTTGAGCACCCATTCGTGGACCTTGCCCTCGAGCGCCAGCATCTCCTGGAGGTCCCGCATGCCCACGAGCGCCAGCGTCCCGTCCCTGAGCTTGTCGCCGCTGTCTAGGATGCCGACGACCCGCGGGTCATCGAAGATGACCCGCGGGGGCCGCGCCTCTTCGAGCGCCAGCTGGATGTGGCGCTCGTCGAGGTAGCGGGGCGCCGTCACGACCGCGTGGCCGTGGTAGTTCTCCGTGGCCGCGGCGAAGAGGTCCCAGATCATGCCGAAGATCATGCATAGGGCCACGATTGAGGAGGGCGGTCGCCCCGGCCATGGCGGACATGGTCAGGAAGGTGCGCATGGGCCTGCGCCCGAGGTTGCGCCAGGCAAGCCTCGGGAGCAGGCTCACCGCTTCTTCCTCAGGGAGCGCAGGGAGAAGAGATCGGGGTCCAAGGGGGAGTCGAACTCGATGCGCTCGTAGAGGATCTCGGTCGACTCCTTGGGCTTGGTCGTCGGGGTGATGCGCATGCGCAAGGGGAGCCAGCGGCCCTCGACCTTCTCCACGCGGTCGAAGACCATGGCGCGCGCGGAGGCAAGCTCTTCGTCGAAATAGGTCACGTCGATGCCGATCACGCGCTCGCGGTCGATGCGGTAGACGAGCCTGCCCCAGACCACGGCCGCGTCGGGCTTGGGGTCGGCCTGTATGGTGACGGTCGAGCCCTCGACCGAGAGGACCTTGAGGTCGAAGAGCTCCTCGGTCTTGTCCTCCTTAACGAGGTCGTCGTTGGTGAGGTGGCTCCCCATCCATGAGTCGCCCATGAGGCTCGACGGGATCTTCATGAGGCGGTCGATCTTGGGGAGGTAGTTCCATACCTCCCCGGCGCGCTTCAAGGTGGCGGTGTCGCGCTCTTTCTTGGGCTGCCGAATCACGGCGAGGAAGCGCTCGCGACCTTCGCCCCACATCTCCATGGTGAGCTCGCGCTTCCAATGCTCGGTGGCGATGCGCATGCGCGCGGTGCCGTGCGAGGTCTTGCCGCGGTACTGGGTCTCGACCTCGCGCACGAGCGCCTTGGCGTCGATGCCGCCGACGGGTTCGGCGGCCAGGGGCAGGGCGGCCAGGAGCAGGGCGGCCGGTCGCAGCGCCAGGTTCACGGGGTCACCTTCGCAGCGCTCCGTAAGAGAAAAGGCCCAACGCCTCCTGCATGAGCGCGGGGAGGTCGGGGTAGAGGCCCAGGAGCCTCTCGTCGCGCAGGGCTTCCCGCGTGGAGTTGAGCATGTGGAGGATCAGGTCCACCTTCACGTCCTTGCGCAGCTCCCCCATCCTCTGCGCGGTGAGGAAGATGTTGCGTACCTGCTGGACGCTCTTGAGCTTCTCATCCTCGACGAACCGCTCGAGCGCCGGATCGGCCCCCTTGAGGAGCTCGGTGAAGAATCCCTTGCCGGTCGCGCGGGCCTGCTCGAGGCGCGTCTCGAGGATTTGCTTGAGCTTGACCTCGAAGGGCGCGTCCTCCATCTCGATGTCGCGCATCTGCCGGCGCATCCCGGCGACGATGTCCTCTAGGACCCGCAGGGCCACCGCGGTCTTGTCCGGGAAATGCCGGTAGAAGGTCATCTTGCTGACCCCCGCCTCCTGGCATATCTCCTCGACCGGGACCCTCTTGATGCCGTGGCGGAAGAAGAGCCGTCTGGCGGCCTCGACGACGCGCTCCTCGGTGCCGATCCTGGTCCGGCCTCTGTGTGGGTTCATACTATTGGTATCATTATCGTAACTAAGTACTCTAAAAGCTTAATAATACGACAATAGTCTAATAGTAACACACATTTCCACAGAATACAAGGCTTTTATCGTTCCTTCTCCGGAACCGATGCGGGACCGAAGGTCCTAGCCAGCGCATGGTCCCTATCCGGCGGGGCATCCCGGGGGGGCCAAGGGGCCTAGAGGCGGGGTGGGACGGGCCGTCCGAGTAGGGCCTAGGAAGGGCGCTGGTTCCGGTCGAATCCGAGGGGGGAGGGGATGGAGATCTGGCGCATGCAGTCCAGCGCGAAAAGGTCCGTCATGCCCGCGATGTAGTCGGTCACGATGGTCTCGGCGTCGTAGCCTTCATGCTCGTAGATGGCCCGCAGCTGCTGGACGTAGCGGCCGAAGTTGCGGTCCACATCGAGGTCCATGGCCGCGTAGGCGTCGAAGTCCGTGCGGTGCTTCTCGAAGAGCTCCGTGAAGTAGTCGAAGAGCGTGCGGATGATGGTCCTTATGTGCCTGCGGTACTTGACCAGCTTCTCGTGGTAGTAGATGCGCGCGTAGTTGAACTTACCCAGCTCCTGGACGAGCCCGTGGGCGCGCGGCGAGAACCCCACCGTGTCGCGGCCGCGGGAGTGCTCGATGATGTCGTTGATGAGCGCGCTGATGATCTCGGTGTTGGTGCCCCCCAGCTCCTGGGTGACCTGCGCCGGGATGTCGGCCCCGGTGATGAACCCGGCCGTGACCGCGTCTTCGATGTCGCGGCCCAGGTACGCGACCCGGTCCGAGATCCTCACGATGCAGCCCTCGTAGGTCGTGGGCACGTATTCGCGGTCCTTGATGTTCTCGAGGTCGTTGGGGACGGCGGAGGGCTTGAGGCCCGCCGCGTCGAAATCCTCGCCGTTGTGGCAGATGATGCCGTCCTTGACCGCGTAGGTGAGGTTCAGGCCCTGGCCGTGGTTGGCCAGGTGCTCGACGACGCGGTAGCTGTTGATCTCGTGCAGGAAGGCCTTCGGCCGCCCGAGCCTGTTGGCCAGCTCCTTCTCGCCTTCGTGGCCGAAGGGCGTGTGGCCGAGGTCGTGCCCCAGGCCGATGGCGTAGGCCATGTCCGTGTCGAGATCCCACTGCGCGCCGGAGAGGTTCAGCCCACGGCCTATCGTGGCCGCGATGGTCGCGACGTGCAGTACGTGCTCGATGCGCGTGCAGATGTGGTCGTTGCCCGGGGCGTAGAAGACCTGCGTCTTGTGCTTGAGCCTGCGGAAGGGATAGGAGTGGATGATCTTGGTCTGGTCGCGGAAATACTCCGTGCGGACATCGGATGCGATGGGCTTGGTGCGCTTGGTGTAGAATTCCTTCGGGAAAGGGTTCTTCATCCTCGCCCGAGTATACCATTTCTTCGCCCCCTCGTCGTCGGCCCATCGCGTCGCGCCTGCGCGTCGCGATGGCAGGTATTGCAACATTTACGTCTGACACCGACTTTTCGCTTGACTCCGCCCGTGATTTCTTGTATCGTGGTCTCCTGGGACGGCTGAGAACGCGCGCGGAAGAGCGGGGTCCCCCATGATGCGAAATATTAAAAGCCTGACACCGATCGTCCTTGGGGCTGTTTTGGTTTTCGACCCGGGGCAGGCTTCGGCCCTCGATGGCTCGCTGTTTCCGGAAGGCTATTGCCGCGACACGGCGCCTCTCGTCAACCAGGCCGCTCTCGGGGTGGTCGCGCAGATCTTCCCCGCGTACGTCGACAACGTCGCGGGCTCGCTGGCGGGAGCGGTCCCCCTGCGCGAGATCCCCAAGGACAAGGCCCTCGCCCTCATGGCGGAGTCGAGCCTGCGCCGCTACGGCATCGCCGATTTCCTGACGGATGCGGAGTTCCGCGGCGACTGCGTGTACTACCTCGGCGAGGACACGCTCAAGGCCGTGTACGACGCCTTCGAGATGAACATAGCGACTCCGCTGGCGGGGCTCGACCGGGACGAGCACCCGTTCCGGATGACCGCGATGGTCGTCGGGCGGGATAAGGTGGGCCTGCTCTACGACCGCGAGAGGGTGACCTACTACAACGAGCGGTCCCGCCGGACGCTTTCCTTCCGCCAGAAGGTGTTCCTCGACCTGGGGTTGTCCGAGGACGGGAGCGTGAAGTACCTCGACCGCATCAACGGCCTGAGCGTGGACACGGGCTTTCCGTACGGGTGGGAGAGCATCGAGGCGATGCGCCAGACCGGCGGCAAGGTCCAGAGCTACGTCCTGGGCAAGTGGCGCTCTCCCACGCCCGTGCACCCCATCGCCCAGCGTCCGTCGAAGTCCGACATGATGGTCGCCGGATGCTCGAATCCGGAGGTCTGCGGGATGCCCGCGCCGGCGGCGACGGCGATCTCGTTGCGCATGGGCTTCTCGTCGCTCGATGCCCTGCGCGGCCTCTCGGAGTCCAAGACGCCGTTCTGAGCGGAGCCCCCGGCCCGGGCCGTGGTCGACGGTCCCCGACCGCAGTCCGGGCCGTCTTTTTCCTATAATCCCCCGCATGTGCGGCATCGTGGGCCTCTTCCAGCCTCAAGGTCCTTTCGACCCTGCCCGCGCCCGGGGGGCCGTCGAGGAGGCGGCCAGGCTCCTGGCCCACCGCGGCCCCGACGCCGAGGGAGTGCGCGTCCTGCCGGAGCACGGCGTATGCTTCGGCCACCGCAGGCTCTCCATCCTCGACCTCGACCCCAGGGCGGACCAGCCCATGACGTCGGCGGACGGCAAGGTCAACCTCGTCTACAACGGCGAGATCTACAACTTCCGGGAGCTGCGCGCCGAGCTGCGGACGCTCGGGACGGCCTTCAGGACCGAGAGCGACAGCGAGGTCCTCATCGAGGGCTACCGCGCCTGGGGCATGGAGCCGCTGCTGCGCAGGCTCATGGGCATGTTCGCGTTCGGGCTCTACGACTGCGGGCGGCGCGTCCTCTTCTTGGCGCGCGACCGGGCCGGCAAGAAGCCCCTCTTCTACGCCGACGTCGAGGGCGGGCTCGTCTTCGCCTCCGAGATGAGGGCGCTGTTCAGCCTGGGGGCGCTGCGCGAGCTCGACCCGGTGGCCTTGGACGCCTATCTGGCGCTGAAATTCGTCCCTCCGCCCCGGACCCTGGTCCGGGGCGTCGCCCAAGTCCCGCCCGCGTGCCTCGCCTTGTGCCGGCCCGGCCGGGACCCGGAGGTCAGACGCTACTGGAACCCATTCGGCGTGAGGAAAGCGCCGGAGAGCCGGGCGGAGGCCCTCGACTGCCTGGGCTTTGTCCTCGACGCCGCGGTGCGCCGGCGCCTGGTGAGCGACGTCCCCGTGTGCCTGTTCTTGAGCGGGGGTCTCGATTCGAGCCTGACCGCGGCCCACCTGGCCCGCTTGGGCGTCGGCGGGATGAAGGTCTACACGATCGGCTACAAGGACCTCCCGGGCTACAACGAGTTCGACTACGCGCGCATCGTGGCCAAGAGGTTCGGGCTGGAGAGCTCGGAGGTCATGCTCGAATCCCGGCAGGCGCTCGACCTCCTGCAGGACGGCGGGCCGGGCTTGGACGAGCCGGTCTCCGACTGGGTCTGGCTCCCCCTGCACCAGCTGAGCCTGAGGGCCCGGCAGGACGGCTTCAAGGTGGCCCTCGTGGGCGAGGGCTCCGACGAGCTCTTCTTCGGCTACGACGTCATGCTGAAGGGCTTGAACGACATCGCCCGCTTCTCCAACCTCCCCTGGAGGCTCCTTGCCAAGGCTTTGACCAAGGGGCTCTCGCCGGTCTTCAGCCGCGTGCGGCGCGGGCACCGGCGCTACGACCTCTGGCGCCGGGCGGCGGAGGGCGAGCCGGTCTACATGGGGAGTTCCGTGGGCTACGGCAAGTCCCAGAGGGCTCAGGTGGCGGGTCCCATCCTCCTCGAGCGGGGGGACGCGGACGCGGGCCCGCGGTTCGTCGAAGGGCTCTACCAGGACTACCGCGACGGCGCGGCCCGGCCCGAGGATTGGGTCAGCCTCATCTCCTACGTGGAGTTCTACTCCAAGATGAGCGAGGTCCTCCTGCGCAGGCTCGACCGCGTCACCATGCTGAACTCCCTGGAGGCCCGCTCGCCCTTCCTCGACCACGAGCTGGCCGAGCTGGCCTTCTCCATCCCCGGCGCGTGGAAGATCCGCGGAGGGATGCTCAAGAGCCTGCTCAAGGACCACGGGAGGAAGGTCCTCCCGGCCGCGGTGGTGGACCGCAAAAAGATGGGCTTCTCCTTCCCGTTCAAGGAGTGGCTTAAGGGGGAGATCGGCTCCGTCGTGGAGGCGGCGTTCTCCCGCTCAAGGCTCTTCAGCGAGGGGTGGCTCGACGGCGGGTTCTGCCGGGACCTCTTGGCCGAGCACCGCAGGGGGCGCGTGGACCACGCGCCCAGGCTCTGGACCCTCTACGACCTCTGCCGCTGGCACGAGCGCTGGATGTAGCGGCTCAGAAGTAATACTGGGCCTGCAGGTAGCCCAAGTTCGGGAGCCGGCCGTATTCGGTGAGGGCCGAGCCGCCGTACCTCTGGAAACCGCCGGCCAGGAACAGGCTTCGGCCCAAGTCCCAGGTCAGGGAGGGTCCGGCGAACCAGCTGGAGTCGTTGAGGTTGAAGACGTCCGTCGGGTTGAAGAGCTTTCCCGTGCCCCAGGCGACGCGCCCCTGCGCGACGCGCCCGAGGGGAAGAGCCCCTCTGAGGCGGGGTTCTTACGAGGGAATCAAGATGCTTCACGGTGCCGCGGCAAACGGCTCGTGGGAGGTCGCAGGCGAAGCGTCAGGGCCGGCCGGATTCGATGGGCAATCCTCCTTGCAGAGAGCGATCTGGGTGTTGAGCTCCATGATGCGCAGGCAGGCCTTCCACCAGCGGAGGAGGTTCTGAAGGCCGCGGAGTCAAACCGGTAGCGGGTTCCCCGAGCGAGGAGTCCGTTTCAGTACGCGTTCCAGGCCGTGCCCTTGGAGTCTTGGTGCGTGCAGTCCACCCACACGGACCCGAAGTCAGGATCCTGGGAGTTGTTGACATAGGCCCAGCCCCCGCGTCCCCTCGCACGCATCCGCTCTTGAGTGCGGGGTGCACCGTTTCGCCCCGCCCGCGATTCGCGGCGTGCTGTCGTTGAGAGATCGGCCGCCATGGACGGGCTTCTGCCCCGGGTCCCCTATCGGCAGTGCTGCCCAAATGCCGACTCCCTGATTATGCGGAACGCTCGGGCTGCGCCGGCGATCAACCCGATCTACGTAGTCATGGTCCAGGTCCACGACCGCGACGCGCGCCCCCTCGGCGACGAACAACTCGGCTGTCGCGTAGCCGATGCCCTGGGCCGCGCCCGTGATGATGGCGGCCTCATCATTATGGACTCCTGGACGCGATTTTGGTTTACTGCCCAATGATAGCGCAATCGCGGCTAAACCTTATTCCGCCCTGCGCTGGGGGCGGCTCCGTCGCTGGCTCAGCCTCGACCAATCGGCTGAGCACCGATTTTCGCAAAGCGGGTCCCCTGAGAAGCTGCGACCACTCAGCCACCCGGCCCCTCGTCGAATAATCGCGCTCGGCCGCCAGTAAAGTCTTATATCGCGTGGCGGTTAGGT
>JACQWX010000027.1 GCA_016209035.1 Elusimicrobiota bacterium | reverse complement strand
ACCGCCTTGAAGTCCACGGCGTCGATGAGGCCGCGGTCCGTGATCTTGAGCTCCGGGATGGGCGGCAGGGTCAAGAACGACATCGCCATGTAGGGGTCGTCGAGCTTCGAGCCCATGGCGTGCGCCGCCTCGATGAGCCGGCGGAGCTTGTCCACCACGAACTCGGCGCTCCGGTCCGACATGAGGCCGGCCACGGGCAGGGGCAGGGCCTCCAGCACCTGGCCGTTCGACGCGGCCACGATGCCGCCCTGCATCTTGACCACCTGCACCGCCGCGGTGTACATGTCGCTGTCGTGCACGCCGACCACGACGATGTTGTGGGAGTCGTGCGACACCGAGGAGGCGATGGCGCCCTTCCTCAGGCCGAAGCCATTCACCAGGCCCTTGGCGATGCGGCCCGACGCCATGTGCCGCTCGATGACCGCGATCTTGAGGACGTCGCGGCCCGGGTCGGAGGCCACGAACCCGCCGTCGGCCTTGACCGGCAGCGCCAGGGCCTTGGTCACGATCTGGTTCGGGACGACGCCGATGACCCGGGCGCAGCGCCCCTGGGCCTTGATGGCGAAGTCCTCGTGCTCGATCCAGCGCACGTTGATGGTGCCGCGGACCTTCCCCTTGTAGTCCGACACGGCCGAGGGCTCAAGCTCCCCGTCCTGGGCGACCAGCCGGCCGTCCTTGATGACCCGCGAGATATTCAGGCGCTTGAGGTCGTCGAACACGATCAGGTCCGCGCGGTAGCCGGGGGCGACGGCGCCGAGGTCCTTCAAGCCGAAGTACTCGGCCGCGTTGATGCTCGCCATCTGGATGGCGCGGATGGGCTCGACCCCCAGCTTGATGGCCGAGCGCACGATGTGGTCGATGTGCCCCTGCGTGAGGATGTCCTCCAGGTGCCGGTCGTCGGTGACGAAGAGGCACTTGCGCGAGTTCTCGGAGTTGACCAGCGGCAGGAGGGCCCGGAGGTTCTTGGCCGCGGTGCCCTCGCGGATCATGATGTACATGCCGGCCCGCAACTTCTCCCGGGCCTCCTCGACCGTGGTGCACTCATGGTCCGACTTGATGCCCGCCGAGACGTAGGCGTTCAAGCCCTTGCCCCGGACCCGGGGGGCGTGGCCGTCGATGCGCTTGCCCTTCGAGATGAGGATCTTCTCCAGGACGTCCTCCGCGCAGCCGATCACGCCGGGGTAGTTCATCATCTCGGCTAAACCGAGGACCCGATCGTCGTTGAGGAGGAGCGCCAGGTCGTGGCCCGAGAGCTCGGCGCCGGCTGTCTCGAGGTGCGTGGCCGGCACGCAGGACGGGAGCATGACGTAGACCCCGAGCACGCCGTTCAGGCTCGAGGCGAGCATGTACTTGATGCCGTCCATGCCCAGGACGTTGGCGATCTCGTGCGGGTCGATGATGACGGTCGTGGTGCCGCGGGGCACCACCACCCGGCCGAACTCCGGGATCTTCACCATCGTGCTCTCGAGGTGGACGTGCCCGTCGATGAACCCGGGGCAGAGATAGCTCCCCTTGAGGTCGATGGCGGACTTGGCCTGGTACTGGCCGAAGCCCACGATGCGGCCGTTGTGCACCGCCACGTCGGCCCGGTGCACGTCGCCCGAGAAGGTGTTGATGACCCGGCCGTTCTTGAGGCTGAGGTCCACCCTGCGCTTGCCCCCCGCGATCTCGATTGTGTCCTTGAGGTTCTCCGTTTCCATGCCTGTCTTGAGTCTAGCATATTCAGCGATATTTTAGGTCATTGCGCCACAGGCCGAGATGGTGTATCATTATGTTGATACAAACGGAAGATAATCTGTATCATCACGCTGACACAGCAATGACGCTGAATCTACCAGCACTTCTTGAACGACTCCACTCATGGAACCTCTGGTGGCGAGGCCAGGCGCCTGCGTTGCCGGCCTTCCGAAGGCCCCTGTTCGCGGCCGTGGCCGCCGCCATGCGCTCAGGCAAGGTCCAAATCCTGGCAGGGCCTCGGCAGACCGGCAAGACCACCATTCTCAAGCAACTCGCAGCGGACTTGCTCTCGCAGGGAGTCGCGCCGGCCCGGATCCTCTACTTGCCGCTCGACGACTTCGAGGATGAACTGTCGAAAGGCGAGATGAGCCTGCGCGCCATCATCGAGACGTTCTCCGAGGAGATCGCCCGGACGCCTCTTGCGTCAGGCGAGAAATTCGTGTTCCTGGACGAGGCGCATGTCCATCCCGGATGGGCCCGCGAGGCGAAAATTCTCCACGACCAGGACCTCCCCGTCCGGCTGGTGGTCTCCGGCTCGGCCGCGACAGACCTCCTGGCCGCGGCGGCGACCCACCTGGCCGGCCGCAGCGTGGAGCACGTCGCGCTTCCGCTTGCTTTCGGCGAACTGCTCCTCGCGCGGCTTGAAGGCGCGGACCTGCATGCCGCGCGGGAGGCCGGGGCGCGGATGTCGGATGCCGTCGTGACGGCGTTGGAAGGCGACACGGAGACGCTCTCGAAGGTCCGAGACCGGGCGCTCAAGGGCCTTGCCGGGCTAGGCCCCCGCCTTCGCGCCGACCTGAGCGCCTACCTTCGGCGGGGCGGGTTCCCGGAGCAAGCCCTCAAGGGCATGAGCGACCAGGACGCCGATTCCCGCCTCCACGGCGTCTTGGATCAGATGATCCGGCGCGATTTCGTCAACTTCTTCCATGTCCGCGACACCAAGACCCTGGAGCGCCTCATCCGCATCCTGGCCCAGAACACCGGGCGCATACTCTCCGAGAGGCGCCTCGCCTCCGACGTCGGCGCGGCGATCAACACCGTCAGGAACCACGTCGGTTTCCTCGAAAGGACTTTCGTCGTGTTCCCGGTCAGGGCCCTGCAAGCCTCGGCCGCGGCGCAGGCGAGATTGCCCGAGAAGTTCTACTTCCTGGATCCGGGGTTGCGCAACTCCCTGGCCGGGTACGGGCACGACGACAGGGGGCAGCTCCTCGAATCCGTGGTCCATTCCCACCTAATGGCGTTGCTTCGCTCCCGCAGGCCCGCCGCCGCCATCCACTATTGGCGCCGCGGCGGCGACGAAGTGGACCTGGTCGCGGCCGAAGGCCCGCGCCTCCTGGGAATCGAGGTCCATTCCAGCGGGACCGGACTGCGAGGCTTGCGGCGGTTCCTGGACGACAACCGCGGCGCCTCCGGCGTCCTGGTCAGCGACGCCGCTCCATCCGCTCCGGCCCCCGGCATCGTCTGGATTCCCCCGCAGGTCCTGCTTCTGGCGCAAGCCTGACGCCGGCTATCCCGGCCGCCATGGCGCCTCTTCATCGAGCGGCTATGGGCTGGTGACCTCGGCGTCGGGTGATTCCCACCGCCGGTCTTTGCTATACTCAGTCGTGGCGGCGAAGAACGTCCGAAACCTCATCATCCTGGGCGCGGCCGGCCGCGACTTCCACGACTTCAACGTCCACTGGAAGCATCGGGCCGACTGCCGCGTGAAGGCCTTCACGGCCGCGCAGATTCCCGACATCGCCGGGCGGGTTTATCCGGCCCTGCTTGCGGGGCCGAAATATCCAAGGGGCATCGCCATCGAGCCCGAGCAGCTCCTTCCCCGACTCATCAAGAAACTCAAGGTCGATGAAGCCGTCATGGCGTATTCCGACCTTTCGCATAGTGAAGTCATGCACAAGGCCTCCATCGTCAACGCCGCGGGCGCGGACTTCCGCATCCTGGGCTGGCGCGCGACCATGCTGGAGTCGAAGAAGCCCGTCATCGCGGTCGGCGCCGTGCGCACGGGCTGCGGCAAGAGCCAGACCACGCGCAAGGCAAGCCTTTACCTCAAGGCCCTGGGCCTCAAGGTCGCCGTGGTGCGCCATCCCATGCCTTACGGCGACCTCACCAAGCAGGTCTGCCAGCGATTCGCCTGCATGGACGACATGGACCTGCACCGGTGCACGATCGAGGAGCGCGAGGAATACGAGCCGCACATTGCCGCCGGCAACGTGCTCTTCGCGGGCGTGGACTACGAACGGATCCTGCGGGCCGCCGAGGCCGAGGCCGACGTCATCCTCTGGGACGGCGGGAACAACGACATGCCGTTCTACAAGCCGGACCTCTTCATCGTGGTCGCCGACCCCCTTCGGCCGGGCCACGAGCTGGCCTACTACCCGGGCGAGACGAACCTGCGCATGGCCGACGTCGTCATCATCAACAAGATCGACACCGCCCCCAGGGACAAGATCGCCGTAGTCGAGCGGAACATCCGCGCCGCCAACCCCCGCGCCGTCGTGGTCAAGGCGAAGTCCCCGGTGGCCGTGGCCGACCCCAGGGCCGTGCGCGGCAAGAGGGTCCTGGCCGTCGAGGACGGGCCCACGCTTACCCACGGGGAGATGACCTTCGGCGCGGCCCACGTGGCCGCCCGGCGCTGCGGGGCGAAGTCGATCGTCGACCCCCGGCCTTACGCCGTGGGCTCCATCAAAGACACCTTCCGGGCCTACCCGCACATCACGGACATCCTGCCTGCCATGGGCTACGGGGCCAAGCAGATGGAGGAGCTCCGCAGGACCATCGACGCCACCCCCTGCGACTTGGTGGTGGTCGGCACGCCCATCGACTTGACGAGGCTGCTCAGCATCAACAAGCCGAGCGTGCGCGTGACCTACGACCTCGAGGAGGCGGACGGCACGCTGCGCCGGCTGGTGGAGAAGACCGTTTGGAGGAGAACATGACCATGACGGAGACCAAACCTGAGACCGAGAGCCCCGGGCTTCGCCCAGGACGGATCGGCAAGGAAGAGCCTGGACGATCCAGCCAGGGCCTCATCGACCTGGCCGAGAAGTACGGAGCCCGCAACTACCATCCCCTGCCCCTCGTCATCTCCAGCGCCAAGGGCGTCTGGGTCAGGAACCCCGAGGGCAAGCGCTACATGGACATGCTGAGCTCCTACTCGGCCCTGAACCAGGGGCACCGGCACCCCGTCATCATGAAGGCCCTCGCGGCCCAAGCCAAGCGCGTGACGCTCACCTCGCGCGCCTTCCACACGGACCAGATCGGGCCCTTCCTCAAGGAGGTCTGCGAGCTGACCGGCTTCGACATGGCCCTGGCCATGAACTCGGGCGCCGAGGCGGTCGAGACCGCGGTCAAGATGGCCAGGAAATGGGGCTGCATGAAGCGAGGCCTAGGTCCGGAGAAGGCCGAGATCATAGCCTGCGCCAACAACTTCCACGGCCGCACCGTCACGATCGTGAGCTTCTCGAGCGACGAGCAGTATCGCCGGGACTTCGGCCCCTACACCCCCGGCTTCAAGCTCATCGGCTTCGGCGACGCCGAGGAGCTCCGCGCCGCCATCACGCCCGACACGGTCGCCTTCCTGGTCGAGCCCATCCAGTGCGAGGCGGGCATCCTCATCCCGCCGGCCGGCTACTTCCGGCAGGTCCGCGAGATCTGCGCCAAGGCCGGCATCCTGCTCATGCTCGACGAGATCCAGACGGGCCTGGGCCGCACGGGCCGGATGTTCGCCTTCGAGCACGAGGGCATCCGGCCGGACGTCCTCATCCTCGGCAAGGCCCTGGGAGGAGGCGTGCTCCCCATCTCGGTGACGCTCGCCGGCGCCGAGGTCATGGGCGTGTTCAAGCCCGGGGACCACGGCAGCACGTTCGGCGCCAATCCCCTGGCCTGCGCCGTCGCGCGCGCGGCCATGAAGGTCCTCAGGGATGAGAAGCTCGACGAGCGATCCCGCAGGCTCGGCGAGGCGTTCCTGGCCAAGCTGCGCACGATCAAGAGCCCCCATGTCAAAGAGATGCGCGGACGCGGCCTGATCATCGGCATCGAGTTGAACCCCGAAGCGGGAGGCGCCAGACGATTCTGCGAGCGCCTGATGGCGCTCGGAATGCTCTGCAAAGAGACCCACGAGCACGTCATCCGCCTGGCCCCGCCGCTCGTCATCACGGAGAGGGAGCTCGACTGGGCCTTCAAGAGAATCAAGAAGGTATTGGAGATGACCAAATGACGGCCACGATCATGACCACGAAGAACCCCAAGGCTTCCGGCAAGACTCGCGGAAGCTTGAGCTCGTCTTGCCGGAAGAATTTCATCACGCTCTCCGACATGACGCGCCGGGAGCTCGAGGGCTATTTCGACCTCGCCCTCAGGCTCAAGCGGGAGCGCAAGGCGGGCCGGATCCACCGTCACCTGGCGGGCAAGAACCTCGCCATGATCTTCCAGAAGCCCTCCACCCGCACCCGGGTCTCCTTCGAGATGGCCATGCGCCAGCTGGGCGGGCACGGGATGTACCTTTCCGGCAACGACCTCCAGCTCGGGCGCGGCGAGACTATTCCCGACACCGCGCGGGTCCTCTCCCGCTACGTGGACGCCGTCATGGCCCGCGTCTTCGCGCACTCCGACGTCGAGGCCCTGGCCGAGCACGCGACCGTGCCGGTCATCAACGGCCTCTCCGACTGGTCCCATCCCTGCCAGGGCCTGGCCGACTACCTCACCATCCTCGAGCACAAAGGCAAGCTCAAGGGGCTGACCCTCGCCTACGTGGGCGACGGCAACAACGTGGCGCACAGCCTCCTCTTCGCGGGCGCCAAACTCGGGGTCAACGTCGTCTGCGTCGTCCCGCAGGGCTACGAGCCCGACGCCAAGGTGGTCGCCATAGCTTCGGACGACGGCCGCAAGACCGGGGCCAGGATCGAGGTCACCCACGACCTGGTCGGGGTGCTGGGCGCCGACGTTATCTACACGGACGTCTGGGCCAGCATGGGCCGGGAGGGCGAGCACGCCCAGCGCGTGCGCGTCTTCAAGCCCTACCAGGTCAACGCCGCCCTCATGGCCATGACCGGCAAGTCCGGCGCCCTCTTCATGCACTGCCTGCCCGCGCACCGCGGCGAGGAGGTCACCGACGAGGTGGCGGACAGCCCCAATTCCATCATCTTCGACCAGGCCGAGAACCGCCTCCACGCGCAGAAGGCCGTCCTGGTCAAGCTCATGGCCGACTAGGGGGCAAGACCTAGCCATGATTCCCCTGCGGATCGGCGGCGGCTCCCTCACCATCGAGGACGTCGTCGAGGTCGCCCGCCACGGGAGGAAGACCGGCCTCGCGCCCGAGGCTCTCGCCCGCATCAAGCGGTGCCGGGGCATGCTCGAAGGCAAGATCAAGGCGCGCGAGATCATGTACGGCGTCAACACCGGCATCGGCGAGTTCTCCGAGGTCGCGCTGACCGACGACCAGGTCAAGCGGTTCCAGAAATACCTCATCTACAACCACTCCGCGGGCATCGGCCGCCCCTGCCCGGTCGAGCACGTGCGCGCCGCCATGCTCAGCCGCGTCGCCGTCCACTCGAAGGGGCGTTCCGGCTGCCGGCCGGAGATCCCGCTGACCTATGTGGCGATGCTGAACAAGGGGGTCACCCCGGTCGTCTGCGAGAAAGGCTCGGTCGGAGCGTGCGGCGACCTCTCCCCCATGAGCCAGGTCGCGCTCTCCCTCATCGGCGAGGGAGAATGCTTCTACCAGGGAAGGCGCAGGCCGTCGAAGACCGCCCTGGCCAAGGCCCGCATCCCCGTCCCGGGCCTGAAGGCCCGCGACGGCCTGGCCGCCATCAACGGCTCAAACCTCATCACCGGCATCGGCTGCCTCCTCCTCCACGACGCGGAGCGCTGGGTCAAGTCCGCCGAGATCGCGGCCGCCATGAGCCTCGAGGCCCTGCTCGCCAACATGAAGCCCTACGACCGCCGCCTGCACGAGCTGCGAGGCTTCAAGGGCGCCGTCACCTCGGCCGAGAACATCCGGGCCGTCATCGCGGGCTCGGACCTCGTCACCGGCAAGCTCAAGGTCAAGGTGCAGGACGCCTACTCCATGCGCTCCACGCCGCAGGTCATCGGGGCCTTCCGCGACCACCTCGCCTTCGCGCGCCGGCAGATCGAAACGGAGCTCAACGGCGTCGCGGACAACCCCATCTTCCTGCACGAGAGCGACACGGTCCTGACCGGCGCCAACTTCCAGGGCACGCCCGTCAGCATGCCCCTCGACATGGTCGGCGCGGGCCTGTGCATGGTGAGCGTCATCTCGGAAAGGCGCTTGAACCGCCTCCTCAACCCGGCCTTGAGCGTGGGCCTGCCCGCGTTCCTGACCAAGGGCGCCGGCATGTTCTCCGGCCTCATGCTCAGCCAGTACACCGCCGACGCCCTCATCGTGGAGTCCCGCATCCTCAGCGCGCCGTCGTGCATCCAGTCCATCCCGGCCGCGGCCGACCAGGAGGACTTCGTCAGCATGGGGATGAACGGCGCCTTGAAGACCGGGCAGATTCTTGAGAACGCCCGGGGGGTGCTGGCCATAGAGTTCATCGCAGCTGCCCAGGGCCTCGATTTCAGGAACTTCGCCCGCGGCAAGGGCACGAAGGCCGCCCTTGCCGCGGTCCGCCGCGTCGTCAAGCACCTCGACGAGGACCGGCCGCTCTTCAAGGACCACAACGCCATGGCCGAGGCCGTGGCCTCCTGCGCGGTCTTGGAAGCGGTCGAGGCCGCGATAGGGCCGCTCAAGAGCTCCTGGTAGGCGCCTACAGGCACGCCGCCCGCCCGCGCAGGCTCTCGAGCGCCCGGCAAGCGGCTGTGAACTCCCCCGGCGCCAGCCCGGGCGCGAACCGCGCCCGAAGGTAGGACCGCCGCAGGGCTTTCGCGGCGGCCAGAGCCTTGGCCGGCAGGAAGGTCTTCCAATAGAGCCCGCGGCCTGGGCCGAAGGCCCAGGGGCCGGCTTCGCCCAATTCGGCGCGCAGGAACTCGCGGGCGCGCTCCGGCTCGAGCTCTTTCCATAGATAGGTCGCGACTTCGAGCACCAAGGCCTCGCGCAACCGCGCCAGGACCTCGCCCTGGGCCCCCGAGGATTGCAGGGCGATCAGGGCCTCCCGGAAGTCCCTCTCGTGGTCGCGGGTGATCTGGCTGGCGTGCAGGACGCGCACGGCCAGAGGCTCGGCGATGGAGCCCACCTCGAGGCCGCCGGCGAGCATCCTGGCGTAGAGCTCCGTATCCTCCAGGATGCGCAGGTCCTCCCGGAACGCGCCGAAACGGTCGAACGCGTCCCTGCGGATGGCGACGTTCGTCGTGACGTAGGGCAGCCAGCGGTCTCCGACCGCGTAGCAGCCCGGCACGCGCCCCTGGGGGATGGCGCGGTCCGGGTGGAAGAGCCGGCCCACGACCCTGCCGTAGCGGTGCACGTAGGCGTTCGAGAACCAGAACCCGGCCTCGGGCCGCCTGCGGGCCGCGTCCTTGAACGCGGCCAGGCGCCCGGGGAGGTAGACGTCGTCCGAATCGAGGAACGTCACGAACCGCGCGTGGGAGAGGCGGATGGCCAGGTTGCGGCAGGAGTGCTGGCCGAGATTCTTGTACATGCGGATGACGTGGAGCCTCTCGTCCTTGGGCAGGGCCGCGAGGACCCGCGGCGTGTCGTCCGTCGAGCCGTCGTCCACGACGAGGCATTGGAAGTCGCCCTCGATCTGATCGAGGACGCTCAACGCGGCCGCGGCCGCCATGCGGCTGCGGTTGTAGGTCGGTATGACGACGGTGAAGAAGGGCGTCATGACCGCATCGGGAGCTCGATCCTGTGACGTTGCGCCGCATCGAGGGCCTGCCGATACCCCGCGTCCGCGTGGCGGGCGACGCCGATGCCGGGGTCGTTGGTGAGGACGCGCTCGATGCGGCGGTCCATCTCCTTGGCGCCGTCCGCGACCGTGACCTGGCCGGCGTGCAGGGAATACCCGATGCCGACCCCGCCGCCGTGGTGGAAGCTGACCCAGGACGCTCCCGAGGCGGTGTTCAAGAGGGCGTTGAGGATGGGCCAGTCAGCGACCGCGTCCGTGCCGTCCTTCATGCCCTCGGTCTCGCGGCAGGGGCTGGCGACCGAGCCGCAGTCGAGGTGGTCGCGGCCGATGACGATGGGAGCGGAGATCTTCCCCTGGCGCACCAGACGGTTCATCCTGAGGCCCATCTCGGCGCGCTCGCCCATGCCCAGCCAGCAGATGCGCGCGGGCAGGCCCTGGAAAGCGACGCGCTTTCCCGCGAGGCTGATCCAGCGACGCAGGGCCGGGTCTCGCGGGAACAACTTCAAGACCTCCTTGTCGGTCGCCGCGATGTCTTTCGGGTCGCCCGAGAGAGCGGCCCAGCGGAAGGGGCCTTTGCCCTCGCAGAAAAGCGGCCTGATGTAGGCGGGCACGAACCCCGGCAAGTCGAAAGCGTTCTTGACCCCGCCTTCCAGGGCCATCGTCCTGATGTTGTTGCCGTAGTCGAAGACGGCGGCTCCTTGGGACTTCAAGGCCAGCATGCCCCTGACGTGCTCCGCGATGGAGGCGATGGCGCGCTTCCTGCATTCCTTGGGATTCTTGGAGCGCAGCTTCGCGGCCGCCTCGACGCTCAAGCCCTTGGGGACATAGCCGTGCACCGGATCGTGAGCGGATGTCTGGTCGGTCAGGACATCGACCGGAACTCGCCTCCGGGCGAGTTCCGGAATGATCTCGGCGGCGTTCCCAAGGAGCGCGACCGACAGGGAACGCTTCTCCTTCTTCGCCTTGAGCACCATGTCCAGGGCCGTGTCCAGGTCTTCCTGGGCGCAATCGACATAGCGCGTCTTGAGCCTCATCCTGATGCGCGCCGGATCCACCTCGACGGCGAGGAAGGCCGCGCCGTTCATGGTCGCGGCCAGCGGCTGGGCGCCGCCCATGCCGCCCAAGCCCGCGGTCACCACGAGCCTGCCCGAGAGGTCGCCGCCGGGGACGGCGACCCCCTGGCCGCCAAAGTGCTTCCTGCCGGCGGCCGCGAAGGTCTCGTAGGTGCCCTGCAGGATGCCTTGGGTCCCGATGTATATCCACGAGCCGGCCGTCATCTGGCCGTACATCATGAGGCCCTTCTTCTCCAACTCGTCGAAATGCTCCCAGGTGGCCCATCGGCCCACGAGGTTCGAGTTGGCGATGAGGACCCTGGGCGCGTAGGCATGCGTGCGGAAGACCCCCACGGGCTTGCCGGACTGGACCAGCAGGGTCTCGTCGTTCTCGAGGCCCCTCAAGGCCCGCACGATGGCGTGGAAGCAGCCCCAGTCGCGGGCCGCCTTGCCGCGGCCGCCGTAGACCACCAGATCCTGAGGTCGCTCCGCGACCTCAGGATCAAGGTTGTTCATCAGCATCCGCAAGGCCGCTTCTTGATGCCACCCTTTGCAGGAGATCGTCGAACCGCGCGGAGCGCGGATATTCATGCCAGCACCTCCATGCCTCCAGGACCGTCAGCCGGACAAGAGCGCCCGCCCGGCCACGCCGCATGCCAGCGCCATGCACGCGCCCGCCGCCAAGCTGAACCGGCTGGACTCGAAGATCCGCCGGGCGCGGGCGTGGTACATGAGCCACAGCCAGCCGGCGGCAAGCACGATCCACCCGCCGCCCGGCAGCATGCAGAGCAGGCAAAGGACCAGCCGTTCGCCCATCCCCAGGCGCTTCTCCCAGAGGGACGGGAATCCGGAGCCGAAGAGGTCTTTCTCGAGGTAATAGATCATGATCGCGCCGCCGTGCGTGACGAGCACGAGCAGGACCCCGATGACGGGCCAGGCCTCCGGGATGACGCCGTTCTCGCCGTTCGCCAGCGCCCCCACCGGGACGAACAGGAAGATCGCGGCGAAATGGACGATCTGGTCCCAGAGGAAGCACCAGGCGTTGTCGAGCTGCCGGTACCTCCGGATGGCCAGCGCCCGAAGCCAGTCCTCCGCCAGATGCAGCAGGAAGATGAAGAACACGCACTGCCAGCCGGTGAAGCCGCCCCATTCGTTCTCCAGCCACGTTTCGCCCAGGAACGGGTAGACCAGCAGGGCGTAGACGATGGGATGGATGAAGCAGTGGACCAGCATCCCCAGCAGGGTGGAGCGCTTCCAGGCGTTGATGTAGTCCGGCTGGAAGGTGAAGTCAGCCAGGAAATGGCCGAACAGCAGGCGCCAGAGCAGCAGCATCAGTGAGCCCTTACTTGGCGGTCAGGTTGAACACCCCGTCCCATTCCTCGGGCGGCGGGATCACGCCGTAGTCCGTCGAGACGTTGAGGTAGAGCTTGCTCGGCCCGTCCTCGGGGAAGACCCTCACGACCTCCTCGAACGCGGCCTTGGCCTCGCCGAACTCGCGCTTGTTGAAGTGGCCGACCCCCTTCTCGTAGTGGGGCAGGGCCTTCTTCCACTCCTCGGAAAGGCTCCCCTTCCTGGCCAGCAATTCGAAGACCCGGATGGGCTCTGACTTGCCGACCACGCGGACCTGGCCCAGCTCCCGGGCCTCCACCATGTCCTTCGCGCCCGCGTAGGTGTCCTCGGAGGCCATGATCTTGGAGCCGAAGAACTTGTTGGAGCCCTCCAAGCGCGAGGCGAGGTTCACCTCGTCTCCGAGCACGGTGTACTGGAGCTTCTTCTCGCTGCCGGTCAGGCCCACGGTCGCTTCCCCGGAGTTGAGCCCGATGCGCACCGCCGGCGTCTCCGGCAGGCCCGGCTCGAGGTTCTTATTGAGCTCCTTCATCATCTCCTGGCACTCGATGGCGGCCAGGCACGCCTGGACGCGGTGGTCCTTGCACTCCAGGGGAGCGTTCCAGAAGGCCATGATGCAGTCGCCGATGTATTTGTCCACCACGCCCTTGCGGTCCTGCACGATCTTCGAGAGGGCGGAGAGGTAGCGGTTCAGGAACAGGATCAGCCCCTCCGGAGGCATCTTCTCCGAGATGGTGGTGAAGTGCGCGATGTCGAGGAAGAACATGGTCATGTCCCTCCTCTCGCCCCCGAGCTTGACCTTGGAGGGGTCCTTGGCGAGGTCGTCGACGACCTCGGGCGCCACGAACTGGCCGAAGAGGTTCTTGATGAACTTCTTCTCCGCGCCCTCGGTGACGATCCGGTAGGCCGTCTGGACGAGGAAGGAGACCAGCAGCGCGACCGACGGCGCGACGAACTCCACTCGCACCCCCCGGCCGAACTGGTGCCAGGTCCAGGAGAACCAGCCCGCCAGCATCAGCAGGACCGCGGCGTTGCCGACCGCGGGCGGGAACCGCAGGAGGAGCAACGGCAGCCAGATCATCGCGAGGAAGACCAGGAGCATGCCCTGGCGCGTCGGGATCTGGAGGAAATCCTCGTGGATGAGGTTGTCGATGTTGTTGGCGTGGTACTCGGCGCCCGGGGCGGTGGGCGAGAAGGGCGAAGGGTAGTGGTCGAAATAGCCCAAGGTGGTGGACCCGATGATGGCGAGCGACCCCTTGAGCGCCTTCTTCTGCTCGCCGGTGAGCTCGCCCGCGAGCAGGTCCATCACGGAGATCATGCGGTAAGGGGAATGGACCTTGGGCAGGTTCTGGACCTCGCCTGCCTGGGCGATGTCGCGATCTTCGTGCTGGAGCCAGGCCCTCGGCCTGCGAAAGCCTATCTGCATGACCCGGGGGGGCGGGCCCGCGTAGATGTCCCGCAGCTCGGACACCGGCCGGTCGATGAAGCTCGCCACGCAGACGACGTCCATGGACGGAGCCGGCATGCCGGCTTCGCGGGGGTCGTCGATGCGCGGGTCGAACATGACGGACCGCCGCACATGGCCGTCGTCGTCGATGACGAAGTCGATGTTGGGGTAGCCCAGGTACTGAGCCGCCCTGTCGAGGCCGCTCACCGGCCTGTTGACGCTCACGACGTCGCCGTGCGTCGTCTTCTCGGTCTGGCTCTGGAAGAGATGGATGACGCGGCCGAACCGCTTGGTCCCGGCGACGAGCTTCTTGTCCTGTGCGGGCTTGGGCTCGAAGAACATGACGTCGAAGGCCACGGTCTTGACCCCGTAGCTCTTGAGCTTGTCCAGGAGGTCGGCGTACTTGTCGCGGGGCAGAGGGAATCCGTACTTCTTGCCGGTGTCCTCGTCGACGGCGGCCAGGATGATGCGCGGATCGCCTTCGTTCAAGGCGGACTCGCGCAGGACGAACATCTTGTCCTGCCAGACATCCTCGATGTGATGGAAGATGCCGTTGGTCGGGATGAGCAGCGCCCTCGGCCACCAGATCACGATGAAGACGAAGGTGAAGATGATGCTGAAGACCAGCGGGAACCTGCTCTTCGTCGTTTTCTCGCTCATTTCTTTGGCCGGCCTTCCTTCTTGCCGGAGGACTTCTTCTCCGGCGCAACCGCCTTCCGCGCAGGAGGCGCGGTTTTCTTCGGCTTCTTGCCCTCGTCAGCGGGTGCGGCCTTCTTCGGTTCTTTGACCGCGGGCGCCGCAACGGCGGGCTTCTTGGCTCCCGCCTCCGGCGCGGGAGGAGGCGCGGTCGAGGCCGGAGGCCGAGCGTCCCCGCCGCCCTCTGGAAGGGCGTCGGCGGGCGGGGACTCCGGGATGCCCAGTTTGGCCCTCAATACCATGCGGGCCTGCTCCAGCCTTCCCTTCACGTCCGCATCAGTCTCGGCCTTCACCGCGGAATCGAGCGCCGGCAGGCCCTGACCCTCGTCTCCGATGAGCGAGAGCGCGTTCGCCGCCGTGATCCTCAGTTCCGGGGACGCATCCTTGAGCAGGTCGCACGCCACGCTCTGTCCGGAGGAGTCCCCCAGCCTGCCCAACGCCATGGCGGCCTGCAGCCTGACGGCTGGGACGGGGTCCTTGAGCGCAACCGTGAGAGTCGGCGCGGCCGTCGCATCCGACAGGAAGCCCATGGACCGGATGATCTCCTCCCGCACGGCCGTTTCCTTCTCGTCGAGCAAGGCGGCCTGGAGGGCTTCGAGGCTCTCCTTGCCCATGATCTGCCCCAAGGAGCCGGCCGCGGTCCGGCGCATGTCCGCGTCGGGGCTCTTCAGCAGGACCGCGAGCGGCCGGACCGCCTTCCCGGCCCGAAGCGAGCCCAGAGAGCGCGCCGCGGCGTAGCGGACGCCCCGCTCGGAGTCCTTGAGGGCGAGGACGATGGCCTCGACCGAGGATGCGTCGCCCACGAACGCCAGCATCGTGGCCGCGGCCTGCCTGACGTGCCCTTCACCCTCCTTGGCTGGGTCGAGCAGGGCGGCGAGCCGCGGCGCGATCCCGGGGAGGCGCATGCGGCCGGCCGCGTTGACGGCGGCCGAGCGGACGAAAGGATGAGGGTCTTCGAAGAGCGGCGCCAGGGCGGGACCGGCGTCGGGACGCCGCATATCCCCGAGCGTCTCCGCAGCCCGCATGCGGACCATCGGGTCGGCGTCTTTGGTGCGTTCCCATGCCTGCTGAAACGGGTCCGAAGGCACGGGTTGAGCAGGAGACTGCTGACCATGACCGAACACGGCCAGCGTCATCAAAACAACGTAAATATGGGCAAGCACATCGGGATTTTAGTTAATATGGCGCCAGACATCAACTTAGAGGGCGTAGACCGCGATGGGGCCGTCCTGGAAGACCAGGCGGGTGCGACGTTCCAGGAACCCGCGGATGAGCTCCATGACCCGCGGGTCGTAGGACCGAGCGGCGGCCGGGTCCCTGGCGAGGACTTCGTTGACGAGGACATGGGTCACCCCCAGTTCCCGGAGCCGGAGGTCCAGCGCGTCGGGGCCGGAGAGCCGAGCGTACGGGATCAGTCCCTGGTTCAACGGGTCGCCCCACTGGTAGTCTCCCTCGAAATAGTAGCCCCTGGCCTCGCGCACGAAGAGCACGCGGGCGGAAGACGGCAAGACCCGGGCGAGCTTCCTGAAGGCGCGGTAGTGATCGAGCGTCCTCTCCAAGTAGACCTCGCGGGAATCGCGCCCCGGCTCCAGACGGGACCGAGCGCCGGCCACCGCGAAGAGCTCGTTGTTCTGCGTGGCCAGGAGCGCGGGCAGGAGCCCGATCCCGACGAGGCCGGCGGCGCAGGACCTCGGCCAGCCCCATCCTCCCGGCGCTGGACGCCGCGCCAGGGGATCCCCTACGGCCCTCGGCCGCGCCAGAGCCTCCGCGGCCCAGGCCGAAACCAGGGCCAAGGCTGGGTAGAAAGGCAGAAGGTAGCGCCAGGCATCCTCGTAGCGCGCGATGAGCGGAAGATAGACGATGAGCGGCATCAGCAGGAACTTCAGGAAAGAAGGGGTCCTCGCTCCACGCATCGCGGCCAGCAGCCAGAGCCCCGCGAGGGGCGCCAGCAGGTACTGCGGCCCCCACCTCAGGAGCCGGCCGGCCTCAAGAGGCCACGGCCATTGGCTCGAACGCAGGTAGAGGGACTCGAAGGACTCGGCTCCCCATCGTCCTCCGAGGGCCTTGGAGAACACGGGCCAGAAAGGATTCCCGGTTCCGACCAAAGTCTTCGCGTACCACGGCAGGACGACCCCGAGCCCGCACAGCGCGTAGAAGGCCGCGGCCTTCCAGGGGCTCCGCGTCCCTCGGCGGTTCTCCGCAAGCCACACCACGAACGCGCTGGCGGCCAGAAGCGATGCCGCCGCGAGCTTCGTGGAGGCGGCCAGCCCGGCCAGCAGGCCGGCGATGGCAAGCATCCGCCGGCCTCGGCGTCTTGATCCACCGTCGGCCGGCCCGGACGCCGAGGCCCAGCGCCACAGGGCCCAGCTTCCGAGGAAATGGAACAAGGCGAAGGCCCCGTCGCCGTGGGCGGCGCCGGCGACGCGCAAGAAGGCCGGCTGGGCCGCTACCAACGCGGCCGCCGTCAGTCCGACGCAGCCCCCTCCGGCGAGCGGAGACCGGCCTGCGCCTTCGGGGACCTGGCGTCCCATCGCCAGGCCGCCCAGCTCCGCGCGGCCGGCGCGATAGACCGAGACCGCCAGGACCCCGGAGATGGTCCCGTGCATCAGCGCGGCCGCGCCGTCGTCTCCCAACGCCAAGGGGAGCGCGTAGAGGGTCTCCATGAGGTGAGGCCAATGGCTGTAGAGGAGCCACGGGATCTCCTGGATGCGGCCGAGACGCAGGTAGAGCTTGGGGATGGCGAGGTGATAGAGCAGGACGTCCCACTCGGTCGCCGGAGCCAATGCCAGGATGAGCGTGTGCCATGCGGCCAGGGCCAGGATGCCGGTCAGCGCCCACCCCGCCGGGGGAAGCGTCCATGAGGAGTCGCCCGGCACGCGGCGGCTCCTCAGCCGCGCCAGGCCGGGGACGGCCCACGCGCAGAAGAGGAGCGAGAGCCCGAGGAGCGGCGCGGGCCGGAGCAGTCCGGCCAAGCCCAAAGCGAAGACGGCCAGCCCTGAGGCGCCGGCCCCGAGGGCGAACGCGACCGGAAGGCGCAACGGCCCGTCTTCGCCGAGGCATTCATCACCGAAGCCTTCGCCGCCGGAGCCGATGAGCCGCAGGACCCGGGAACCCGCGCCGACGGCCGCCAGAGCCCATAGCCCCGCGGCCAGGAGCGGCAGGAGCCCGTGACGGCCCAACTCCGCGAGGCTCTCCAAGCCCACGCCGCCCGGCACTGACAGCACGTGGCGCCAGAATGGGCGGTTATTCCATGCCAGAGGCGTCAAGAAGACGGAGGCCGCGACGGCGATGCCGGTTCTCGGACGCATCATCGATTCCGCGGACTTATCCACCGGCATATCTTACGATATGTTGGTGGACAACTCGGGATCGGGCCGCTGCGATTCGGCGAGCGCGGGGAGAGGGGCTTCCCGCGCCGTTAATGGATGACGCCGATCTTCCGTATCTCGGTGGCGGTGCCGCCGGGCGACTTGACCTTGATGCGGGCGATGTAGCCGCCCTTGGACACGGTCCGGCCGGTCGAGTTCTTGCCGTCCCAGGTCACGAAGTTGGGCCCGGCGCGGCCGCCGTCCGCGCCGGAGGCGTAGCTCACGGACCTGACGACGTAGCCCAGCAGGTCGTAGATGGTGATGGTGACGTCGGAGTCCGCGCCCAGCACGTAGTAGATGGTCGTCTTGCTGCCGGGGCCGCCCGTGCGGGTGTCGAACGGGTTGGGATAGTTGCCCACGCCCTGGATGATGACCTTGTTGACGCCCGTGGCCACGCTCTCCGCCACGCCGGACCAGCCGGACCAGATGCCGCCGGCGGTCAGGGCCCGCACCTTGTACTGGTAGTACTGGTTCGCGGCCCTGGGCTCCTCGCCGGCGAACTCGTTGCCGGCGCCCACGGTGAAGCTCTCCTGGTTGACGGGCCCGACCCCGTCCGACACGCCCATGGACGACACGTTGGTGCTCCTCTTCCTGGCCGGGATGATGGCCAGCGTCTTCCACACCACGCCGGTCTGGAGGTCCCTGGGCGAGCCGCCGCGCTCAGCCACCTCGTAGGCTACCACCCCCGAGTAGGGCTGGGTCGCCTTCTCCCACTGCAGGGTGAAGCTGGTCTGGCCCTGCTCGAGGGCCTTCACGACGCCCGGCCTTGAGGGGCTGACCAGGTCCGGCCTGAAGACGAACAGGGCCGTGGCCTCGCTCGAGGAGACGGCCACGCCCTGGCCGCCGATGCGGACCGACGGCAGGGTCGGGGCGAACCCGGTGGAGAGCCACACGCCCGAGTACCCGACATTGACCACCCAGCCTCCCCTGAAGCCCAGGCCCGGGATGCCGGTCGAGACCTGGACGCCCTCGGTGTTCGTCGTGATGTAGACGGAGTCGAAGATGGTCGGGGAGATCACGTCGCCCGGCCCAATCGGGATGCCGAGGCCGCCCGGCCCGGTCGAGATGTCGACGTTGGCGCTCCGGTCGATGGTGATGGAGTAGCCTCCCGTGCCCGTGGTGATGAGCACGCCGGAAGCGTCCGTCGTGATCTTGACCGCGTCCGTGGTCACGCTCAACTCACCGCCCGCGGAGGTCAAGGTCCCGCCCGGCGTCACCGTCAGGGCCACCCCTCCCGCCTGCGTCGAGACGTACTGCACGAAGATGAGGGCCGCGCCGTCGGACACCGGCTCGTTCATGAGGTGCGCGATGGGGACCGAGCCGTGCAGGCCGCGGCCGTTGCCGGGAGCGGGATCCCCTTCCTGTCCCACGACCCAAACGTAGTTGCCAGATGCGCGCTTGATGCGCATGATCTCCGATCCCGCGTACACGAGCTTCTCGGGGATCTGGAGGACCGAGACGTCCTGCACCGCGAAGAAGGTGGTGCTCGCCGAGAGGTTCCCGGCCAGCCTGGTCACGTTGGGCACCGGCAGGGTGAGGCCCTTGATCCTGGCCGTGGTCACGGAGGCGCTGGCCGACTCGACCAGCGCCCGGAAGCCGGCCATGCTCATTCCCTTGGTGTCCATGACCGCCGAGAGGGTGGACCACTTGCCGGAGTACGAGGTCGGCTCGTCGTAGTACCTGCCGGCCGCGAACTGATAGTAGCCCGGGGTGGATATCTTGGGCAGCAGCGCCGAGATCTCGCCGATCTTGCCGGTCCAGGCCGACGGCACGAAGCCCTTGAGCGGCATGGGCAGGGTGGCCTCCGGGTTGCCCTGGTCCGCCGGGTCCTTGCCCAGCAGGAAGGTCATGCCTCCGGAGCCGTTGGGGACGATCAGGTCCACGATGCCGTCCTGGTTCAAGTCCATGTCCAGGATGCCGGTCCCGGTGATGTCGCGGGAAGGCGCCCCGTCTCCGATGATGGAGATCAGGTAGGGCTTGACCGCGCCGCCCATGAGGAAGTTGTCCGGCACCCGGTCGGAGTTGATGTCCAGCATGGGCGGCTCGGAGGGGCAGATGGCGACCCACGACGAGCCGTCCACCCCGGTCCACGACGAGATCTTGACCGCCGGGCCCTTGGAGGACGCGGGCAATTCGCCCCTGGTCGCCCAGCTCGAGCCGTCCAGGCAGATCCAGAAGGTGGGGTCGGGCACCCAGTTGCCGTTCTCGTCCTTGCACATGTTGTTGCGCGGGTTGGACGGGCTCTTGCCGTTGTTGCACTTGACCGGGTCCACCAGGGCGTAGGCCGGCAGGCCCACGCCCTCGGCCGGGGCGTTCTTGCTCGCGCGCACCAGGATGATGGGGAGCGTCCCGGTGGACACCCCCATGGAGATCGACGCCTGCGGCACGCTCACGCCCAGGATCTCGACCAAGCGGGTCTGGATGATGGACGGGAGCGACTCGTCGGGCTCGGACGGGAGCGGCACGCCGTTGGGGCCGGTCAGGCCGTCGTGCCAGGAGAGCTCCGCCCCGGCGTAATGGCCGATGGTGGACCTGCCGGCGCGGTCCACCGTCCCGATGTCGGCCGCCACGAACATCGTGGTCGGCACGGTCGAGATGCGGACATAGGGCGTGGAGAAGCTCATCCCCAGGTTGATGACGGGCTTCGACCCGAACCAGGTCAGGGTGGACCCGGCCACGCCGCCGGAGAAGTCGACCATGCCCACCAGGTAGCTGTTGCACAGGAGGTTCTCCACGCCCGACTGCGGGATGGTGCAGTAGCAATTCATCCCGAAGGTGGTCCCATACGAGCAGGACAGGCCCCAGATGCCGGCGTTCTTGACCTCCAGGGATCCCGTCTGGAAGCTGCCCTTCACCGAGCCGAGAGCCCCCGACTTGCCCATGGCGGCCTGCCACATCACGTAGGAGTTCGTCGAGTAGCGGAAGAAGTCCGTGGTCCCCGCCACCAGGCCGCGCAGGGCCTGCGTCGAGTCCCTCTGCCCGATCCAGCCCACGAGGGCGTCCTTATGGGGCGCGAACACCTTGTCGCCGTCCGCGTCGAGCCAGGCGGTGAGGCGCTTGAAGTCCCCCTCGCCCTTGCCCCAGCCCTGGTCGATGGTCCCGAACTGAGAGAGCCCCATGCGCGCGAGGTTCACCGAAGACTCGCTCGTCTTGAGCTCGAGCTGCAGGAGCTCCACGTTGAGCTGGCCCCTGAACGCCGCGGCCGGCGCGATGTCCAAGCCCGAGACGGAAAGCTTGATGGACGGGGCCGAGGGATTGACGCGGTAGACGAAGAGCGGCCTCATCGAGGAGACGGCCCCGCTCGCCGCCACGAACCGCGACAGGAACACCACGGCCTCGTCCGACACCGGCTCGTTCTTGAGGTGCAGGATGGGCGCCGACCCTTTGAGGCCCCGGCCGTTGCCCGGCGCGGGATCCCCTTCCTGGCTGATGACTTTGAGCGTCGTGGAGTTGACGCGCTCGACCCTCATGACCTCGGAGCCCGCGTAGATCATGCCGGGGAGCTTCAAGGCGTCGGCGCTCGCGACCGTGAACTCCACGGTGTCCGGGGTGAGGTCCTGGGTCAGCCGGGTCACGCCCGGCACGGGGAGCTGCAGCCCCGTCAGGCGCGCGGCGCTCACGGGCGCGCCCACGGCGCGGTTCTTGAAGTCGATGCCGGTCCAGGTGGAGGTGACCACGGCCGTCACCGAGGTCCACTTGAGGCTGTAGGCCGGGATGACGTCGTCGTAGTAGCGGCCGACCGCCACCTCGTAGTAGCCGGCGATGGGCGAGTTGGGGAGCATCGCGGTCAACTGCCCGTCCTTCCAGGTCCAGACCGAAGGGACGAAGCCCTGGTCCGGCACCGGGATGGCCTTGGCGGCGTTGCCCTGGTCGGCGAGGTCCGTGCCCAGCATCATCTGCACGTTCGACGTGCTAACGAACACGAGGTCCACGATGCCGTCGTCGTTCAAGTCCATGTCCAGGACGCCGGTCCCGGTGATGTCGCGCGAGGGCATCCGGTCGCCGGCCAGGGTGACGTTGGTGGTCGGCGCCACGGAGTAGGAGTCCGGCGGGGTGGAGAAGTCGTCGGGCACCCCGTCGCCGTTCAAGTCTATGAGCGGCGGGTCGCCCGCGCAGTTGGGGGTGTCGACCGCGTTGGTCAGTTGCTGGCGCACCACGCGGTTGTTGTCCCGCTCCGAAACGAAGAGATTCGCTCCATCGGAGTAGGCCGCCGACGGCCCGAAGAGCCCCTTGGAGCCCACGGCGCCGCCGTAGTTGGCGGTGTTCGTGGACATGCTGGGCTGGCCGAGCACGATGGAGGCGTGCTGGTTGTCGACCGCGGGGATGGTGTTGAACGCCAGCACCCTGTTATTGCCCCAATCCGTCACGTAGAGTCTGGAGCCGTCCGAGTCTATGAACCTAGGCCAGCTCAGCGTGTTCGCTCCGGGAGCGCCGTTCTGGTTCGGGCCCGAGTCGCCCATGCTCGCCTGGCCGACTACGACGCTGGCGGAGGCGCCGTTCGCGGAGGGGATGGCGTTGTAGACCAGGACCCGGTGGTTGGCGTAGTCCGCCACGAAGAGCCTCCCGCCCGCGGCAAAGGCATGAGCCGGGCTTTTCATCCTGTCCGGTCCCACTCCCGGGGAAGCTGAGGTCATGTTGGACTGGCCCAGGACCACGGCAGCCGGCGCGTCGTTGGAGGAGGGGATGCCGTTATAGATGAGGACACGGTTGTTCCCGTAGTCCGCGATGAAGATCCTCGCGCTGTTCCCGTGGATGCCGACGGGAGAGCTTAGGGTGTGGTCGTAGACGGCGCCGCCCTGGTTGCCCAGATTCGCGGCCAGGTCCGCCTGGCCGATGACATGGTCAGCCGAGGCGCCGCTCACGGCCGGGATGCTGTCGAAGACCAGCACGCGGTTGTTGTTCATGTCCGCCACCAGGAGCTTGGTCCCGTCGGAGTACACGGCCGCGGGGGCGTTCATTCTGTCGGCTGCCGTGGCCGGCGCGTTGGAATTCATGTTCGGCTGGCCGACGACCACGTCCGCCGGCACGTTGTAGGCCGTGGGCACCGAGTTCCAGATGAGCACGCGGTTGTTGCTCGTGTCCGCCAGGATGAGGCGCGACCCGACCACCTGGGCGCCCAGCGGGCCGGAGAGGGTCAGGTTGGACACCGCCCCGCCGCGGTTGGCCTGGCCGGAGTTCAAGTCCGCCTGGCCGAGGGCCAGGTCAGCTGCCTGGTAGGTGGCCAGGGAGTACTGCGTGCCCGGCGTGGTGCCGGTCCAGGATTTGCCGTTGGCGCAGAGCCACTTGGTCTGGTCCGGGATGGGAAAGCCCGTCGCCAGGTCCCGGCAGATGTTGTTGCGCGGGTTGGTGACGGGCCGGCCGTTGTTGCAGCCGCCCAGGCCCTGCACCACGGGGTCGAGCTTGGCGAAGGCCGGGTAGCCCACCGCGGCGTAGTAGGGATCTCCCACCCGGGACACGCCGGTGATGTTGGGCTTGGTCACGATGACGGGCGTCGCCATCGAAGAGATGGAGACAGCCGGCACGCTCAATGGCGCGATGAGGACCTTGCGCGACTCCACCGGCGGCTGGGCGCCGGGGTCCTTGGCGGCCGTCACCTGGCCGTTGGGGCCGTAGAGGTCGTTGAAGGACGCGAGCCTCACTCCCGCCTCGTGGCCGAGCGTGGGCTGGGCCGCGCGGTCGGTGTAGCCGATGTCGGCCGTGATGAAGAGGCGCGTCGTGTTCGTGGTGACATGGAGGTACGGCAGGGCGGTCGAGATGTTGACGTTGGCGGAGAGGTCCACCAGGGCGAGGCCGCCCGCGAAGGCGACGCTCGAGCCCAGCAGGGCGTCGACGCTCATGGTGAAGACCCGGTCGCCGTTGTCCTTCCAGACGCTGATCTTCGAGAGGTCCCCGTCGCCCGCGCCGCCGCCCGCCTCGACCGTGCCGTACTGGGTGAACTTGATCTTGTCGATGTTGACGAAATCGGAGCTCGTCTTCATCTCGAGCTGCATGAACGGCACCTCGGTCTGGCCCTGGCCCGCCCCCGCCGGGGCGATGGTGAAGCCCGACACCGAGAGGTCGATGGCCTTGATGGCGACGTTGGTCCCCACGAAGGCGTAGGTGGTCGTTCCCGAGCCCATGGGCTGGCTGCGCGTCACGTCTTTGTAATAGTACGGGTTGACGATGTCGCCTCTAGGCATGCCGAACCAGGACTTGTCGCGTATGACCACGCCCACGAGGTCGTCTTTGACGGCCTCGTCGCCGATGTCGTAGACCACGAAGAAGTTGCCCGCCGTGGGGCCGATGAGCTGGTCGTTCTGGAAGAAGACCAGGGTCTGGACGTTGCTGTCGTTCTCCTGGTCGAAGACGTCGACCTTTCGGGCCGGCATCCCGGCTACGAGGTTGAGCTTGGGGCTGGGGCCCATGCCGAGCTTGTTGCCCCGGCTCGTGATGCGCAGGCAGGGGAAGCCTTGGTTGGGCCCGCCCCCCTGATAGACGCCGTCCACGCAGCCCACGGCCTTGCCGGTGTCGGGGTCGGCCCCGGAGAAGCTCATGAGCTCGGCGTTGTTGGCGTAGAGCCAGCCGCCCGCCATGGTGCCGTCGAAGTTCTTCGGGAAGCCCCAGGTGGAGAGGACCACGATGTCGACCGGCACCGGGGTCGTGCTGTAGACGACGGTGGAGAGCTGGGTCTCCACATCGGAGATGTTGACGTCGTCCGTCAGCGAGAAGATGTCGTCTTGGTTGATGTCCTTGAAGACCCGGACGAACTTGATGTCCGTGTTGCGGCCCAGGGGCTTGGACGGGTCCTGGGAGCCGCCGCCGCGCTCGAGCCGGACGTTCCGCCAGGGCGCCAGCGCCACGTCCGTCACCAGGTTGAGCCTCAGGAAGGGGATGCTGGGCTGGGCCTGCTTGACGCTGGTCATCAGCGCCGAGACGTTGTTGACGCCCAGGGTGATCTTGCTGGTCACCTTGCCGATCCTCAGGTACGGGTTGCTCGCGAAGCCCCCGAACGGGAAGTCCACCTGGTGCGGCACCTGGACCGTGAAGTAGGCCAGGTTCGGGACTGAGACGCCCTGCCTGGAGTTCTCGGCCGCGAACTGCGAGATGTCCAGGGTCACGAAGAAGTCCGCCGGCGCGGTGGAGACCAGGATGGGAGACTTGAGCATGAGGATCGCCGTCTGCGAGCTGAAGGTCTCGTTGCCGTACGACAGCAGGTTCGGGTAGCCGCCGGTGGCGCCGGGGGTGGAGTCCTCGAGGTCGAAGGCGTTGTTGCCGTTCACGTCGCGCCAGAGCTTGACCACGGTCGCGTCCGTGTCCAGGCCCCCGTCGGAGAGCAGATGGTCGATCTTGATCTTCTCTACGATGGTCGTGTTGCGGTCGGTCTTGAGGCGGATCCTCAGCATGGGCACGTCACGATCGTTCTGGAAGGCCGACTGCGGCATGAACTGCTCGAACTGGGCGCTCACGGTGTTCACCGTGGGCATGATGGGGAAGACCGGGCTCGCGGGCGAGGACACGAACACGGCGGCGTGGCCCGCGTTGGCCGGGATCATGACGACCTTCTCGACGTCCGCGATGTAGACGCCGGTCACCGCGTTCTGGGGGTTCAAGAGCTCGTGCGAGAACTTGGCCGACTGCGAGACGTCGAGAGACACGTAGAAGGTCCTGGTCGAGGTGGTGATCAGGGCGTAGCCGAGGTTCCCGATGGTCGGGTCGCTGATGGGCACCGTGGCCCTGCCCTCGGGCTCCGGGTAGACCCCGAACCGGCTCGAGCCCATGACGTAGTCGCCGAGGTTCTCGCCCGAGGCCGGGTCGCGGTGGAACTCGGGGTCGCCCAGGGGCAGGACCGAGCGGTAGACCCTGACCGCGGAGACCCCGTCGTCGTAGCCGTTCAAGCCCATGGGCAGGCTCCTGGCGAACTTCAAGCCCGCAAGCTGGATCTGGAAGTCCGAGGACCACATGTCGAGGCGAAGCGCCGCCACGTTCGTCTGGCCCTGCCAGGCCATGGGCCCGACCACCGGGGCCCGGGCGATCTCGGCGGACTTGACCGCGGCTCCGCCCGCGTGCGCGGCGCCCGCGGTCCCCAGCTGGCCGCGCGTCACGCCGTAGATGACCGGCAGGGTCGGGTCGTAGGCCGAGAAGCTCACGACCTCGTCGTCCACCGCGATATAGGCCGCGGGGTACCAGGTGGTGCACCCGAGCGGGTCGTAGATGGGAGCGGTCGGCATGCCCGCGGTGGACTGGAGGACCCAGGTGTTTTCGACGGAGCCGGACGGCAGGCTTGGGCTCCCCGCCACGCCCAGGACCACGGCCCCGCCGTAGGCGGACCCGGTCGAGCCCGTGATCTGGTGGGAAGCGGCCACGGTGTTCAACTGCCCGCGCTTCACGTTCAACAGGAAGGGGCAGGTGGACATGATCCCGGAGTAACTGACGATCTCGCCTTCCACCAAGGCGTAGGAGGTCGGGCCGTTGGCGATGGGCACGGGCAGGGCCCGGGTCGAGCTCAGGGCCCAGAAGGTCTCGGAGGCGCCGGGCGCCGAGGCGGCTATGGCCCCGGCCAGGGTCGGCGCCGCGAAGGTGCCGCTCGAGCTCGAGAAGTAGGGCGTGGCCTTGACGTAGAGCTGTTGGGCCGACGCCACGATGGCCCGCTTCTTCGAGTAGAAGGTCACGTTCGAGCCCGCGGCGTCGAAGTAGTTGGGATATGAGAGGGCGTTCTTCAAGGGATCGTCGTTGACGTCCGGGGACGGCATGGAGATGGCCTTCACCCCCACGCCCAGGGTCCTGGGCTGGCCGGTCAGGGGATCCGTGGGCTGGGCGTCCTTCCTGACGTGGAAGCAGATGAAGTAGCGTTGGGACTGGGTGGCCCCGGCCTCGGTGAGTATTTTGACCGGGGTCGCGAGCCTCACCTGCGCGGTCAAGCCCTGGCCGGAATAGCCGAAGACCCCTTCGCCGGCCAGGGTGTCGGCGATCGGGATGGCCGAGGGGTTGAACACGCCGTCGCCGCTGGCATCGTACCAGACCGAGACGTTGTCCACGTCCGGCGAGGCCAGGCCCGCCGAGGTCGCGGTGCCGGTGGCGTAGACCAGGATCCAACGCCAGGTCGCGTCGCCGACGTTGGCCTTGAGCAGGATGGAGGCGACCGAGGCCGTCGAGTTCTGCTGGAGGTAGGGGCCCAGCGGCCCGTCCAAGGTGTCGGAGGAGGTCACGGTCACCTTGTCCGGCACCTCCTTGATGCTCGGCACGAAGGACTCGGTCAAGCCGCCGCTGACCACGGTCGACACCCAGACCTTGGCCGGCGACATGGTCTTGGGCGAGGTGATCTTGAAGTAGGTCGTGTTCGGCTCGAAGAGGCCGATGTTGGCCCCAGGGCTCACCGTGGCCGTGGGGCTGATGTCGTAGGTCACGAAGTAGTGCTGCTCCACCGTGGACAGGAGCTGGCCGCCCGTGCCCAGGAAGCCGTAGATGGGGATGAAGGCCGAGCCCGAGACGGCCGTGCCGGAGGAGAAGGCTATCTTCGGCGTGCCCTCCTGGGCGCGCAGACAGCCCGTATACGTCTTGCCGGCCATGTCCCTGCCCGCGCACAGCACCACCTCTTTTTTCAGCTCGTCGGTCTGGTCGTCGTTCAACACCAGGCGCGCCACGGGGTCGTCCAAGCCCGGCGTCAAGGGGTCCTCGAACGGGCTGTCGGCCGGGAACATCTTCGCGATGTCGGTCACCGGGATGTCGGTGACGTCCGGCACGCCCGCGCCCGAGCTAAGGGCCACGGCGAGCTGCGTGACCGGGAACACGCGCTGCGCGGCGTCCATGGGGCTAATTTGGGAGTCCACGGCCACGTCGAAGAGCCCCTTGCCGTCCCAGTCGCGCCAGACCTTGATGTTGGTCACGTCGGACGCCTTGTTGTTCAGGGCGAGCATGTCGTTGTACTCGCCGTTGCCCCTCATGGTGGACGGCAGCCACCGGTCCAATTTGAGGCCCGTCCACTCGGCCGAGCCCCCGCCCATCCTCAGGGTGTACTTCACCACGGCCGAGCTCACGTCGTTCTGCGTCAAGGCCGACGGAACAGACGGGTAGTAGTAGGGGTTGGTATCGGGGTTGTTGTCGCCGTCTTCGTTCAGGTCCGGGCCCTGGCCCTCGGTGTTGCGCGCGGTGAGATACACCACGTCGAGGGTCGGCATCACGACCACCTGCGTCGAGGAGAGCGGCGGGCTGAACGACCCCACCACCCCGTTGCCCGCCAGCGGGATGATGTCGGACTGGGTCAGCAGGACTCCGTGCTTGCGGCCCGGCTCGGCCGCCTCGTCGTAATCGAAGACCACGAAGTAGGTCTTGGTCGAAACCGAGAGGGTGCCGTTCACGCCGCTGGCGTCCTTTAAGTTCAGGGTCACGGATCTGCCCTCGCCGGACGGGAAGACCGCCGGGTTGATGGAGTCGGTCACCTCGCGGTCGATGGACGATTCGAAGTAGCCGCTGCCCGGGGTCGTCACCTTGTCTGCCTGGGTGTCGAGGAAGAGGCGCGCGGACTTGACGTGGGAATCCAGGCCGTCGCCCGTGTGCGTGACCCGGACCTTGCCGAGCACGCCCGTGAACACGTCCGTCCACAGCATGAGCTTGGCCATGCCCACCATGGACTCGCCCTGGTTGACGTAGGAATAGGAGGACAGGGGCAGGGCCGCGGGCTGCCACCAGGCGGCAATGCCTTCGCCCTTGACCCGGATGGTGGCCGGCTCGCGCTCCACCGAGGCCGTCGAGGTCTTGATGGCGAAGTTGTTCATCGCCACCTTGACCTGGCTGTCGGGCGAGAGCGTGATGTCGGAGGGGCCGCTGATCTCGAGGCCCAGGACCCTCGGGAGCTCGCCCACGAAGTAGCCGGTGGAGGCGATGCGCACCGTGAAGAAGTAGTACTTGGAGGCCTGGGTGATCTGCGACGGCACGGGGCTCGAGACGTAGATCGGGGTCTCAGAGCCGAAGTACCAGGAGTTGTCTCCCGAGTAGGCGCCGCTCCCGAGGAAGAGGTCGGTCAACGGGTCGAACTTGGCGTTGCCGTTCATGTCCGTCCACAGCGCCAGCTCCTTGACGTGCGCCGGGTCGAGGTTGCTCTCTGGAGCGCGGCGCTTGACCTTGACCGTGGCGAGCTTGGCCGTGAGCGCCGGCCCGGCCGAGGGCGCCACGGCCATGGTGAGCCGGAACATCATGATGGGGTCCGGCGCCTCCGGCGTGGTGCCGTCGCCCTGGTTCAGGGTCTTCTTGGTCACGCCCAGGGTGACCTTGTAGGACGGGATGGGCCCGAACGGCGGGGGGTTGGACTCCGGGGTGAAGTCGGTCGGGATGATGACGATGCCCGCGATGTTCACGTCGCCGGTCGAGCGCTTGACCGGGTCCGCGGTGAAGAGGTCCGTGCGGCCGCCGTCCGAGGTGCGGCCCCACACGCTTGGGTCGGGGTAGGCGGTCGCGTCGACGCGGAGCACCTCTTGGACCGTGTCCACGAGCTGGAGGTTGGAGAACGTCCCCCCCTCCCCCGCGGTGAAGATGTGGTAGGTGGTGGGCATGGGGAGCGCGTTGGGGTCCAGCAGGCTCACGGTCGCGGTGGACCCGGAGGAGCCGAAATTGACCTGGCTCGTGAAGTACTGGCCGTTCTGGGCGTCGCCGGCGGCCACGTTGCCGTACTTGTCCCGGGCCACGACGGCGAGCGCGCTGGCCTCGGTCACCTTCACCGGGTTGGCGATGGTGTAGGGATGGTGGATGGTCAGGTACCAGGCCTTGTCCGGGGTGATGACGTGCTCCTGGTTTAAGGGCGCGAACATGTCGGCCGCGCCCAGGCGGCACTGGGCCGTGACCGTGGTGATCCCCGTCGCCGTGTCCCAGAACCACAGGGAGGCCTGGCCCGTGAAGAGCGAGACCGGCACGTCCTTGTACTGGCTTAAGCCCGAATAGATGGCGTCCCAGACTCCCGGGGCGGGCTGGGTCGCGATGATGACCGCCTGAGGGTCGGTGCCGCCGTAGGTGGTCGCCTTGTTCGCGGAGTAGCGCACGACGTAGGGCGAGGCAGAGAGCGTGTTGTTGCCGAACTGGTCCCTCAGGATAGCTGTCACGACCGTGGCCGTGGTCTGGCCCGCGATGAACTGGATCGTGGTGCCCGCGATGAGCCTCCGGGGCTGGGTGATCCACCCGAGGGATGCGGGCGGGCCCGGGGTCACCACGTAGCTCGCCACCGCCACCTCCCAGGCCGGATAGTGGAGGCCCGAGATGGTCAGCTCGTGCGTGGGGGCGGAGAGCAGGGTGTCGATGAGGTAGAAAGAGGTCGCGGACTGGTCGATGGCCAGGTAGGCGTAGCCCGGGGCGTTTCTGAAGTTCCCGTCCACGGGCGTCGAGACCAGCACCTGGCCGGCTGAGTTGGACTCGATCTTGAAGCCGACGAACCCGCCCACGTCCTCGCCGGCGCGAAGCGGGCTTGCGTTGCCGTAGTAGTCCCTGGTCTCGATCCAGAAGGCCTGGGAGGTCGTGCCCGCGCCGAGGGACTGGCCCGCGCCGCTGGAGACGGCGATGCGGTCCTGCTGGTTGGGCCGCACCAGCACCCGCTGGGCGGCTGAGGCGAGGTTCACGGCCCAGAGCTCGATGATGGGCCGGGTGCTGACCACGGGGCTCTCGTAGCGGCTCGAGGCCGTGGTGTCCATGAAGTAGAAAGTGGTCTGATAGGAGTCGATCGGGATGACGACGTAGGTCGAGGCGTTGACGAAATAGGGCGCGGAGAACCTGGTCCCCGGCGCCGAGTCGCTCGACGGCGCGAAAGCCGCGTAGTCGTTGAACATCGAGGGCAGCCGCGTCCAGGAGAGCCCCGTGATCGTGACGACGGTCGAGAGGTTGACCTGCAGGTCCGCGCCCACCACGGCCTTGGGGTTCTTGAACTGGTCCTGGAGCTGGGCCCTGAAGATGGCGAGCTTGTTGGCGTTGCCCCTCACCTGCCCGGAGTACACGTTGTTCTCCACGCTCGGGGTCTGGTCCATGGAGGAGTTGAAGCCCACCCCGCTGGGCTCGTCCGGGTTGACCCTTAGGCTGTGGACGGCCGAGGCCATGCCGGCCGAGCCGTCGGCCTGGATGGCCCACAGGCCCGGCCTGCCCTTCTCCCCGGTGTTGGAGGCCGGGTCCACGCCGGAGTAGGAAGCCATCTTGTCGTGGTAGCGGAACACGTACTCCTCGCCCGTCTCGCCGTCGTTGACGTTGAACCCGCTGATGAAGACGAGGTTCGACTGGTCGCGGTAGCCGTAGTCGCCGACCGAGCCGAAGGCGCCGGCGGTCATGCCGTTGGCCGTGTGCACGGCCGGCAAGGGACGGATCAGCGTGACCGGGGTCGAACCCTGCCGGGTGACGTTGTTGAACTCGTCGAGCCTGCGCAGGATGTACTGCCCGCCCGAGGAGCCGAGGATGCCAGCTGTCACGCCGCCAGAGGGAGGGGTGTCGGTGAAAACGAGGGACTTGGGCAGTCCGCCCACCGTGACCAGCCGGCCGCTAATGCTCCTCTTCATGCTGATGAACGGGGAGAGGTTGGACGGCATGGTCATGGTCCCGACCCAGATCCGGGTCCAATCGTCGGCCGTGCTCGAGACGAAGTACGAGATCTTGGGCGAATCCGTGAGCGGCAAGCCCTGGGAGCACACTCCAACGTGGCCGTGCACGTCGGAGTAGACCTTCGTGGAGCCTCCGACGTCCTCCCACCCCGAGCCGTGGTCCACCTTGATGGTGCCGGTCGTGCCGTAGACCTGGGCCGTGGTGATGAAGATCTCGATGCCGCCCGTGATGAAGTTGTCGTAGGCGTCGGTGAGCTGGGCGGTCAAGTCGATGGAGCCCCTCGGGCCCGGGTTGATGGAGCCCGCGCCCACGTTGACGTCGTCCTCGGGGGTCACCTTCACGGAGTCGGGCGGGCCCGGGCTCACGCTGATGAAGTACTGGACGCTCTTGACGCCGGGCTCCAGGGTGTCGAAGACCTCGACGTAGCGGGAGCCAGCCTTCTTGATGGTGATGCCCTCCGGGTCCACGAGGGTCTTGGTGCCCGACGAGAGGTTGGCGCTGACCGGGATGAACACGGGGTCCTGGTTGCCGCCGAAGTACTCAGCGTTGAAGGTCACGTTGCGGTCGTACTTGTTCGGCCCGGTCGAGAGCACGTTGTTGTACTGGTCGTGGGCCACCACGCCCACCTGGAACTTGACGCCTGCCACGGCGGCCGCCGGGACGTTGGTCAGGTGCAGGTGGTTGCGGCCGGCCGGCAGGGTCCAGACCCAGGACGAGGTGCCGGAGGCGTAGTTCACGGCGTAGACCGGCTCGGTCGAGGCTGCCACGGTGTAGGAGGAGATGGCCAGCCTTGGGCTTGGGGCGAAGACGTTGCTCCCGTCCACCAGGTCCTGGACCGAGTCGGGAACCGACGGGTCGTAGAGGGCGCGGACCCTGACCTGGGGCATCACGGCGGGCGGGTCCGTGTCCTGGATGAGGCCGGCCCGGTCAGTCGCGATGTTCCAGAACCGGTCCACCAGGTTCACGGTGGTGAAGAGCGGGGGAGGGACCGGGGCGCTGATGACGTAGGAATTCGGCGTGCCGTCCTTGCCGGGGTTGCCCTCCCCGGCCAGCAGGACCCGGCACGGCGTGCCCGGGATGAGGGGCTCGTCGCATTTGCCCGGCACGTTGGTCTCTCCCGGCAGCAGGACCTGGAGCTTCTCGGCCGCCGCGGCGTGCACGTTGAAGGGATACGAGATGCCGGCCGGGAACTCGGTCTTGCACGCCGTGTCGAAAGGCGGGATCGGCAGGTTCCCGGTGCAGAACTCGTTGGCCCACTGGCCCACGGCGTATGCCGAGACCACGGCCGAGGTGGTCTTGGCCACGAGAACGACGCGGTTGGTCAGGTCGAACTTCTTGGTGCCTCTCACGAGCGGCAAAGTCGAGGGGTGGATGTCGTACTTGTCGCCGGTGTTGATGAACACGTCGGAGGAGGCCGAGACGTCGTTGTACACGTTCATGTACCGGTCGACCAGGTTGACCCTGACCTCGAAGGGCGCGCCCGCCGTCTGGGTCGTGATGGCCGTGACCGAGAAACCCGAGTTGGGATAGTCGCCGCCGCCCGGCTTGGTCGCCTGGCCCGGCAGCACGAGCTGGATGCCCACCGGGAGATTCGGCTTCAAGGTGAAGGTCGAGGACTTGATGTCGGAGAGCAGAGAGCCCCCGTAGTCGTCCGCCCGGATGTAAGCCTCCGTGCTGGCCCTGCGCAGCACGATGTCGCCGGATGGGAAGATGGCGTAGCCCATGCCCGTGTTCACTGACCGCGTGGTCATGATGGTCGAGTAGGGGTCGTCTGGAGTCTGGAGGCTTACGTCAGCGGCCCAGCCCGTGACTATGTTCTTGTAGGCGTCCACCACCGCCACCTGCAGTCCTCCCGTGCCGGTGGTGAAGTTCTCGCCGGCCGTCTGCTCCGCCGGGACGCCCGACTTGCCCGTGGGCGAGCCCTGGTCGAAGGCCTCGCCCGGAAGCTTGACCAGCATGCGCTCCGGGATGCCCGGATTCACCGTGAAGGCGGTCGATGTGTCCTTGGACAGGTCGTAGACCCACGGCGGGATGACGCCCTCGAACATCTCGGCGAAGAACTTGGAGGTCCCGGCTCGCTTCATGTACGCCTTAAAGGTGGCTGAGGTCGTGAAGACCTGGTGGCTGCCCAGGGTGTCGGAAGGCGTGATGACCGCGTACGGGTCGTCCGAGGCGAGCCTGACGTGCTGGCTCGCGCCCTGGATGAGGTTCCAGTAGTTGTCCACGGCGTCCACGACCACGGTGAACTCGAAGCTCGGCCCGGCCTGGGTGACGAAGGCGGAAGGCGCGCTCCTGCCCGTGGTGGCGGGCAGGCCGGGCTTGCGTGCCTCGTTGGGCAGAAGAATGCGCAGCTTTACGGGGTTGCTGCCTTGCACAGGAACGTCGCTGGCGGGCGCCTGGGCCAGGACTCCGGCCAAGTCGGTCGCGGTTGACTTCCTGATGCCTGCGGCCAGGAGGGTCACCCCGGTGATGGTGGAGCTTCCATCCGCCATGTCGAAGTCCCCCTGGAACGGCGCGGGGACCTGGTCGTCGGTCACGAACCGAATGTTGTTCGGCGCCACCCGGCTCACGGTGCCGACCCAGTTGTAGCGTTTATCAGTGGCGTAGACAGCCGCGGGGAATGGCTGGCCCGCGGTCTGGGTCGAGGCAGCGCCGGTCTTGCCGTATGGCAAGACGGTCTTGCCCGCGTAGAGGCTCTCTCCAGGGTAGACGATGATGAGCCGGTCCGCGGTGTTGGAGGAGACCGTGATGGGAGAGACCGTCTGGGTCGTGAGCTTCACCGGCAGGGCGCTGGCGTCCACTGCGCGTACCCACATCGTGCTGGTGGCGATCGAGGGGACGAAGCCCTGGAACTCTGTCTCGCCTGCCGAGAGGTTCTGGGTGTTGCCGGTGTTGAAGTCCGCGTACTGGTCGTTGGTCTCGAGCCTCACCAGCCTGGTGTCGTTGACCAAGTTCCAGTAGAGGTCAGCGCTGCGCACCCGGATGTAGTGGGTCGCGCCCGCGACCAGGGGCGAGAAGGGCCCGGTCTTGCCCGCGACGCTCCCCTCTTCGGCGGTCTCTCCCGCGAATTCCTGGGGCCACGGGTTGGTCGACACCAGCACCTGGAGGTTGACCGCGACGTTGGCCATGACCGTGATGTTCGAGACCGTGTCCGTGGAGTAGCGCGTCGAGGTGTCGTCGCGCGCGACCACGGTGAAGTTGCTCTGGCGCTTGACCGGGGGCACGGCGTAGTTGGTCGTGCCGTTCGCGAGGCCGATCTTATAGGGGTTGGCGACCAAGGCCCGGGCCTGGATGTAGGGGTCCGTCGGGAACCTGAGCTCGGTCAGGAAGCTATAGGACGATTGGGGCAGCCTGAACTCGTCCATGAAGGGCGTGGTGCCGCGAACCACGTTGTAATAGGGGTCCGTGAGGTTCACCGTGAAGTTGTAGGTCGAGCCGGCTGTGAGTGGGTCCGGGGTCGCGTCGGAGCGGCCGCCGGTTGTCGGGTCCTTGGTATAGGGCGCCAAGCCCGGCGCCGCGACCTGGCCCGGGGCCACGAGCTGCAGCTTCTCGGGCGAGGTCCACCACACCTTGAGCTTGTTGACCGAGTGGTAGTACGAGGTCTCGCCCGCCAGGGTCAGGGTCCCGCTCTGAGCCCGGACCGTGTGGGTGGCAGCTGTCACGGAGGTCAGGTAGAAGACGGTCGCGCCGGCCGAAAGGTCGGCTGCAGGAGGGTCCGCGGAGTTGTCGTCGGTCGCCACGTCCGCGTTGACCGGGAAGGTCTCGTCGTAGTCCGTGTTGAAGTACTCGTCTACGGCGTAGACGGTCACGGTGGTGACCGCGCCCGCGTAGACGTCGTAGGGCTTGGCCGTGTCCGACTTGCCGGGGTCGCCCGCGGCCTTGCCCGCCATGCGGACCTCGCCGGGCAAGAGGGCCAGGAGCTGGGTCCTGTTCTTCGAGCGCACCGTCACCGCGCTCGACGGGTTGGCCGGGTTGGCGATGCCCTGGCCGGTTGCCGAGGTCTTGCGCACCCCGTCGTCCGGAGCATAGACGGGCGAGGAAGCCGAGATGAACACGCGGTTGACAGTGGTTGAGCCGTTGAAGCTCGCGTAGCCGTCTGGGCTCACCGCGGCGTTGTTGGGGTCGAGGTCCGAGACCCAGACGGTCGCGGCAGAGGAGAGCACCAGGTTGTAGTAGGGGTCCGTCACCTGGATGAGGAAGGGGATCGAGTCGCCCGCGAGCTTGAGCCTGGGGCTCCCAGAGCGGCCCGGGGTCCCGGTCATGACGCCGGGGGCGTGGTCCTCGCCCAGGCCCGGGGCGTAGTCCGCGATGACCATGACCCGGTCCGCGGTCGAGTGCACGACCGTGAAGTTGCCGGTGCCGTTGAAGGAGGGCGAGATCTTGTCGTAGGCCAGCAGGGCCCGCGGCGCGGCCTTGCGGATCTTGATGGGGAGGATCTTCAAGCCGTTGTCGCTCGCCAGGAACACGGTTTCGGGCGGCAGGCCGTAGGTCTCGTCAGGGGTGCCGTCAGTGTCCATGGTCTCTGGCCCTGCGCCCGCGTCAATGGAAAATTGCACGGTGCCGGTCCAGGATGGAGCGGGGTTGCCGGTGCCGTTGGGCCCGTCCACGGCCTCCACCTTCACCTGGGCCGAGTCGTCTCCGGCCGTCATGTTGACGGTCGGGGTGACCGTGACGCGGAAGCTAAGCGGCGTGGCAGAGATGCGGAACAAGGGCCCGTTCTGGATGGCCTGGGCGCTCCCTTGGAGGTTCCCGGCGTTGTCCGTGGCCCTGACCCAGGCGGCGTAGCGGTCCGAGCCCGGGGTCCAGCAGACCTCGGGCGGCATGGTCTTGCCCGCGCAGTCCAGGCCCGTGTACTGCCAGGTGCCGTCCGCGAACATGGTGCCGCTGAACCACTTCTGGGGCTCGGAGGCCTGTTGGGCCGCGACCCAGGTCGAGCCGCTCCAGTAGTAGCCTGTGTTGTCCTCGGTGCCGGGCTGGACCGGGCCCGCGCCCCAAGCATAGGGCTCGGTGTCGCGGAACACGCGGATCTCCACCTTGCCCTGCTGCCAGGTCGGGGCAGGGCCGGGGTAGACGCCGGAGCAGGTGGCGTTGATATCGAAACCCGTGCAGTTGACCGCGCCCGGGTCAAGGCTGGCGCCCTGCAGGATGAGCGAGGTGTCCTTGGTATTGGCGTTGGCCGGCACGCTGATGGATGAGTTGGGCTCGGCCGTGTCATAGAGGAAGAGGGCCTCGCCGGGCACGGTCTCGGGGTTGCCCACCGAGTCCGTGGCCGAGGAGCGCACCACGTAGTGCTTGCGGTTCTCCAGGGCGCCCGGGAGGTTCAAGTGCTGCCAGGTCCATGAGGTCTTGAATACCTCGAGCGCGTTCCACCAGTACTCGGAGACCTGCTGGAAAGGCGCCCCGACCTCGCCGCCAAACCACCGGGTGTCCTCCTGGCTCTTGACCGAGACCTGCACGTTCTGGAGCGTACTCACCGGCTCGTCCGCCGTGCCGGAGAGTGTGGAGAGGGTGCCGGCCCGGTAGGCCCGGTTCGCGTAGGGCTTGGTCGAGCCGGACTCCGGGCCGATGTCGTCGAAGGTGAAGGTGATGGTGGAGTAGACGGTCTGGGGGTTCGTGGCCGCGTCCACCGCCCGGGTCACGACGCGGAAGACCCTGCCGTTGCCGACGCAGTTGCCGTCGTCGTTCTTCGTGCAGTTCGGGGCGATCTGATAGCCGCTGCCCCAGGTGAAGGTCGAGGCCGCGTGCTGACCGGTGAAATGCCCGTCCGTGTAGTTCCAGGCCGTGACCAGGCCTTGCGGGCCTCCCGAGCCGGGGATGCTCCACCAGCTTGGGACCGTCTTCTGCCAGAGGGTGCTGTCGTAAGGATAGTAGTAGTAGGTGGTGTTCGCCGGGGAGTCCGACGGCCCGCTCACGTACCACATCCTCAGGTACACCTCGCCGGAGTTGACCGGCGAGGTCACGTCGAAGGAGGTCCCGTAGATCCTCGTCATGGAGGAGAAGAACAGCCCGCTGGTTTCCGGGTAGGTAAGCTTCGAGTCGGGCGCCAGGGAATCGAAGGTGAAGGTGGAGCTCGTGAAGGTGTAGTTGCCGGCCTTGTCCAGGGTCCTCACGTCCACGCGGAGCTGGTCGTCCGCCTGGGGCCAGGTCACGGCCGAGGAGTCGTAGCGCCAGGTGAACTCGGCTCCGGTCGTGGAGGAGTCCAAGGCCGTGTTCCAGGTGTCGGGCGCGTTGCAGGGCGACGTCGCCAGGTTGCACCAGTTCCCCAGGACGCCGCTCCAGTAGAACGGGCCCGGCCGCACGATGCGGACCTGCGGAAACTCCACGTTGTACTGCTGGCCCGCGCCGCCGTTGTCCCGCGCGGTCCCGGAGACCTGCGGGATCTGGTTCCTGCGCGAAGCGTGGGCCGGGGACTGGATGAAGGCCGTCGGGCTCGTCAGGTCCAGCCTGAAGGCGTTGCCCGACGGCACCGTGGTGGTGTTGCCCGCCACGTCGTAGGCCTGGGACTCGACCAGATAGAGCTCGTCGTCGTCCAAGCCCGTCACCGGGTTGTTGGTGACGGGCGGGAGCTGGGTGTTCTTGGTCCACGGCGAGCCCGCCACCGCGCCCAGCCAGGTCATGACTCCCCAGCCTGAGCCCGTCCAGTAGGCCGAGTCGCCCTGGCGCTGGATGCGGATCTGCGATCCCACCAGGCCCGAGCCTGTGGCCGGGGCCCTGGGGTCCGAGCTTTGGCCCGTGACCTGGGTCAGGTTGTTGAGGAAGGCCCCGTTGGCCGGGCCGTCCACCTGGGTCGCGGGCGGGGTGGTGTCGAAGAGGACCTTGTAGGTCGTGTCGGACAAGGTCTCGGTGTTGCCCGAGACGTCGCGGACCTTGGCCACGATGTAGTAGCTCGCGGCGTCCTTCAAGGGGCCAGGCTCGCCCGGGCCTCCGCCGGGGACGTTCGGCGGCGTCGCGGTCCACTCGTAGTTGGGCGCCGCCCCGGTCATGGGAGCGTTGAACCAGACCGGCGTCGGGGACAGGAAGTCCGTCCCGTTGAAATACTGCAGGGTCTCGACGTTCTGGTAGGAGATGGAGGTGTAGATGATGCCGAAGTCGTCGTAGGCCGTGCCCATCACGCCGGGCAGGGTCTTGATCTTGCCCTTGGGGTCCGGCAGGGGCGCCGGGGTCTTCACGCCCACGCCCGGGGCCGTCACGTCCTTGGTGAACGAGATCGAGGAGATCTCGACCTCGATGTTTCCGTCGTTCATCGGGTCGTTCACGTAGGTCTTGGCCGCGTCGCGGCCGCGCACGCGCACCCGGTAGGTGTACTGGTCCTGGAAGAGGCTGGAGTTGGGAGTCTGGAAGCTCCAGTTGCCCGCGGAGAGGACGGGGTTGGCGCCCGCTCCCGCGATGTTCTGGCGCGGCGAGACGCAGTTGGCCAGGCAGAACCACTGCTCGGTCGTGAACGTGAACGTGCCTCCGGGCGAGGCCGAGATGTTGCCGTTCCAGAACATCCCGCTGGCTACGGCCGCGCCGTCCACGATGTGGCTGACCTCCATCATGCTGACCTCTATGAGGTCGAGTCTGCCGTCAGGCACGCCAGCCAGGAGGTCCGCCGCCGTGCCCGCGATCTGCGCGATGCTCGGGAAGATGCCCTTGTCTTGGGGCACGGTCACGCGCGAAATCGCGGGGAGTTTGTCCACCGTGAAGGTCGAGGCCCGGGCCGCCTCCCACCAGTTCTCGGTGTTGCCGCCGTCCGCGGTATTGTCCGTGGCCGAGGTCGTCATGTAGTAGGAGGTCCCGTGCGTCAGGTCCGCCAGGGGCGGCATGGCGGTGTTCAAGGTCCAGCTCGAAGGCCAGACGTTGATGCCGTCGCTGATCCTGAGGTAGGGCGCGGTCTCGGGCGGCTGGCTCACCCAGGACCCGCCGGTCCAGTACTGGTCGAGGTCGAGCCTCTTGATGCGCAGGCGCAGCTGCACGATGGCGCCGGGGTTGGTGGGAGTGTTGTCGTAGGCCGTGCCCCAGGCGAAGCCCAGCGAGGTCATGGTGCTCTGATTGGCCGGGAAGTTGACGTTGGTGTAGGGCGGGTCCGTGTCGTAGATGAACGGGGCCGTGGCGTAGGTCGCGGAATAGTTGCCCGCAAGGTCGCGCGCCCTTGCCTCCACGGCGTAGGACTGCCCGGTGTTGAAGGAGCCGCTCGAGACCTTCCAGTCGTCCCAAATCCCGTTGTTGTCCGCGCTGAACCAGGCCTGCTCGGCCTGGGTCAGGGGGTCGAGCTCGAAGAGCAGGTTGTTGGCCGGGTTGGCGTAGTTGACCGACGGCGTGATCATGCGCAGGCGCACCTGCACCAGCGCGACTTTGCCTGGCAGGGTGTCGCCCGCGCGGCCCGTGCTCGGGAAGATGCTGTACTTGCGCGACCCGCCGGGCAGGATGGTCGTGTCGGGCGGGTTGACGATGCCGACGGTCGTGCCGGTCAGGTCGTAGGTGAAGATGACGGAGCTCAAGGAAGCCGAGAACTGGACCTGCTGGTTCTGCGCGTAGTCCAAGGCCCTGGCCAGCGTCACGTAGCTTTGCCCGTCGCCCCACGGCGCCGATGGAGGAATCCAGCTCCAGCTGCCCGGCGTGCCGAAGGCCGGGAAGAAGGCCGGGCAGTTGTTGACGCCAAAGTCGTTGGTGGTCTGGCGGTAGCAGTTGTTCGTGCCGTTGACCGAGATTTGCAGGGTCACGGTCGAGACGTTCGTCGGGCCCCGCGGGCCCGCGTCGTCGGGGTCGGGGTCCACGCTCGATCCCTGGAAGGTGAAGTTGCCCCTCTGGTACGAGCCAGGCAGAGGCACGGAGATGGTCGCGGTGGGCTTGGTCGTGTCCCACATCATGTTGGACTCCTGGGCCTCCGGGACCGCGAGCGACCGCTCGTTGGCGGGCATGGCGCGGTCGCGCGTCCTCAAGCTGACCCGGTAGGTCTGGCCGTCCGTCACGCCCAAGCCCGTCAGGGTCCTCTGCCAAGCGTCGTATTCGTCCCCGACCGTGTAGCCGCCCGCCGCGTCGGTGCTGAGGTACAGAGGACCTGCTCCCGTGAAGTCCGTCCCGTTCCACCACCCGCCCGTCCCCGCGTTCGACGACAAGGCCACCTCGAGCGACCCGCCGTTGGCGATGCCCGCAGGCGCGTCCGTAGAGGTACCGACCAGCGCCGGGAAGGACGGGCCGTAAGCGCCGCCGCTCGTGACGGCCGCCGTGGACTGGCGGTTGTCGAAGGTGAACGCGGCCGAGCTCATCGCGGTCTGGGCCAGGCCCGCGAAGTCCGTGGCCGAGGAATAGACCACATAAGTGTTGAAGTACTGCCAGGTGGAAGGCGAGAACGCGTAGGTCCAGGCCGCTGGCGTGTCCTTGGCCTTGAACCAGCTCGGGCAGGCCCCCTCGAAGTCGTTGTTCGGCGACGGCCGGTAGCAGCTGGGCGCGGCCTTGGACGTGTTCTGGATGCTCAAGGCCACGGTGGACACGCCCACCCCGTCGGAAGACCCGCCGCCGATAGTGGGCAGGCTGCTGTAGTAGCGGCCGGGAAGCGGCGTATTCACCCAGCTTAGCGGAGCCGTGCTGTCGTAGGTGAAGGTCGAACCTCTGGGGCTGCTCCAAGACTCCTGGTTGCCAACCCCGGCGTCCAAGGTATCGTCTTCTCCAGAGCTGACGAGATAATAGGAAGCGTTCGGGGTCATGCTCGGGAGGTTGCCGGTCTTGATGGTCCAGGAGGTAGTCCACACCTGCATGCCCTCAGCGTCAGTGTCAATGTCCACTGGCGTGCCGCAGACGCTCCAGTCGCCGCCGTTCCAGTAGCAGTTGTCCGAGAGGCGCTTGACGCGCAGGCGCAGTTTGGCGACCTTGCCAGGGTTCTTGTCGTCCGAAGGGTTGGCGTCGTTGTCGGTGCGGTCCACCATGGTCCCGGAGATGGAGGCCAGCGCGGCGATCGTGCTTCCGTTCACCGGCGTCAGGATGGAGGTCGTGGGCGCCCAGACGTCGTAGACGAAGGTCCGGGTCGCGTACACCATGGAGTAGTTGTCCGCCATGTCCAGGGCCCGGGCCATGTACATGTAGGTCGAACCGCTCACCAACGCGCTCACCAGCGCGGGGCTGGAGAGGTACCAGTTCGTCCAGTCAGCGGCGTAGGTCGCGGTGGACCAGGCCAAGTCCCCGTCAGGCTGCTCAAAGGTCCAGTTATTGGCAGGGTTGGCGAAGTTCTCGACTCCGGTCTTGACCTGGACGCGCAGGGAAACGCGTTTCAAGACCCCTGCTCCGGCCGGCGGGTCAGAGGCCTGGCCCAGCACGTCCATGACCCCCGAGATGCTGCGGTGGCGGGCCGAGGCCAGGTTCGTGATGCTGACCGAAGGGGTGCTTGGGTCATAGGTGAAGGTGACGCTTGGACCTGTTGCCACGTCTTCCACGTTGGAGGAGGGCTGGGCCTTGTCCTCGGCGTAGACCCTCAGGGTATAGTTCACGCCAGGCGCCCATGCGACCGAGGGCGTGTTCGCGACGAAGCTCCAGTCGCCGGCTGCGTAGGCCGCGGAGGACGGCTGGGCTCCGGCGAGCCAGTTGCCCTGGGTCTGGTTCCACTCAGCGCTCGTGTCATTGCGCCTGAGCCTGACCCAAACTCCGTTGGGGTCCTTGATGCCCGAGGCGGCCGAGCCGTAGAGGGCCTGGCGGTCGTTCGTCGTTCCCTTCATCACGGGCGGATAGCTCGTGAAGGAGGCGTCGTACGGGAAGGCGATGGCGGACACCGGCGAGGACATGTCAATGTAGAACTGGATGGCGGTGTTGGGACTCTCAGCGGTGTTCTCAATGTTGTAGCCTGTCTCCGTCAGGGTGAAGGTGGTGTTGTTGACCAGGGACCAGTTGGGCAGGGTGTCGCTGGTGCCGGACGGATAGGCCCAGGTGAGCGACGAGGAAGCCACGTTGCGCTCAACCGGGCAGCCCGCCCAGGCCCCGGCGCCGTTCCAGCATTGGTTGGTGTCCCAGCGCCGCAGGGACAGGCCGACGCGCGCGGTCTTGTCATCGGCAGTGCCCTGGATGACGGTGATGTTCTTGTAGTGCGTCAGGTTCACGGGAAAGGTCACGGTGCTGACCGCAGGAGGCGCCTTCCAGGTCACCTTGCGGTAGCCTGGGTCGCCCGCAACCGGCAGGGCGATGCGCTGGTTGGCCGCCTTGTCGGTCGCGCTCGAGATGATGACGTACTTCATGTTCGTGGTCACGCAGGTGTCGAGCTTGGACGAGGTGAACTGCCACCAGGCCCCGTTCCAGCTGGTGGTGCTCCAGATGACCTGCCCGACCGGGCCCCAGGCCCCTGCCGCCTCGTTCCAGTATCTGTTGGCCGTGGTGTCCGGGGTGCACCTGGTGTCCGAGTTGACGGGATCGCCCATGACGCTGACCCACACTCCCCTGACGCCCGAAGACGACCCTCCGACCAAGGGGTCCGCGGCAGTGCCCGTGATGCTCGCCAGGGAGTAGGTCACGGGGTCGCCCGGCGGCGAATCCGCGGGCTCGACCACGCCCGCGTCGGGCCTGGTCCTGTCGAAGACGAGCAGCGCCGTCGCGGTCAGGGTGTTGGGGAAGGTCCCCTGGTTGCCGGCCCGGTCCTTGGCCTTGACGCGGATGCGGTACTGGCGGCCATCGGGCGAGGAGTCGCCCCGGATGAGGTTCGCGTCAATGGGCAGGCCCGCGAAGGTCCAGGAGCTGTAGTGGACAGCGGTCTCTGAGCTCACCGCGTTCAAGTCAGCTGACGCCTCCCAGGAGTCGCCGTCCCACCACCTGCACGGGTCCCCGGCCCCTCCTGCGCAGTAGTCCGGCGCCGCGGGGATGGTGTGCGCCCCGTTCGAGACGTCCTCGATCTGGTAGTAGACCTTGGTCACGCTTGACACCACGTTGGCCAGGCCTCCGTCCGCCTCCAGGCCCACGAAGGTCTCGACGTGGGTGCCGGAGGAGAGCGTGAAGCTGGCGGAGCTCACGTACATCACCGTCTCGTCGGGCTTGAGGAAGGCCGCGGTCGGGGTGGAGCGGTCCGCCGTGAAGGAGAGCTCCGTGAACGAGGTCTCGGTGTTGGCCAGGAGGTCAGTGCCCCGGGAGAGGACGCGGAAGCGGTAGCCGTCCCTGAACGCGCCCTCCGGGATGGAGGCCTGGCTCTCGAACTTGACCTCGGTCTGCGCCCCGCCCGTGATGGTCGTGGGCAGGTTGAACCCCAGGTCCACGGCCGAGTCCCAGTTCACGCCATTCCAATATCTCAGGGTCCCGGCATTGTCCTCCCGAACGGCCTTGAGGTAGACGGTGTTGATGCCAACGCCCGGGGTGGCGGCCAGGTGCTGGTCGCTCGCCGTGCCCGTGATCGGGGTGTAGCCGCCGGTCAGGTATGACCCCTGGGCCGGGACCGTGGCCTTGGACACGGGCTTGAAGAAGTCGATTTTGAATGAGCTCCCCCCTCCGCCGATCGAGGGGTCAGGGAGGACCTCGCGGTTGAAGTTGCCGGCGCCGTCGACGCCGCGCAGGTAGACCGTGTAGGTCCTGGGCTCGGTGATGCCGCCTCCCACTACGAAGCCCGAGAGCCCTCCGTCCACATAGACCCAGCTCGACTGCCAGACCTGGGTCGAGATCCACTGGCCGCCGCCCCAGCCCATGAACCCGGCTGAGCCTGGGTTCCAGTAGGCGCCCAGGAAGTCGCGCACCGCGACCTGGATGGTCTTGCCTGCGTTGGAGACGTCCTCGGTGTAAGGGCCCGAGCTCAAGGCGAAAGCGGTCAGGTATTCGTTGTTGTAAGGCGCGCTCACCGTGGTGGTCGGCGCCCAGTGGTCGTAGGTGAATTGCCGCTGGACCGCGGTCTCAACGTTCCTGGTCTCGTCCGTGGCCCGGACCTGGATGGTGTAGAGCCTGCCCAAGTTGAAGTCCTCGTACCAGGCCGGCAGGGTGTCGCCGGCCGGGTTGGACGGCGGGTAGTTCCAGGTCGCGGGGTCGAGCGTGTTGGTGGAAACCACGAGCCACTTGGCGGTCGTGCCCCAGCCGCCCCCCTGCCAGTAGTTGGGCGGCGAGCCCGCCTCGGTCACGAGCGTCTCCACCTTCCAGAGGCCTGACTTGGCCTCGGTGGCCGTGGTCTTGACCCAGTCCTCGGCCGTACCGGTCAACGCCGAAATCTGCCCGCGGCCGTAGTAGGCCCTGCCGTCCGGGACGCTGATGGTGGACGACGGGTAGTTGACGTCGTAGATGAAATAGGCCTCGGGGGTCCCCCCGGAGGGGTTGCCGGCAGTGTCCACGGCCTTGGCCGTGATCTTGTACTGCTTGTTGGCGGTCCAGGTCGTGCCGTCAATGTCGTAGGTCCACGGGTTGGTGGTCGCGGCTGTCACGAAATGCGAGCTGATCGCTGTGTCCCACGACCAACCGGTCCAGATGGGATTGGGGGTCTGCGACACGTTCCGGACCTCGACCAAGACCTTGTCAACCCCTGCGGGCGAGTCCGTGGCCGTGCCCTTGAGCTGGACGATGTCGCGGGAGGCGCCGTACTTGTTGTAGGGCGGGGCCATGGGCGTCGAAATGCTGATGTTCGGCCCCACGCGGTCGAGCACCATCTGCGCGGTCGTCGGAGTCTCGACGTTGCCGGCCAGGTCGCGCGCCTGGATGGCGATCTTGAACACTGTCCCGTCTCCGAGTGCGCCCATGGCCGGCGAGTTGTGGTTTGCGAGGCAGTCCGTCGGAGCCGTCGGGCTGCACGGGTAGCCCCAGGCCACGGTCCCGGTCGAGCCCACGACCTTGACCGGGAGCTCGTATTGGGAGTTGAGAACCCAGGCCGTGCCGTCCCAGAAGTAGTTGTCCGCGCCAGACTCGTACCAGACCCTCAGATAGTAGGTGTCGTTCTTTCTGGATGAACCCGGTCTGCGGCGGCTTGGTGAGCTTGGAGACCGGGGGGGTGTCGTCCACCGTGAACCTCACGATGTCCGCGTCGCCAGGCGCGCTCCTGTTGCCGTCGATGGCGCCATTGGCCAGGGACGCCCGGTCGCGGGCGCGCGCCTTGATGCGGTAGGGCATGTCCGAGAGCCAGGTCTTGGGCGCGTTGGCGGGCGTGACCAGGAAGTTCCAGGTCTCGGTGCCCGCGGTCACGTCCTTCCAGTTGGCTGACTCGCCCGCGGTCTCGGACGAAAGAAAGATCTCGGTCGGCAGGAAGTTGGGGTTGGCGACCCCGGTGTAGTAGTAGCTCGTCTGGCCGGGCAGCTTGATGTTGAGCGGGTCCCCCATGGCCCAGAACACCACCTGCACGTCGTTTATGGCGTCATTGTCCTTGTAGAGCGTCTTCTGCGGGTCGGCGGCCGTGCCCGCCAGGGCGCCCGCGCCGGTCAGCTTGCCGATGGTGTAGGCCCTGGGCTGGCCCACGGTGGCAGGCTGGGTGAAGTTTGCGCTGGGGGCCTCTTTGTCCACGTACACGGCGCGCGAGGACACGGGCACCCCGAAGTTGGTCTGCTGGTTGGCCGCGCGGTCCAAGGCCACGGCCGTGATCACGTAGGAGTTGCCGGTGGTGAGCTTGCCGTCCAGGTGCGGGTGGGAAGTCGTCCAAGGCGCCAGGCCAGACACGTTGAAGTAGGCGTCCGCGCAGGACCCGAAGTCGCCGGCGCCCGCCGCGTCGGAGCGCCAGCAGGTGCCGAACTGAGACTCCTTGATCTGGAGCTGGACCGTGACCACGTCCGAGCGCAGGGTGCCTGGCGGGCTGGGCGTGGCGTCGTTCGAGGTCCCGGCAATGGGGGTCAAACTCTTGAAGACGTAGCCGGTGGGCGGCTGGGTGAGGATGCCGACCGGCGGGCTCGTGTCATAGAGGAAGGAGAACAGGTCCATCTCCGCCTCCAAGTCGCTGGTGGCATCGCCCTGCTCGTTGCCTGCCTTGTCCTTGGCGCGGAAAATCAGCCTGTAGTCCACGCCGTCGATGAGGGCCGGGCCGGCCAGGGTCGTGGTGCTCCACCTGAACATGGGCTCGACCACGGGCCCGAGGTTCTCGAAGTTGGCAGACTCGATGGCGTGCTCAGGCGGGTTGCCGCCGGGGAGCGTGAACGCCACCCCGTCCCAATAGTTGGCGTTGTCAAGCCTCTTGACGCGGAACTTGACGTCCCCGACCGCCAAGGACGGCGGGTTCACGTTGCCCGGGTCCTTGGTCGTGCCCGAGATGGTGGGCAGGGTCTTCAAGCACGCGTCGTAGCCGGGGCAGGTGTTCGCAGCCGGAGCCTCGAACTTGCCGGAGGGCTTGACGTTGTCGATGACATAGCTTCGGGACTGTGGCTGGCCGGCCTGGTTGGCGTCGTTGACCCCGGTCACGGTCAGGGTGTAGGAGGCGTTGGCCATGTCGTACGCGTCCGGGATGGAGTCCGGGTCGCCGCCGTCGTACCAGCCGGCGGGGCCCCAACTCGTGGGGTTCACCGGCGTGATGTTGGTGTAGGTCGAGGGGTCGTTCCTCCAGCCCTCGGGCGTGTCGTTGAACCAGAAGCTGGTCGGCGAGGTCAGGCGCTCGAGCTTGAGCCTGACCCCGCCCTTGGCGACCTTGAGGTTGGCGCCCGTGCCTGCCGTGGCCATGGCGGACGGGTCAGGCGAGGCCTTGGCCGCCGAGTAGTGGGCGAGTGTGGCCGAGGCCGGAGGCTGGGTGATGACGACCGAGGCAGCCGGGGTCTCGAGGTAGAAGGTCGTGTCAATGAAGAGGTGGAGGGCCTCGACGTTCCCGGCCTTGTCCTTGCCCTTCACGGTCACGGTGTAGGTGGACTTGTTGTCCCAGTCCACGCCCGCTGTCTTGAAGTACCAGGTGTAGGTGGTCCCGGAAACCAAATCACTCTTGATGCCGGAGGAGAGCCACACCTCGCCGGTGACCCACCCGCTCTGGTCGTTTCCGGCCCAGTAGCGGTCCACGTTGCACTCGAGGTCCGGGTCGCTGCACGCAATCTCCTTGATGAGCAGGAGCACCGCGGGGTCCGGGGAGTCGGGGAGCTGGCCCGGGGAATCGTCCCGCGCGGTGCCCACGATCGCGTTGAACCCGTTGGTAAAGCCCGCCGGTCCCGTGGCCAGAGACACCGGCGGCGTCACGTCGTAGGTGAAGGTGTAGGTGCTCAGGCGCTCCTGGTAGGCCCCGATCCGGTCGCGGGCCTGGGAGGAAACCCTGTACTGATTGGGGCTGGTCAAGGCGTTGGCGGGCACCAGGTAGCTCCAGGTGCCGGAGGAGAGCGTCGGGGTCCCGGTGTAGGCGCCGGACGAGAAGATGGGCTCCAACACGCTGGACTGCCAGCCGCTCCAGCTCCACCAGCAGTTGGCTTCGAGCGTACAGTCGTTGCTGCCGATGGAGCCCGTGATCTGCTTGAGCGAGATGGTCACGCTCGTGACCAGGATGCCGGCCTCGTAGTCGCGGCCGTTCACGCCGCAGGCCTGGTCGTATTCGGGGAAGTTGGGCGGGGTCCCGCCCTCGCCCACGTAGCAGTAGCGGTCATTGGCCGTGCCCTGCACCGTGAGCTGGCCTGAGACGAACCCATCGGCCGTGGGATAGGTGACGAGGGAGGCCGGGGTGGAGCGGTCCACGATGAAGGTGTAGGTGCTGTAGTTGTTCTCGTCGTTGCCGGCCACGTCCGTGCCCATGGGGTTGACGTAGTACTGGTAGCCGTCCTCGAAGTGGGTCTGGTCGAAAGGAGTGAAGGACCAGCCCGGCAGGCCGCTGTCCCACTTGGTCGAGGAGAAGGCCGGCTGGTCGTTGACCCATTGGTTGGCGGCCAGGGCGTACCAGGTCGCGTTGTCGCCCGAGCGCCTCAGGCGCAGCCGGATCTGGTTGGTGCCGCTCGGGAACTGCCCCGCGTAGGACTCCCAGGAGGTGCCCGAGACGGCCGTGACCGGACTGCGCACCCATTGCGCCGGGCTGTTGGCCCGAGTGACTGGAGCGGAATCGTCGAACACGAACCACCAGGCGTCCGAAGAGCCGTCCGCGAGCTTGTTGTTGTTCAATTCGGTGTTGTCCGGCCTCTCGATCGCGTTGCCTGCCTGGTCCGAGGCGTAGACCCAGACGCGGTACCTCTGGGAGTTGCACTCCGCTCCCGAGAGAGGGGGCAAGCCCTTGGTCCAGTCGGAAAGGCCGGTCACGTCCAGCCAACGGGAGTACTTCGTGCCCGCGTTGTCGTCCCAGTCGTTGCCGTAGACCCCGGTGACGGAACCGGTCCAGTAGGCCTGGTTGGACTGGTGCTTGAGCATGACCTGCACCCTGGAGAGGCCCGAGGCGCCGGTCAGCTCGTCATTGGCAGTGCCCGCCATGTTGCCGGCCGTCTTGATGAAGACGCCCAAGCCCGGCGCGGTCACGGTCGAGGCCGGGATCTGGTTGTCGTAGCGGAAGTAGGACCCTGCCCCTGCAGCCCCTGGGTTTTGCTGTGGGTTCGACGCGAAGTCAGCGGCCCGAGCCACGACCCGGTAGGTGTTGGACGAAGCCAGCATCCCGGTGGCCGGGGGCGTGGACCAGTCCACCGAGGTGGGAGCCGTCCGTGTGCTGGACAGCGGCCCACACCGTCTGGATGCCGGAGGCGTCGGAGCCGGGGTCAAAGGCCAGGCCCTTGAACTGCAAGACGCTCGCGGTCTTGGTGCTGTTCTCCGGCAAGGTCGTAGTCGAGGTCGGATACGCTATGTCGTAGTGGAACTCCTGGGTCTGGCCGGCCAGCGAATCCGTGGGCAGCATGTTCGTGCCGTTGCCGTTGGGCCCGCAGTTCTTGCACGCGCCCGCCTTGTCGCGCGCCATGACAAAGACCTTGTAAGTGATGCCGTCGGAGAGGGTCCAGGCAGGGGTATAGGTCCAGTCAGTCCCCGAGACGTACACGTTGGTGGACCAGCTGATGGTGGCCTGGTTCACCAGGAACCCGGCGGCCGGCGAGGTGGTCCACCAGACATTGGTCCCGGAGGAGATGGCGACCCAGACCTCGGTCACGCCTGAGGCAAGCGGCGCTATGTCCGAAACCGTGCCCGAGGTGAGCGTTATGGGCCGCGCCGACCCCGCGTTGTTGGAGTAGTAAGGCGGGTTCGGATTGTTCTCAGGCTTCTTGATCCCCAGGTCGGGCGGGGAGGTGTCGTAGACCACGCTGAATAAGGGCGGGGAGGTCTCGACGTTCCCGGCCAGATCCGTGGCCCGGGTCCAGACATAGAAGCGGTTGTGGTCGAAAAAGGCCTGCTGCCCGGCGCCAAAGAGGTTCGTGAACTCCCAGGCGTTGCCGGCAACCGCCGCCGTGGACCAGGTCTCGACGAAAGTGTAGACCCGGTCCTTGCCGTCCCAGTACGGGCCGGTCGCGGTGTTGGTCGTGATCTTGAGCTCCACCTTGTCGATGCCCGCGATGGCCGCGCTGGCAGTGCCGGTGATTGAGGTGATGTTGTTGGTGAAAATAGCCTCCACCGGCCATGTCATGGAGGAGATGGGAGGGGTCGTGTCCATGACAAAGGTCCGGTACCCCGACCAGGCGCTCAAGTTCCTGTCCGGCGCGCCGGCAGGGGTCACGGCCTTGTCCCGGCCACGGACGCGCAGCCTGTAGGTCTGGTCCCCCCTCACTTGCCAGGAGGCCGCGTCCGTGGGATCGGTGTTGTTTGGCAGTGGCAGCAGCCGCCAGAAGGTCGTAGGTCCTGAGAGCTCCCGCGACCTGGAGACGAACGCGGGCGTGTTCAAGCTCCAGTTCGTGATGTTCCAGTAATAGGTGTCGTTGCCGGAGAGGTGCGAAAGCTCGATATCGACGTCGTCGTTCGAGGTCACCAGGAACCCGGACACCGCAGCGGCGCTTGGCTCCTCTCTGGCCGTTCCTGTGAGCTGCGTCAGGCTCGCGGGCCTCCAGATCGTGCCGTCCGCCGCGGGGTACGTCACCCCGACTGTCGGTGAGGAATTGTCCACTACATAGGTTCTTGATGAGACCGGATTCGAGAACGAAACCATGACGTTTCCAGCCTTGTCCCTGGCGCGGACCAGGATGCGGTATTTGTCTCCTGAGACGTGCCGGTCCGCGAGATCCTGGTGGGTGTAGGTCCAGGAAGACGTCCATACCTGCGTTTTGTGCCAGACCTGGGTGCCGGACAAAAATCCGGTCGAGGGGGTCGTCATGAACCACTGGCTGTTCGAGTCCCGCTGCAACGCCACCTCCACGGCCTCCAGGCCCGATGGCTCGGTGTCGCCGCCCGGATCAGTGGGATACGGGTCCGGGTCGCGGGTCTGCGACGCGGAGAGCGTGCCGGAGCTTAAGTTCATGAACCGGATGAAGAAGCCGTCGCCTGGAACGTCCATGGTGGCCACCGGGGTGCTGGCGTCATGGCGGAACCCGGGCGGCGAGCCGCCGGGGCTCTCCGGGCTGATAGTCTGGTTTCCGGCCTTGTCGTCAACCTGGAACACGACCTTGTACCTGGCGCCGTCCACGAAAACGCTCTGGTCTGCGAGCTTGGCGTCCGCGTAGGTGAAGACCCCGCCGCCCTGGTTGGCCCCGGTCAGCAGGGCGTTGGTCGAGTAGAAGACCTCGCCGTTCCACTGGTAGGAGTCAGTGGCCCGGATGAGCTTGAACTTGGCGGTTGAGTCCGTTATCTGGCCTGGGCTCGGGTCCGTGGTCAGGACCGAGATCAAGACCAGCTCCCCTTTCTGGTAGGCGGACTTGGCCGGGAGCGTCACGGACACCGCCGGCGGGTCGCCGTCGATCACGAAGGCCCGCTCCTCGAACGGCGTTGCCTCGACCGTGACGCCGTCGACCGCGCGCGCCTGGACCTTGATCTCGTTGGTGCCGGCCGGCCAGATCCCGGTCACGTCCCTCTGCCACGACATGTTGCCGACCCCGTGGAAGCCGCAGGTGGACTGGTCCACCACGTAGTTTGAGTCAGTGCAGCCCAAAAGCCCGGCGTAGGTGTTGGTGTCCACCCAAGTCGCCCCCTGCCAGACCTTGTCCGGCTCAGGCGTCGTGTTGATGAGGCGGATTTGGGCGGTTGTCGCGTCCGAGAGGGTCCCTTCAATCAAGGTCAGGCTCGCGGGCTTATAGTGCGGGGTGCCCAGGCCCGGGGCGACCAGGTAGGACTGGGGCTCGGCGCCTGTCTTGGTGAACACCACGCAGGCCGACTGGGTGGGCGGGGTCGTGCAGTTGGCCGTGCCCGGGAACGCCATCTTGTTGCCGACCTTGTCAGTGGCCCGTGCGAAGATGCGGTACTGCTGGTTGGTGGCCAGGGCCGGGATGGAGCCGCCGCTTACCTCCCACGGGACCGGGACTGCCGTCTGGGTCGAGGAGGGGACGAAGTGGCTTTCCGGGGGATCGTTGCTGCCGCAGTCCGACCAGGTGTTGGCCGTTCCGACCACCCACCAGCAGCCGTCCTCCGCGCCCCCGGATTTCTGGTAGGCCACGTGCACCATGTCGGCGCCGGAGTTGGAGTCAGAGGCCGTGCCGCTCACCGTCGCCAGAGTCCCCACGTTGGGCGTGTTGGGGCGCTGGATGAGGCTGGTCCCCGGAGTCTTGTCCACCCTGAAGTTCTTCTCGTTGCGGCCGGTCTCGAAGACGCTTTCCACGTTGGGGCTCCAGGACTCGGTGCCGTCCCGGGCAGAGTCCCTGCCGCGCATCCTGACGCGATACTGCTCGCCGTCGAGCGTGGCGTTGAAGAGGTCCGGGTACATGGCGTAGGTCCAGGTGTCCACCGCGACGTAGGTCATGTCGTGCCAGGAGCTCTCGCCGCCGCAGTCCAGGTCAAAGGCCGAGACCGCGTTCCAGCACCGGTTGACCACAGAGCGCTGGATCTGGATCTGCATGCCGCCGTCCTTGCCCGAGCTGCCTGTCACGATCGCGCCTGATCCGGGCCCGGTCTCGGGGAGGTCCACGGCCCTGCCCGAGCTGATCACCAGGCGGTAGCCTGCCACGCCCGAGTACCAGGCATTGTGTATGGGCAGGATGACGGTCGAAGTCGGGGCCTGTATCTCGTAGCGGAACACCGCCTCCACAGTGGTCGAGGATTCCACGTTCCGGTAGCTTGGGTCAGGCTTGTCCACAAGGTCTTTGGCCCAGGCATAGGCCTCGAAGGTCTCGGCCGCCGGCACCCCGGTCCAAAATCCGCCAAAGTCGTCGTGAGTCCATTCCACGCCTGGGCTGACCGGCAGGGTCACCACCGGGTCGTCGCGGACCGCCTGCCAGCACTTGGTGGTGCAGGGGGTCTGCGCCCCGTTCCACCATTTCCAGTCGGACTGGCGCCGGATGCCGATGCGCAGGCTCTGGAGTCCTGCCTGCCGGTTGGTGTCAGGCATGTCCTTGGTCGTGCCCGAGACGGTGGCCAGTTGCTGGGAGTAGGTCCTGCCGCTGACCGGCTTGGTCACGGTCGAGACTGGGACGGCGAAATCGTACTTGAAGGTGGTCGTGGAGTAGTTGGAGTAGTTCCCGGCCGCGTCAATGGCGCGGACGTAGAGCGTGAACTGCTCGCCGTTGACCCACGCGATGTTGGAGGACTGCCAGGTCTGGTACGGGACCGTGGTAGTGGTCGCGGCCACGTTCCATATCTGGGGGTCCTGGACCCTCCACACGCCGTAGGAGGAAGACATCACCTCCCACTTGTTGATGACCGGATACTCGAGCCTGTACTCCACGACCTTCGGGGAGACCGCGGTCGGGTCCGAGGAATAGCCCATGATGCGGTCAATGCCGTTTAGACCGTATGCGCCGCCAGCCACCGGGGTGCTCACGCTCAGGAGCGGCTTGTCATTGTCCCACTTGAAGTATTTCTTGAAGAGCGGGGCCGTCGCGGTGCCTGTGGAATTCCTTGCGCGGTCCTGGCCGTAGACCTCCAGGTTGTAGGAGAAGCCTCCGGTGAAGTCCGCGCCCGCGATGTCCCACTCCCAGGGACGCAGGGCCTGGCTGCCGGTGACCTGCACCTCTTTCCAGCCGTCAGCCGGGCCTGGGCAATCCAGGTTGAACTGGGGCGGCGCGGCGGCGCTTAGGCACTTGCCCTGGTCCACGCTGAAGAGCTTGACGAAGACCGAGTAGATGTTGAGCCCGTCGGCCGTGTTGTCCTCCATGTTGCCGTCAACCTTGTCCATCTGCCTGACCCAGGACCTGGCGCCTGAGTCGTTGGACAAGGCCCCCAAAGAAGAGCTCAAGGTCACTGTCGGCCTTTGAACGTCGTAGATGAAGGCGTAGGTGCCCGGGTAGGAGCTGGTGGTCTGGTTGGCAGTGTTCTTCGCCTTGAGGAATATCTTGAATTTCTTGCCGCCCCCGAAGTTCGGGATCTGGGCCCAGGCCGGCATCAGGATCGTGTGCGTGCTGTAGCCGAAGTTGATCCTGATGTCCGACTGGGACAGCGCGGGGACAAAGAGCATGTCCGGCCCACCGCCGCCTGCGTCGTTCGTGGTCAGCCACAGGTTGTACGCCTCTGGGTTGCCGTTGAAGCCCGAAGGGGTCAGGCTCCAGGATGAGCTGGTCCACCAGTACGCGTCGTCGCTCGATATGAAGGTGACCCACGCCTGTTGCACTCCAGCGCCGATGGCGTTGATGTTGAGCGTGACCGAGGAGAGGCTGTTCTGGGCCGAGGCCGCGGGCGGCCACCAAACGCTCACCTGCGGATACCCGGTCTGGAACACGTACTTGACCTTGATCTCTGTGTCCGACTCCTTGTTGGGCGAGCCGTCAGGAGGCGGGGGGTTGACCACCATGTCCGTGCCCCAGCAGTACACTGTGAAGGTGTCGCGCTGGACTTGAAGAAGGTCGTAGAAGGTCGTGTTCAAGGCCAGGCTCCAGATCTTAAGGCCGGTGCCCTGGCCGATCGAGACCGTGATGGAGCTGGTCGCTGGCGCGGCCCAGGTGGAGCCGTTCCAGTGATAGCCGTCCGACTCCCTGGTGATCTTGACCCCCAAGGAGGAGAGCCCGGACGAGGTCCCGGTCGAGGTTGAGGTGTCGTCAATGGCTGTCCCGTCAATGCTCAGGACCTGGGTCGTGTAGACCTGCATGTTGACGATGTTGGTGATCTTGGAAGCGGGCTTGGCCTTGTCATAAAGGAAAAGCAGGGTAGCCTCGGTCGCTGCGTTGCCCGCCTTGTCAATGGCCCGGACCTTGAGGATGTAGGAGTCGCTCTCGAACCACGCGATGTTCGAGCTGGTCCACACGGACCAAGGGTCGCTCACAGGGCCCTGAGGGTAGGCCCGGTTCCAGATGTCGCCGATGGTGTTGAGCTTCCAGGCGCCTGATGTCGCGTAGTGCTCCCAGTGGTGGGTCGGATCAGCGGCGTTCAAGGCAAGCGAGAACTCGACCCGGTCGTTCGCACCGTTGTCGCTGGCGGTGCCCGAGAGCGTGACCAGGTTGTAGGAGCCTCCGATGTAGTTGGGGTTGGTGACGGTCGGGGTGGTGATGGCCACGATGGGCCTGGTCTTGTCGTAGATGAAGTACCGCCGGTACTTGGGCCTGTTGAGCGTGGTTGTCCAGCGTCCGGTCTGGCAGCCCGTGTCCGAGTTGTAGACGACCGGGCAGGCCGCGGACTCGTGGTAGTTCTGGGCCCCGTCCTGGCCGTAAATCTCCAGCCTGTACTTGAAGCCGCTCGAGAACTGGCTCTGGGAGAGGTCGAAGGCCCACTCGTCCGCGATGGTGTCCTGCCTGGACCAGGCCGTGTCGCCGTCGGTCCAGTCGAACTTGATGAAGGTGTTGGGATTGAGGTACTTGCCCGAGTCCTCCTCCAGGATCCTGACGTATATCTGCCGGTAGTCCAGGGTGTCTGACACGTTGTCCTTGACCGTGCCGGAAGCCAGCGACCAGCTCGCGACCCAGGAGTAGTCGCCGGAGAGGTTCGAGGTGGAAAGGCTCATGATGGCGTTGTGCGCCGTGACGGTCGGGGCCGTGACATCGTAGACGAAGACGTGGGTCGTGAGCGCCACCCCGGTGTCGAGGTGCTGCTGGGCGGTGTTTCGCGCCCGCGCATAGACCTTGTAGCGCCGGCCGTTCTGCCAGGAAGGCAGCCTGATCAGCGTCGCGCCGTCGAATGTGACGCCCAGGGCCGAGGTCCCGTCGGGCGAGGTCCCGGGCACGAAGGTCATGTCCGGGCTTCCTTGAGGCGCCGCGGTGGTCAGCCAAACGTTGCCCTGCTGCCACGCGAGCGGGGACTGGGGCGCCGGCGGCGGCGGAGGGTCCGTGGTCGTTGTCGCGCTCCAGGACGACCCGGTCCACCAGTAGGAGTTGGTGTCCAGGAACACTGCCCAGGCCTGGGTGATGCGGCCGCCTATTGGATCGAGCGAGAGCGTGACCGAGGAAACCGCGTTCTGGGCGGAGTTTCCTGGAGGCCAGATCGAGGTCAGGGTGGGAGTGCTCGATTTATAGGAAAAGACCAGCTTGACGGTTGTCGAGGACTCGACGTGGGCGGAACCGGCCGGGTTGTTGGACTGGTCTTTGGCCCAGGCATAGACCCTGAAGGTGTCCGTGTCCTTCAAAAGGTCGTAGAAAGTCGCCGGCAGGCTCAGGCTCCAGGCTTGGAGCCCTGTCACGCCCACGACCACGGTGTTGGAGCTCTCAAAGGCCAATCCAGTCGCAGCGACCCAGGTGCTCGCGACAACCCCGCCGCAGGCCAAGGCCGGGTCGCACCACCAGTAATTGTCGGACAGCCGCTTAATCGCGACCCGGAAGCCCTGGGAGTCGAGCCCAGAGGGCGTTCCGGTCGATATCTCGTCCTGGAGCGTGCCCGCGATAGCGGCCATCCTCGTTGTATAGGCCCCGCCCGCGGTGGTCACTTTGGAGGTCGGGGTGCTGGTGTCGAAGTTGAAATACATGGTCTTCACTGACGAGACATTGCCTGCCGCGTCCACGGCGCGCGCCTGGAAGTAGTACTTCTGGCTGTCCACCCACGCGATGTTGGAGGACTGCCACACGGCCCAGGTCCCGCCGGACGCGCCGCAGCCGACAGCCGGATCGCAGGCCCTGTTCCAGATATCGCCCACGTAGCCTGTCTTCCACTCGCCAGAGGTGACGAAATGCTGCCAGTGCCAGGTCGGGTCTCCCTGGTCAAAGGCCAGGCTGTACTCGACCAGGTTCACGCCGAAGCCCAGGTCATTGGCCGTGCCCGTGATCGTGGCCAGGGCGGCCCAGGCCCCGATATTGTTGGGCACGGTCACTGAGGGCGTGGAGATGGCCAGGGTGGGAGCGGCCTTGTCCACCTTGAAGTAGCGCTTGTACCTCGGGGTCGCGGCGTCCCCGGTCAGGCAGTTACCAGCAGGGTCCCCTTCATTATAAGGACAGTTCAAGATGTGCTTGTTGCCTGCCTGATCCTTGGCGTAGAACTCGATCTCGTAGGTGTTGCCTGCCACGAACTTGGCGTTCGACAAATCGAAGTACCACTCGTCGTTCGTCTGCTCGATCACGGCCCAGGCGTTGTCCGCCACCGAAATGTCGATGTTGACCAGCGTGGCGGGGTTCAAGTACTTGTTCGTGTTGGTGTCCTTCACCCTCATGTAGACCTGCCGCAGGTCCGTTATGTCAGACACATTGTCCGTGATGGTGCCGCTGGCGTAGGTGATGTCGGAAAGCGGGGTGGCGCCGGCCTGGGTGTTAGCCAGGTTCCTAAGGAAGTAGTGGCCGGTCATGGTCGGGCTGTACACGTCGAAGATGAAGCTCTGCGCCCCGGTGTCGTGGTGCTGGAACGCGGTGTTGCGCGTGCGGCCGTACATCTTGTACTTCCTGCCGTTCACCCAAACCGGCGTTTTCAAAGTCGTCGCGTCCGTGAAGGCCAGGCTGATGAGAGAAAGCCCGTCCGGGGTCGTCCCAGGCTCAAACGCCATGTCAGGGCTACCAGGAGGCTTGCCCGTATGCGCCGCGGTTGTCAGCCACACAGCCCCAGGAATCCAGGGAGTCGAGATGTTGACCGCCAGGGGCAGGGGATCGCCCAGGCCCAGGCCCCCGGTGCCTGGGTATTTGTTCGCGCTCCAGGAAGACGCGGTCCAGTAGTACCCGTCCGTGTCAACCGCCACGAACCACGCCACGCTCGTCCTGCCGCCCTCAGCAGGCACGATATCGAAGCTCATCGGCTGCGAAACGTTCGACGCGGACCCGGGCACAGGCACCATGTTCGTCACCGTGGAGGTACTCGACCGGTACGAGAACACCAGCTTCACCGTGGCGCTCGATTCCACGTTCTGGGCGTTGAGCGGGTTGTTCACCTGGTCCCGGGCCGAGACATAGACCACGAAGGTCTCAGTGTCGCGGCAGAGGTCGTAGAAAGTCGAGGGCAGGCTCAGGCTCCAGCTCTTCTCCCCGGTCCCGGCCCCGATGATGACCGGAACCGAGCTCTCGTACACCGCCCCGGTCGCCGCAGTCCAGGTCGAGCCCG
>JACQWX010000132.1 GCA_016209035.1 Elusimicrobiota bacterium | reverse complement strand
TCCGGAGCCGACCCGGCTCTGGCGAAGCTCCAAGATGAGCGAGGTCCTCCTGCGCAGGCTCGACCGCGTCACCATGCTGACCCGCATGGTGACGGCTCGATTTGCGGCCCGGTGGGCTATCTGTTATACTTCCAGCAAGGAACCTGACAGGGGGGTATGCATGGCCAGACGATCTCGGACTCGACGGACCGGCCGCAAAGCCGAGCCCCCGCCGTTCGCGGCGGAGACCGAGCCGTTCCGCCAGGACTGGCTCCTGTTGACCCCAGGCGAGCGGCTCCTGCGCTCCTGGCGCATGCGTTCCCTCCTCAAGGACCCTGGGGCCGCCCACGATGCGCAGTCTCTTCCGCGCCTTTAAGGCGCGCGGCGTGCAGTATCTGCTGATCAGCGGGCAGGCTTCGGTGCTCTACGGCGGCGCCTTCTTCTCCCAGGATCTCGACCTTTGGATCCGGCCCACGGCCTCCAACGTCAACGCTCTCCTTGGAGCCCTGCGCTGCCTTCGCGCGCGGGTGCACAAGCTGACGCCGCCGCTGACCCTCCGAAACCTTCGGCGGGGGCACGGCTTCCACTTTCTCGTCCCGCTGCGCGGCGGCCCGGACCTCTACCTCGACCTGATGGGACAGCCCCCGCGGGTCGGCCCCTTCGGCCCGGCCCTGGGCCGGGCCGAGCGCATGGCAACCCCCTGGGGCGTGATCCCGGTCGTCTGCATCGAGGACTTGGTCGAGATCAAGAAGACGAACCGTCCTTCTGATTACGAGGTCATAACCCGGCTAGCCATGATCCGGCTGGGACGCGAGGCGGCGCCTGGCCCCCGGTTGCTGGCTTGGGCGCTGCGCAACGCCTTTCGAGTCGAGGACCTCTGGGCGATGATCGAGCGCTACGGCCGGCGGGCGGTCCCGGCGGGTATGCCGGCGGCCGCCCGCGCGCTATGGCGCATCCGCTCCGCCGGGCGCGAGCCCTCGGAGCGCGACCTCAGGCCCTCGTCCCGGAGGCTTGCGCGGGAAGCCCTGCGGCTCCAGGAGCGGGGACGCGCCTATTGGATCCCGCGGCTGCGGGAACTGCGCCGGATGCGCGCGGAGGGGCTGCTGCTGCCCGAGGGGGCGATGGTCGGGGCGGGCGCGGGTCAGGGCGCCTGATTTCCCTTCAGTACGCGTTCCAGACCGTGCCCTTCGAGTCTTGGTGCGTGCAGTCCACCCACACGGACCCGAAGTCGGGATCCTGGGGGTTGTTGACATAGGCCCAGCCCCCGCTGTCGGAGGATGAGGCTTGGCTGCGGCTCGGGAAGCCGTACACCCTGTTCGAATCCGGATGAAGGGGCGGGGTCTTGGCGACGGGGAGCACCACCAGGTACTTTCCGCCAACGGTCAAGGCATCCAGCTCCGTCGGATACTGTCCCTCCATGTCCCCGTAGTAGATGGCCAGGGCGGACCTGATCGCGCCCAGGCTGCCCTTGCCGGCGCCCTCGCCGGCGAGTTTTGGCATGCCGCCGAGAGCCGAGAAGGCGATGAAAGCGATGGCGACGATCGCGGCGAGGAAGAGCAGGGGGGCGAGCACCATCACCGCGATGACGGCCGGGGTCACCCGGTCGTCTTCCGGGGTGTAGGACTGCCCGGAGGCCGCGGCCGCGGGGTCGATGTAGACGACCTTGGTCCTCGCGACGATGTCATGCCAGGCCCGCCTGGGCTTGGTGAATCCGACCCAGGCATAGCCCAGGGCCAGCGGCAGGCCGCTCAAGGCGTAGCCGATCCAGCGCAGGGCCGAGGCCCCCCAGCCCGCGTCGGAGCCGTCGAGCATGACGACCTTGATGCCGATGAGCCGCTTGCCGAGGGTCTGGCCCGAGGTCGCGGTCAGGCCGATGTAGTAGGCCGCGTTGATGCAGAGGGACACGGCGTAGCTCTCGACCCTTTTGAGCCCGACCAGGGAGAGGATGTAGCCCGCGACGCCGACGATGACGATGTCGACGGCGTGGGCGAGGAAGCGGATCCAGAACCCGGCCCGGGCTTCCCTAGGGGCTCCGGGAACCTGCGTTCCGCCGTCCGGAAGCGCGTTGGCGAAGAGCGCGCCGCAGGAAGGGCAGGCTCCTTGGACGGGGGCTTCGAACTTCGCTCCGCAGGCCGAGCAGGTCATCATGGCTTCGTGTCACCTCACCAGCCGTCCCACCTCACGCTCTCGATAAGCGCGTCCTGGATGGCCTTCTGCAGCTTGTTGTGCAGGATCATGTACTTGATCATGCGGTAGAACTGGGCCAGGGCCACCAGGCCCACGCCGATGGTCAGCCACGGGTGGATGATGAACGCTCCGGCCGCGAGCACGGTCGCCAGCACGCCCTTGACCCCGGCGGAGGTCATGTTGTTGAACACCTCGCGGTCCATCTCCATAAGGTTCCTGGCGAGCTCGGCCGCCCTGGACTGCCGGTCGGCGGTGAAGCCCACGCGGGCTCCTGGGCCTGCGGCCCAGGGGCCCGCCTTCTTGGAGGAGGCCTTCAGGGCCTGGGACATGGCGAAGAGCCTGCTGATGCGCTGGTTGGTGTCCGGGTGCGTGATGAACAGGTTGAACAGGAAGTCGTCCTTCTTGCCCACCGCCCACGCCGTGGCGTCGTCGAGCTTGAGGACCTGGGCCCGGTGGAGCTGCTCGACGGGGTTGACCGTCATGAGGTGGGAGACGGCCATGACGAGCGGCAGCCGCATGGAGGAGAAGAAGAAGCTCGGCTTAGGTCTCCAGGTCGTCAGGAGTCCCAGGGCGAGCGCCAGGGACTCGGGCTCCTGGCTGAGCTTGGCCCCGTCCTCGTCCGCCATGCCTTCGTTGGAGCGCGAGGAGCCCATCTGCATGATCTGCAGGATGGTGGGCACCCAGAGCGCGGCGAAGACCTGGATGAGGCCGACCAGGGAGGCGAGCGCCGGGCCCGCGGCCAGGGGCGCGATGTACCGCCGGCTGTCGGGCTTCCTGCCGAGGAGCTTGTCGGTGAGCTTCTTGACCGCCGCCTTGGCGTGGCCGACCGCCCACATGACGGAGTAGGAGGCGAAGGCGACCGCGCTGGCGATGGCGCCCGACACGGCGCCGATCACCATGTGGCGGTCCATGACGTGGGACATCTCGTGCGCCAAGACGCCGCGCAGGCCCTGGTAGCCTAGCAGCGCCAGGTCCGCGTCGTCGGCCTTGGCCACCGCGGCGAGGAGCTCCTCGGGAGAGGCGTCGGCCTTCACTCCCGGGACGTACTTGGCGATGGCCTTGCGGAATGCCTGGTAGGGCTTGCCCGCGGGGTCCGCGGCCTTGATCAGCGCGGGGATGCTCTCCCGAAGGCTCTCGGGCTTGAGCAGCATGTCCTTGATCTCAGGGGTGATGCCCACCATGGCCTTGAAGGGGCTGCGGCCCGTGGCGAAGGCGTTGGGCACGCCCATGGGCGTGATGACCATCTCCGGCATGGGGATGGGCTTCTTGCCCTTGGCCGCGCGCTCCGCGTTGATGCGCTCCCTGAGATCCTTGACGATGGAGAAGAACTCCGGGTCCTTGGCCTCGTCGGCCGGCTCCGCCTTCATGATCTTCTTGATGATCCAGGTGGCGATCAAGACCTGCGCCGCCATGAGCCCGCCCGCGATGAGCAGGAACTTGCCGAGGGCGAAGAACCCGAAGACCATGGCGGCCATGGCCACGGCCGTGCCCGCCATGCCGACGATGAGGGCTCCCGTCTTGAGCCTGTAGTAGTACTTGGGCCGCGCCTTGGGCGCTGCCTGGGCGTCGGGGTCGGCCGCGGGCTTGACCTGGGTGGACGGAGCGGGCGTGGACCGAGGCAGGAACTTGACCAGCAGGCGCTCGCCCCAGCGCGCCGCGCGCTCGGCCGAGAACGCCAGGGTCAGGAACATCAGCGGGTTGGCGAAGCCGGCGGCGATGTTGAAGACCAGCAGGCCCAGGTACAGGGTGTTGAAATTAAGGAGGTAATCCAGGAGGTTCATCCACAGGGGCCGCCGGCTGTCCCAGTGCGCGGGCTCCCGGCTGCCGAGGAAGTTCCAGGCTATGAAGGCCCAGTTGGAGTAGACCGCGCCGTAGCCGGTGAGGAGCGCGAAAACCACGCCGGTCATCACCCAGATGAAGGCCGGGAACCGGAGCTTCTGGAACCCCATGCCCGGGACGGAGAAAGGCCGGCCGGACTCGGCGGAGAAGATGATCCTGCCGAGGAAGAAGGCGACCGTGGTCATGACCGGCAGGGCCAGCATGCCAAGGATGGGCCCGAGGCCCAAGGTCCCAGCGACGGTGGCGCCGAAGAGCGCGGGCAGGAGGGCCAGCGCTCCCCAGGACAAGAGGCCGTCGGCCAGAGGGGTCGCGGCCATGGACCTGCCGGCCGCCAGGCCCACGAGCGGGAGGCCTGCCATGGCCAGCTGTCCGGCGGTGAGCGCGGCGAAGCTCGGGACCGCGAGCACGGCCGCGCCGAGGAGCGCGCCGATGGCGAGGTCCATCATCCACTTGACCTTGGTGAGCCTCGGCGAGTCGCGCAGGGAGAGGCGGTAGCGCGCGTAGAGGGCGACGGGCAGGAGCAGGACGCCGGAGGCCACGGCCCAGACCGCGGCCGCGGGAAGCAGGCCGAACACGGCGGGGAGGAAGGTCACGGCCAGGTACTGCAGGCCGAGCACCGCGCCGCCCGAGCCGCCGATCCTGAGGGTCGAGGTGACGAAGCCCAGCGCCTTCTTGGCGAAGCCCTGCGTCCGGACGGGAGCCGGGACGTCCTTCTTCGGCGCCGCTTTCAGCGCTTCGCCCGGCGCGGCCAAACGGACGGCCGTCAGAGGGATATGTGAGCCGCCCACGGCTTCCTCGCTCGACCCGGCCACGGAGCGCCTGCCGAGGATGCGGTCCATGATCTTCTCGCCGACGGCCCTGACCTCGCCTTCCGGCATGGAGGCGGCCTTCTCGGAGGAGAGCGTGAGATGCTCCTTCTGGTCGAGGAGATCGGTGAGGCTCGGAGCGCCCTCCTTGCTCTCGACCGCGGGAGCCTGGGCCGCGTCCGGGGTCAGGACGGGGAGGGCCGCCTCGACGCCGGGAACAACAACGTCAGGCGCGGCCAGGACGCGGCCCGCCTCCGGAAGGTCCTGGAGCGGCGCGGCGACGGTCACTCCGGGCAGCGCGGATTGGAGAGGGAGGACGGAGCCGTTCCATGAAACAGGGGTCACGGTCGCCGATGGCGCGCCGACGCGCACGGCGCCGGCTTGTCCGCCGATGGGAGCGTTCCCGGCCGGGACGGCGCGCACCACGGCGGCTCCGGCGGCGTAGGCCGGGATTCCGGGCGCCAGGAGCACGAGGACGGAAGAGATGAGGGAAGCGGTGAATTTCTTCATGGCAGACATCATATCAGGGGACGGCCGGCCGGCCCTCGGGTCCAAGGGCCCAGGGCCGCGCTGTTAATGGGCCCAAGGGGCTTGCCGCCCTCTGGTCCGGGTCCCTGGGTCCCTTTGTCCCGCTCGGGTCCTGGGCCTGGGACCCAGGTCGGCGGGACCCCCGAGCTCCTTGACCTGCAAGACGCGAATTGGCGACAATCCTCGCTGGCCATGCCCACTTGCAGGATCGCCGTCGCGTCGAGGCAGGTCGCGGGCGTCACCGGCGCCACCACGACCATCCTCGAGCATGCCAGGCGCCTCAAGGACAAGGGCGTCGAAGTGCACGTCTACGGCGAGAAGCTCGACCAAGACAGGCTTGCCGCGAGCGGCGCCGTCTGCCATCGGCTTCCCGGCTGGCCCTGGGGGAGCAGGTTCAAACGCAGGCTGTTCGCTTGGGTGTTCGAGCGGGCCCTCCGGCGGCAGTGTTTCGACCTGGTGTGGGGCCACGGGGACACCCTGACCCAGGACGTCTTGAGCCTGCACAACTGCGTGCACGCGGCTCATGAGGCCGTCCACGGCGCGCCCTTGCCCGCGCGTTCCGGCGTGGGGCTGATCCACGGCTGCATTCTCGCGGAGCGCCGGTTCCGCCTGCTGATCGCCAATTCCGTCCTCATGAAGGAGGAGGTGACGCGGCGCTTCGGCGTGCCCGAGGCCTCGGTCCGCGTCATCTACCCGGGCCACGACCCGGCGCGCTTCAAGCCGGATGACCGGGAGATCGGGCGGGAGGTCCGCCGGGGCCTCGGGGTCGGCGACGGGGAGGTCCTCGTCGGCCTCATCAGCTCGGGAGACTTCGAGAAAAGGGGCGTGCGCCGGTTCCTCGAGGCGCTGGGGAGGCTTCCGGCGCGAGTTAAGAAGGGCCTGCACGCCCTGGTGGCGGGGCGCGAGACCAGGCTCGCTCCCTACCGGGAACTCGCGGCGGCCTCAGGCATGGGGTCGAGGGTCCATTTCATGCCGCCGACCCCCGAGATCGAGCGGTACCATCACTCCCTGGACCTCTATGTCCATCCTGCCCTCTACGAGGAATTCGGCCAATCCTGCCAGGAGGCCATGGCCTGCGGGGTGCCGGTCCTGACCAACGGCCGCGTGGGGGCTTCGGAGCTCCTGGCGGCCCAAGGCCGGGAGATGGTGCTTCCCGGCGCGGACGCGCAGCGCCTAAGCCGGGGGATCGAACGCTTGGCCGCGGACGCGGGCTTGCGCCGGCGATGGGGGCTGGCCGGCCGCGAGGCGGTCCGGGGCAACACCTGGGACCGGAACTTCGAGCTGACCTGGGAGTGCCTGCAGAGCCTCCTCTAACGGTGCTTCCTGACGCCATTATTGATATCATAGCGTGCGGTGCACACTCATCATCACGGCGCTCACACCGTGCGCAGGAGAGGCCTGCCAGGCCGGGCCCTCCGGTTCCTGCTCAAGGCCAGCGCACGCGCGGTCGGCGCGGTCCTGCTCTTCATCGTCCTGTGCTCGTTGGCGGTCTACCTGACCTTGCGAGGCATGATCGACTCCGAGGAGGTCAAGGCCCTGCTGGTGGATCAGCTCCAGGAGGCGCTCCACCGGCCCGTCCAGATCGAAGGGGTCGTGCTCACGCCCCGGGGGGTCAAGCTTAAGAACCTGAGGATCATCGAGCGGCTCGACATCCCCGGCCATACCCTGCTGGACAGCGATTTCGTCCTCATCACCATCAAGCCCCTGCCCCTGCTGCGGGGGGCGGTGCGGCTCAAGAGCGTCATCCTCGTCTCGCCGCGCATCTCGGTCGTCCGGAACGAGTGGGGCGAGTGGAGCGTCTCCGACATCTTCTCGTCCACCGCGCCTGCCTCGATGAAGTGGGGGCCGTTCCTCCTGCGGTCGCTGGCGGCGGACCGGACGCGCATCGAGAACGGCCTCCTGCGGGTGGACGACCGGCAAGGCTTCGCCAAGCACGTGGTCGAGAGGTTCGGTTTGACGCTCGAAGGGTTCAGCCTGGAGAGGCCCTTCGGGTTCGACGTCTCCTTCGACAACGTGAGCTCCGCCGCGGGCACGGACATCGCGACCTCATGGCAGGCGAAAGGGCTGGTCAACCTGGCCTCCCTGGACTTCTCGCAGGCGGCTGCCGTGGCTCCGAAGTTCGTGGTCACGGTGGACGGCTTCCGGGTGGAGGGCTCGGCCGGCCTGCGCAGGCTCGACGACCCCGAGATGGACCTGAGCTTCAAGCTCCCGGAGGTGACGCGGTCCAGGTGGCCGAAGTACCTGAAGAAGGCGCCGGACCTCTCCCTGCCGCCGAGCTCCTGGAACGTCAGACTCCAGTACGACCGCTCCGCCCGTAGGCTGAACATCACCCGACTGGTTGTCAAGGCCGGGCCCCTGTCGGCCTCCGCCGGCGCCATCGTCAACCTGAGCTCCGCGTCCGCGCCGACGGTGACCGTCGACGCGGTCGTCGACGACTTCCCTCTCGACCAGGCGTCCCGGTTCACGGGGTACTTGGCGCCATTGCGCCTCGAGGGGAGGATACGCGGCAGGGTGGGCTTGACGGCCCGGCCGGGCAGCCTCCAGATCCATCGCGGCAGCGCCCAGTGGCGCGGCGCCAGGGGGCTGGCGTGGGGGCACGCCTTCGGCGGGGATATCGACGTCACGGCTTCCGACGAGCTGAGGAGGGTGGACGCCGCGGTCAAGGGGGGGACGCTGGGCACGCCGGTCGGCCCCCTGTCCCAGATCGTCATGGCCACGCGCGTTGTCGGCAAGGATTTGAAGGTCGAGGGACTCAGGTTCCAGTGGGGCGGCTCGGACGTGCGGGTGAAGGCCCTGGTCCGGAACTACGCCAAGCCCAAGGAGGTCGTGCTGTCCGCCAAGGTGGACCGCCTGCAATGGGAGAGCCTCTCCGCGTTCTTCCAGGCCGCCCCTGCCGAGGCCGTGCCGGTCTCGTCCCATTCCCATCAGTCAAAGGGAGGGACTGTCCCGCAAGGCGGGGCGACCGCCGCGGCCAAGGCCGAGCGCCGGAAGTCCAAGACCCCCTGGGTCAAGTCGCTGAAGTACTCCATCCCCGAGAGGTTCCCGGACACGGCCGGCCGCGTCGAGATCGGCGACATCGTGCACGAGAACATCAGGGCCGCGAATTTTGTTATCCTCTGGGAGCTGCGGGGGGTGACGTCTACCCTGAAGAACGTCAAGGGAGGCTTCAAGGTGACGCTGGGGCCGGGGAGGCTCTCGGACATCCCGGCGTTGCAAAACGCGAGCAAGGTCATGAAGGCCTCTCTGATGCCGTTCGTCTTCATGCACCGGCTCAACAACCTCTCCGTCTTCAGCATCGCCACCGCCATCCCAAAGACCATGGATTTCGACCGGATCGCGGGGGAGTACGAGTTCGCCAAAGGCGAGGTCAAGACCCGCTACTACGCCGTCGACAGCCCGCAGATGGTCGCGTATTCGGACGGCAAGATGGACTTCGCGAAAGAGACGGTGGACATGAACATCCTCACCAAGCTCACCAGGGCCCGCGCGGGCACCCTCCCCGAGCTCTACATCGGCCCCGACGGTCTCGTGGGCTTGAAGATCCTCGTCGACGGCGACCTCAACGATCCCAAGGTCAGCTACGAGAGGCTGGGCCCCGGGGAGTTCGACCAAGCCAAGCAACGGAGCGGGGAAGAGGCGACGACGAATTTCAAGGCCGAGGAGAAGATCAAGGCGCTCTAGGAGGTCACATGACGAAGCTCAGCAAGACGGACGTGTTGGGGCTCCTGCAGGAGCACGGAGCCGTGGTGTCGGGCCATTTCCGCCTGGCCTCGGGCCTGCACAGCCCGGTCTACATCCAGACCGCGCTGGTCCTGCAGTACCCCCACGTGGCCAACAAGCTCGCCAAGGCCCTTGCCGCCCAGTTCCCGCAGAGCGTCGACGTCGTGATCTCGCCCGGGACGCCCTCGGTCGTGCTGGGACAGGAGGTCGCCCGCGTCAAGAAGTGCCGGGCCATCTTCGCCGAGCGCAACGAGGGGATGATGGGCTTCCGCCGCGACTTCAAGCTCGAGCGGGGCGAGAGGGCCCTCATCGTCGAGGACGTGCTCACGACCGGCCGCCTGACCGGGGAGATCGTGGCCCTTGCCACGGCCTACGGGGCCCGCATCGTCGGGGTGGGCGCGATCGTGGACCGCTCCATCGCGGGGCTCTCCTTGAACGTGCCGGTCCGGACGCTCATCACCTATCCCCTGCAGGTCTCCCCTCCGGATTCCTGCCCGCAGTGCGCCGCCAAGCTCCCGCTCTCCGAGATCGGCAAGAGCCCCTCGACGGCCTTCGGTGGGGTGGGGGAATGGCCGTGATCGACCGCTACAGCCGGCCGGAGATGAGGGAGGTCTGGTCCGACGAGAACCGCTTCGCCGCCATGCTCGAGGTGGAGGCGGCTTTCCTGGAGGTGCTGGCGAAGGAGAAGCGCATACCGTCCTGCGAGATCCGGCTGTTCCGCAAAGCCATCAAGCGCCGCCTGGTCGCCAAGACCCGTGAGATCGAGGGCTCGACCGGCCACGAGGTCATCAGCCTCTTGACCGCCGCCCTCGACGAGATCTCGTTCGAGGCCCCAGGCCTCGCGCGCTACCTGCACTACGGCCTGACCTCCTCCGACCTCCTCGACACGGCGCTCGCCATGCAGCTGGTGAAGTCCGCCGACCTTCTCCTGCGGGACTGGGAGGCCGTCGCCGGCAGGATCAAGGGGCTCTCCAAGAAGCATCAGAACGCCTGGATGGCGGGCCGCACCCACGGCGTCCACGCCGAGCCCATCACCTTCGGGTTCAAGCTCGCGGGGTGGTTCGCCGAGGCCCGGCGCAACATCGAACGCTTGGGCCGCGCCCGGCATGAGATCGCCTACGGCAAGCTCTCGGGCGCCGTCGGGACCTTCGCTCACTACGACCCGAGCGTCGAAGCCAAGGCCTTGTCCCGGCTGGGGCTTAGACCCGAGCCCGCCGCCACCCAGGTGGTGCCCCGGGACCGCCACGCCGACTTCTTCCACGCCGTGGTCCTCTCTGCCGCCGCGATCGAGCGCTTCGCGACCGAGATCCGGCACCTCCAGCGGACCGAGGTGGGAGAGGCAGCCGAGCCATTCGGCTCCGGCCAGAAAGGCTCCTCGGCCATGCCGCACAAGCGCAACCCGGTCCTCTGCGAGAACCTCTGCGGGCTATCCCGCCTCATCCGGTCGTACGAGGGCGCCGTCGTCGAGAACATCGTGCTCTGGCACGAGCGCGACATCAGCCACTCCTCGGTGGAGCGGGTCGTCCTGCCGGACGCCGTCATCCTCCTGGACTTCATGCTCGGCCGCTTCAAGGGCGTCCTGGACGGTCTCGACGTCTTCCCCGACCGGATGGAGAGCAACCTCCGGGCCTCGCAGGGCCAGGTCTTCTCGCAGAAGGTCATGCTCAAGCTCATCGACGCCGGCATGGGGCGCTGGCAGGCCTACGACGCCGTCCAGCGCGCGGCGCTGTCCTCCCGCGCAGGCAAGCCCTTCCTCGAGGAACTCTCTTCCGACGGCGAGGTCGTCAAGCGGCTCTCCAAGAAGGAACTCTCCGCCTGCTTCGCCACGGCATCCTACGGGAAGCACCTGCCGGCGATCATGAGAAGGGCCGGCATCACATGATCGTCCTGCTGACCGATTTCGGCCTCCAGGACCCGTTCGTCGGCGTGATGAAGGGGGTCATCGCGGGGATCGCCCCGCGGGCCGCCGTCGTCGACCTCTGCCACGGCGTCCCGCCGCAGGACGTCCGGTCCGCGGCGTTCTGCCTGATGTCGAGCGCGCGCTACTTCCCCGCGGGCTCTCTCTTCGTGGTGGTGGTGGACCCCGGCGTCGGGTCCGAGAGGAGGGTCCTCTATGCCCGCGGCGGGCGGCGGGCGTACCTCTTCCCGGACAACGGCGTGACGGGCTGGCTCGAGCGGACCGAGCCCTTCCTCGAGGTGCGCGAGGTCCGCGACGGCCGGTTCTTCCTCCCGGCCGCCAACGTCCTTCCTAAGGGCGGCCGGGACGCTCGGCCTCCGGCCTCGACCGCGTTGCCGGCCGGGGGCTCCACCTTCCAGGGCAGGGATATCTTCGCGCCGGTCGCGGCGCGGTTGAGCATGGGCTTGGCCCGATCGCGGCTGGGGCCCGTGATTCGCCGATGGGAAAGGCTGCCTTTCCCATCGGCGGAAGTCCGTCGGTCGGGCATTGTAGGCGAGGTTCTCGTTGTGGATCATTTTGGAAACGCCGTAACGAATCTCCCCGCCGACGGAGTCGGCGGGGGGCTGGTCTCCTTCAGGGGGCGGCGGATCGGGCCGGTGCGTTCCTCTTACGTCTCCGTTCCGCCAGGGCGGGCCCTGGCGGTGAAGGGCTCCTCCGGCTTCATCGAGCTCTCCGTGCGCGGCGGCGATTTCTCCCGTCGTTTCAAGGCCGTTCCGGGAGACCGGGTGGCGTTCGAGAGACGATGATCGCTCCTGCGGAGCTCAAGAGGATCGTCCTGGCGCCGGGACGCGACCGCAGGATCGTGGCGGGGCACTGCTGGGTCTTCTCCAACGAGATCGCGCGGCCTGTGGAGGTCCCGGCCGGGGAACTGGTCGCGGCCGTAGCCGCCTCCGGCAGGCCCCTGGGAGTGGGGTTCTACAACCCGAACAGCCTCATCGCCTGGCGGTTCCTGTCCCGGGAGCCCGTGGCCGCCGACGCCGCCTTCTTCCGCGAGCGGCTTGGCCGGGCCGGAGAGGCCCGGGGTAGGCTCCTGCCGGGCCAGGACTCCTACCGGCTGTGCTTCGGCGAGTCGGACGGCCTTCCCGGGCTGGTGGTCGACCGCTACGGCGACGTTTTCGTCCTGCAGGTCTACTGCGCCGGCGTGGAGCGGCGCCTCGACGCCGTGGGTGAGGCCCTCGAGGGGCTCTACCACCCGCGCGGCGTCTACCTGAAGAACGACCACCGCGCCAGGGCGCTGGAAGGCCTGCCTTCGGAGTGCCGCGTCCTCTGCGGCGAGGTGCCTCCCCGCGCGGAGATCGCGGAGGGGGGAGCCCGGTTCGTCGTGCCGCTGACGGAGGGCCAGAAGACCGGCTTCTACTTCGACCAGCGCGAGAACCGCGCTTCCCTCGGGCCCTTCTGGAAAGGCCGCAGGGTCCTGGACCTCCACTGCTACATCGGGGTCTCCTCGGTCCTGGCGGCCAAGAACGGCGCCCACCGAGTCCTGGGCGTGGACAGCTCCAGCGCGGCCGTCGGGCTCGCCCGGCTCAACGCCTCCTCGAACGGGGCCGCGGCCGAATTCCGCGAGGGGGACGCCGAGGAGGCCCTGGCGGCGTTCGCCTCGGGCCCGAGGGATGCCAAGCCGGACATGATCCTGCTCGACCCTCCGAGCCTGGCGCCCTCCAAGAAGCATCTCCCCAAGGCCTTGAGGGCCTATGCCCGCTTGAACGCCTCGGCCCTCAAGGTCCTCTCGAGGGGAGGCCTCCTGGCCACCTCGACCTGCTCCCATCATGTCTCGCGGGAGATGTTCGTCGAGGTCCTGCGCATGGCCCAGGCCAAGGCAGACCGCTCGACGCGCCTGTTGTCCCTCAGGGGGCAGGCGAAGGACCATCCCGTCCTCCTGGCCATGCCGGAGACCGAGTACCTCCATTTCGCCCTGCTCGAGGTAGTCTGATGACCGAGCAGGGATACCCGCGAAGCGGGTCTGCGAGCCCTGGGCTTCGCCCAGGACGGTTCGGGAAGGAACTGCCTGTACGAACCAGGAAATGGTCGGAGCCCGGCAGGGCGTAGACCATGGATTTCGAGTCCTCCACGCATTTCTCCCACTCCAGGCTGGAGACTCATAAGGAATGCCCTCGGCGTTACCTGCACCGCTACGTGAGGAAGGACAAGCGGGAGCGCCGCACCGCGGAGACCTTCCTGGGCGGCTGCGTCCACCGGGCGCTGGAGGAGCTCTACGGGCAGCTCCAGCACGGGCGGGTCATGCCGCAAGCCGAGGTCCTCAAGGCCTTCGCGGGGCATTGGGAGGAGGGGTGGGCCGATGCCATCGAGATCCACGACAAGAGGATCTCGCCGAAGGAGTTCAAAGGCGTGGGCGAGGAGTGCCTGCGGACCTACTACGAGGCCCACGCCCCGTTCGACGACGGGAGAGCCCACGAGGTCGAGAAGAAGCTCAGCCTCCCGCTGGCCGTGGACGTCGACGGCGAGGCGGGCGAATACGTGATCGACGGGTTCATCGACCGGCTCTCCTTCCCCAGGGGCGAGCCCGACTTGATCGAGATCCACGACTACAAGACGGGGGCCCACCTGCCGACGCAGCCTGAGGTCGACGGGTTGTCCCAGTTCGACGTCTACGACCTGCTGGTGCGCGCCCGGTATCCCGGCGTCAAGAGGGTCGGGGTCTTCCTGCACTTCCTGCGGTTCGGCCGGACCCTGCGGCCGTCCCGGGACCCGTCGGCAGATCGGACGGGCAAGACCTTGGAGTTCCTGGCGTCCTGCATCAAGGACGTCAAGCGCGACCGCGTCTGGGAGCCGCGCTTCAGCCACCTGTGCGACTGGTGCGAGTATCGGGACGTGTGCCCGCGTTGGGCCCATGGAGAGAAGGTCAAGACCCTGACCCACGAGGCGCGCCTCAAGGACGGCGGGGTCCGGCTGGTGGACGAGCTCGCGGCGCTGGAGGAGAAGAAGAAGAAGCTGAAGGAAGAGCTCAAGGACCTCGATCGGGAGGAGGCGGAGGTCCGGGATGCCCTCCTCGAGTTCGCCTCGGAGCTGGGGGTGTCGGCGGTCTCGGGGACCGCCGGCGAGGCGGTCATCTCCGAGAAGGAGGAGTGCAAGTTTCCCACCAAGACGCATTCACCCGAGAAGCTCGAGGAGCTCGAGGGCATCCTCAAGGAGATGTCCATCTGGAAGGATGTCTCCCATGTCGACCCCCATCTCCTCCTGCAGGGCCTGCGGGAGAGGCGGTGGGATCCGGGGGCGCTGCAGGCCGTTTCCGCGCTGATCGAGAGCTTCGTCCATTTCGTCAAGGAGAAGCACCTGCGCTTGCGGAGGAAGAAGGGGGAAGCGGAACCCGACTGCCTTAAGGTCAGCGTGGGGAGATATAAGCCCAGGCGGGGCCTAGCGCATCCGCGTCGATATCCCTAGTTGAGCCGCCAGGCTCATCATGTCGCTTCTCATCCGATCGTGACGGGCTTCCAGCTCGTGCCAGCCGCGCTCGAACTCGAGTGGTCGATCGTCTCCCGGCTGCGATGTCCTGCGCTCGGATCTCTTCGATGGTCCTTTTCTCATGGTAGCCGCCTTCCGTTGCGCCCAGCCCCTTGTTCATCCTCAGTATAGCCCCCGAAATAAAATTCGTCAATGGCAAATTTATTAACCGCGCCGCAGGCGCCCGGCGGGCGGTTCTCGTCGGAGGGGCTCCGGGAATGGGCCGAAAGGCCCAGGCGGCCCTAGGCCCAAGGACCTGGAAAAAGATGGGCCCTGGGACCCATGTGCAAGGTAGGACCATTGGACATACTGTGGGTGCAATGGTACTACGGAAAGGCTCAGAGACCCAAACCTGCCGCGAGAGTCCGGTTCGTGCGGTCGGGACCCACTCTGAGACCGGGGGTAATGGTATGAGGCTGATCGCTGCAGCGCTCGTCATCATGATGGGAGCGGCGTTGGACGCAGAGGCCGCCATGAAGCGGTACCTCGTGGGCTTCAAGGCCGGGGTGAGCCCCGCGGCCCGGGCCCAGAAACTGCAGGCTCTCGGCGCCAAGACGCTGGAAACGATCAAGACCAACGGCGCCACGAACGACGAGTTCGAGGCCTTCCTGGTCGAGGCGCCCGAAGGGGTCTCTCTGAAGAAGGCCCAGCCGGCGCGGTCGAGCTTCCGCATGGACATCTTCGGCGCCAACGCCGACCTCGCCGCGGGCGGGATCGACGACGACATGATCGTCGAGGAGGACTTCCGGGTGAAGTGGATCGAGTCCGCGCCGGCCTCCTTCCAGGCGACTCCTTTCCCTAATATGGCTGCTGTGATGGGGGCGCTCCCCAAGTTCACGCCGGTCGCCGCGGTCAAGGGCGAGATCCCCTGGGGCGTCAGGAGGGTCCGCGCGCACGCGGCGTGGGACGTGACCGAGGGCAGGGGCGTCAAGGTCGCGGTCATCGACACGGGCATCAAGGCGGATCATCCCGACTTGAACGGCCAGGTCGTGGGCGGCTACAACGCCATCACCAAGAGCGAGATCGACGGCGCCTGGGCCGACGACAACGGGCACGGCACCCATGTGTCCGGCACCATCGCGGCCAAGCGGGACGGCAAGGGCGTGGTCGGCGTGGCGCCCAAGGCCAAGCTCTACGGGGTCAAGGTCCTCGACGCGGACGGCAGCGGGAGCTTAAGCGACATCGTCCGCGGCATCGTCTGGGCCGTCAACAACGACATGCAGGTCGCCAACATGAGCCTCGGCGCCGCCTTCCCGAGCGACCTCATGCACCGGGCCGTCCAATACGCGGCCGGGCGCGGCATGGTCGTGGTCGCGGCCGCCGGGAACTCCGGCGGCGCGGTCGGGTATCCCGGAGCCTACGAGGAGACGATCTGCGTGGCGGCCTCCGACTCCGACGACAAGCTCGCGGACTTCTCCAGCCGCGGCCCCGAGGTCGACTTCATCGCCCCGGGCCACTTCATCGTTTCGACCTGGCCGAACAACAACACGGTGAGCCTCTCTGGCACCTCCATGGCGGCTCCCCACGTGACCGGTCTCGCAGCCCTGGCCATCGCTCAGGGCGCTCGCGGCATCGGCGGCTCGGACGGCGTCATGGCCGCGCTCAAGAAGGCGTCCAAGTCCATCGGCCTGACGAAGGAGCAGGAAGGCTACGGGATGGTCGACGGCGCCAAGCTGGTCGAATAGCGACGGACCGCCGAGAATCGAAGGGCCCCGGCTCGCCGGGGCCCTTCGATTGGGGGCGTGGTTTAAGGCTAGATCGGCATGGCGAGGGTCAGGATCGAACTGACGACACCTGGTTTTTCAGACCAGTGCTCTACCACTGAGCTACCTCGCCATGGAGATGGTATCACCGGCGAGGCATTAAACCAATTTATCCTTCCGGCCGCAAGACCGACGGAATCCGCCGCCATATGCTCTGAGGGGGGCTCCGAAAATGTGTCATAATGCGGACCTATGTCCCGTCTCCTGCCGCGTCCCGAACTCCCACACGGCGCAGGTTCGGGACGTCCCAAACATCCAAGAGTCGTAGGTTTGGGACGTCCCGCGCTCCGATGCGCCGTGGTTCTGCTCGTCTGCGCGGCTGCCGACGTCACCGCGGCGGCCTCGGCGGAGGGAGGAACCGGCGCCTCGCGGGTCGAGGGCGGCTGTCGGTGGGGAGAGGGCGCCTTGGCCTACTTCAACCTGCCGCTCGAGACCCAGCGGGTGACCTGCCCCTCCCGCGGCATCGCGGTGCTCGAGACCTACGGGGAGGCCCTCCGCACGCCGTTCGTGAGGTACCGCCATCCCAAGGGCTGGCTCATGAGGGCGCCGGTCCTGAGCGTGCGGGCGAGCCCCGCCGACGACGTTGAGATCCAGGTCGGGGCCCCCGCCCAGGTCTGGGCGCGCGGCGACGACGGGGCGAAGCGCAACGACGGCGGCGACATCGTGCTCGGCACCAAGTGGACGGCTTTGAGGGAGAAGGGCCTGCGGCCGGCCCTGGGCTTTCGGTGGGCCGTGAAGCTGCCCAACACCTCCGAGGAGACCGGGCTGGGCACGGACCAGACCGACGTCATGGCGGACTTGATCCTCTCGAAGACCGTGGGGCGGGTCCAACTCGACGGGAACCTCGGCCTGGTCGTCATGGGCGACCCTCTGCACGAGGTCGACCAGGTGGACGTCCTCACCGGCGGCTTGGCCGCTTCCGTCCTGGTCGGCCCGGGGCTCGCGGCCGTCTTCGAGGTCGAGGGCGCCAGCGGCCGGCGTATCTTCGATCCCCAGGCGGTCATGAGGGCGGGCGCGGTGTGGCAGGGGCCTTGGCCGACGAGCCTGGTCTACGGGGCCCTCACCAAGGGGCTCGCCAGCGATTCTCCCGAGTGGGGCTGCAGGCTCGGGTTCGGCTGGGCCCTGTCGTTCGCCCCATTTGATATAATCACGCCATGAACGTCATCCCCCAGGTCATCGAACGGTCGAACCAAGGAAGCGTGGTCGGCTACGACATCTATTCAAGGCTCCTCAAAGACCGCATCATCTTCGTGGGCGGCTACGAGGGCGAGTTCACCACGGATTCCGCCAACATTCTCATCGCCCAGCTCCTCTACCTGGAGGCGGACGACAACGCCAAGGAGATCAACCTCTACATCAACTCGCCCGGCGGCATGGTGTCCGCGGGCCTGGCCGTCTACGACACGATGCAGTACCTCAGGTCGCCCATCACGACCATCTGCATGGGCATGGCCATGTCCTTCGGGGCCGTCATCCTCGCGGCCGGGAGCAAGGGCAAGCGCTTCGCCCTGCCGCAGTCGCGCATCATGATCCACCAGCCCATCGTGGGCGGCATCTCCGGCCAGGCGACCGACGTCGTGGTGGAGGCCAAGGAGATGGAGCACGTCCGCAAGGTGCTCGAGGAGATCATGGCCAAGCACACGGGCCAATCCCTCGATAAGATCCACAAGGACATAGAGCGCAACTACTACATGTCGTCGGAAGAGGCGAAGGCCTACGGGATCATCGACGACATCCTCACGGGGAGCAAACTCGCCGAGTTCCACAAGAGCAAGAAGTAGCCTGGTGGCGTCAGGCATTGCGCAAGTTGCGCAATGCCTGACGCCAGTTTCTCGACCTCACCCAGTTTTTGACGGGCCCGTCTGGGGGCAAGCGTCCCGGCCTCTATCCGTCGGGGACGCGCTCGCCTAGAGGCGGCGCTCGGCTCTCGGCCTCCTGCATGCCCAAGTCGGCCTGCGAGACGCCCCGTC
>JACQWX010000122.1 GCA_016209035.1 Elusimicrobiota bacterium | reverse complement strand
TGGCGGAACGAAACAAGGACCCGAGGCCCATTGAGTGGACCTACACCGTCGCCAAGTTCCAGAAGAAATTCGGATCGGTTCATGCCGTCACTGCATCATGCTGAAAAACCCGCTGCGAATTCATCGCCGGGGGTACTAGTCCCATGAGGCGTTGTTCTCGGCCGCGGGTAGCGTGCGCCGCCCCGCTCCATTTCATGCCCGAGACAAGGCGCCGGATGCGCCGGGATTTCGAGCTGGCCGAGGCCTACAACCAGCCTCTCGCCCGGCTCGCCCGGACGCTGGCGCATGCCCAGGCCTTCATCCCCAACCCAGGCACCCCCTTCCGCATCGACCGCAGGGTCTTAAACGGCGCGAAGAAGCTCCGGCTCATCGTCACGCCCTCCACGGGCACGGACCACATCGACAAGGCGTACTGCGCCCGGAGGAACATCAAGGTCGTGGGGCTCCTCAGCCGGCCGCAGCTCCTCAAGGAGATTCACGCTTCCGCCGAGTTCAGCTTCTGCCTGCTCCTGGCCATGATCCGCAAGCTCCTGCCGGCCTCGGTCGCCGCGGCCCGCGGCGTCTGGCGCGAGTCCGAAGACCGGTTCCGCGGCATCGAGCTCAGCGGCAAGCGGGTCTCGCTCATCGGCTACGGCCGCATCGGCAGGAAGATGAGCCGCTACCTTCGGGCCTTCGGCGCAGAGGTCACGGCCTATGACCCGTTCGTCCGAATCCGAGGAAGCGCGGTCCGTCAGGCCCGCACCTTCCGCAAAGCCCTCGCTGGGGCCGACATCGTCTGCCTCCATGCCCCGTACAACGAGACCACGGCCGGGATGTTCGACCGGAGAGCCTTCGCCGCGATGAAGCGAGGCTCCCATTTCCTCAACACCTCCCGTGGCGGCATGGTCGTGGGAAGGGACCTCATCAGTGCGCTTAAGTCCGGGAGGCTCGCGGCCGCGGCCGTGGACGTCATCCAGGGCGAGCAGGACTCGGACGTCTCCAAGAACCCGCTGGTCCGCTACGCCCGCGGCCACGCGAACCTGATCGTTTCACCCCACATCGCCGGTTTGACCGTGGACTCGCAGAGGAAAGCCATGGCGTTCGCGGTCGGCGAAATCAGACGGTTCTTCGGGATGGGCGCGGAGCATCGCGTCGAGCCCCGCACAACTCGCAGAGCCTCTTGACAGATATGTTGTACGGATGTACACTTGTACTATGAAATCCCTGGTGTACACGAATATCGGTTTTGAGCCGACCCAATACAGAATGCTCAAGCACATCGCCGTGGAGGAGGGGCGCAACTTGGCGGAACTTATCCGATCTCTGGCGGATCACTTCATCGCATCGTTCCACGCACGAAAGCAGGGCGGCTGGGAGCGGGATTTCTTCTTCCGCATCGGCAACGGCTGGAAGCTCAAGAAGACAGGCCGCCGTGGGCGCGTCAACGAACACGACCGGACCATATACTCGGTGTGAAGGTCTTTGTCGACACCTCCGCCTTCATCGCTCTGGCCGACCCGGAAGACGCCCACCACCGGGAGGCGGACCTTAAACGTTCCAGGCTCCTCCGGGAACGCATCCCGGCCTTCACTTCGAACGCCGTGGCCTATGAGACGCTAACATGGCTGGCCATCAAGGCAGGGGCGCGGCAGGCCGCCGAATTTGGAAATGGAATCTGGAAGGAGGGCTCCTACCTCTCGTGTCTGGCGCTGGGCAGGCAGGATGAACTGGGGTCCCTCCACGTGCTGGAGAAGCATCATGACCTGCCGTTGAGCTTCGTGGACGCTTCCAGTATCCACCTGATTCGCAAGCACCGCCTGGACGCCATCTTTGCCTTCGACGACCATTTCCGAAAGGCGGGAATCGCCATCTTCTGACAGCAAGGCAACCATGGGAACGTTAAGGATAGCCCTAATGAAAAACGAGATCATAAAGCCGCTCTTCGTCGCAGAGATCGGCATGAACGCGGACGGCGACTTCGACATGAACTACGAGCTCATCCGGCAGGCGGCCTGGGCCGGCGCCGACATCGCCAAGTTCCAGGTCGGCTGGCGCTGGGCCAAGGACGACATCAACTTCCTCGACGAAGACCGCCTGCGGACCCTCAAGCGCTGGTGCGCCCGGTTCGGGGTCGAGTTCATGGCCTCCATCATCGTGCCCGAGGCCTGGGAGCTGGTGAAGAGAGTCGGCATGGACCGCTACAAGATCGCCTCCCGGACCGTGAAGGAATACCCGGACCTGTGCCGGACCATCATCAGGGACGGCCGGGAGACCTTCGTCTCGCTAGGCATGCGCGAGGGGAAGGGCTTCCCCTTCTCGAAGCCCAATGTCCGGTACCTCTACTGCGTCTCCAAGTACCCGGCCCGCCACGAGGACCTCAAAGGCTTCCCGGAGCGTTTCGACCGCTTCTTCGGGTATTCCGACCATTTGATGGGCCTGGAAGGCTGCCTCCTGGCCCTCTCCCGCGGGGCCAAGCTCGTGGAGAAGCACTTCACCCTGAACAAGACCTCCAAGGTGATCCGCGACCACTCCTTAAGCGCCACGCCGGACGAGTTCCAACAGCTCGTGAGGCTCGGCCGCGACGTGGCGGCGTTGGCGGAGAGCCTAAGAACGACGACGGACGGCAAGAGAAGGAATCCTTGATGAAAACGGATTCCGCCGATACCAGCCCGTGTCCCACGGGAACCGTGACGCTGGTATCGGCGGGGCATCATCCCTCCCTGGACGGCTCGCGGGCCGTCTTCATGTTCCCGGACGAGGACCACGAGGGCTTGAAGCTCTCCCAGGAAGAAGTGCGCGCCATGTCGCCGCTCTACTCCCGGCTGTATGTCGAGCTGGTTGACGCCGCGGCCGAGGAGATGCGCCGGCGGCTCGGCCTCCCGAAGCCCGCGGCCGAGGTCGCGGCGCGGGAAGGCATCGTGTCCCCGGTCCATTTCTACCTGGACCGGCTGGTCCGCCTGCACCGGCTGGCCCAAGCCCATGCCGAAAGCCCCCTCGCGGTCCTTCGGGTCTTCGCCGGCGTTCCGAACGACATGGTCGAGTTCCGGGCCAAAGCCCAATCCTCGCTCGCCTTCAACCAGGCCGTGTTGGCGAGGCACGCCCAGACCCTCTCCCTGCCCCTCCAGGCCCCGGCCGCGCCCCTCTCGGACCCGGAGCGTCCGAAAGGCCGCAAGGCCGTCAACTACAACAACCTTCTCGGATCGACGATTGTCCAGCGGATCGGGCGTAAGCTCGCCGCCCTGGGCTGGAAGGCCGTGTCCGGCTTGAGGCTCTCCGAGAAAAGGCCGATCCCGGCCCACGCCTTGGCCTACCTCACTGATTCGCTGAAGACCGCCGGCTTCTACGCCGGCGCCCTGGTGAACGTCCGGAACCGCGTGACCCTGGTCAATGCGCCGGCCGCCCCGGCCTTAAGGCGGGCCGTGCGGGATTCCCTGCTCGGGCGCGCGGCCGCGGTCCAGAGCTTCCTCGGGGCCCTCGGGCTCTCCGACCCGGTCGTCGCGGCCAAGGCCGCGGCTGGCCTGGCGGATTTCCTCGCCGAGGTCCTGCCCACGGACCTGCTCGAGGCCTCTCCTGAGAACGTCCGGCGATGCTCCGAGGTACTGCGGCCCTTCGCTCCGGCGCCCCTGCTCCTTGCCGAGACCGGCACGCCCGAGCCCACCTTCATGATGGCCGCGGCCAAAGCCTTAGGGATGGCGGTCGTGGGCGTCCAGTACGGCGGGCACCACTCCTACATGGACGACCATACCTGGGCCAACGAGCTGATGTATCCCTTCTTCGATGCCTTCGTGACCTGGGGCTGGGACGCCCGGCCGGACGGCGAAGCCTGCCGCAGTACGGCGCTGACGCCCCTGCCGAGCCCCTGGCTGAGCAGCCGCAGGCGCTTCTGGCGCAAATCCCTAGCCAAGGACTTCGCCCAAGACAAGACCTACGACTTCCTGTGGTTCACGAATAAGATCTACAGGTTCCCGCCCGCTCCGCGCGGCGGCGCCATCTGCTCCATCGACAGCATCCGCGAGGTGCGCGCCATGATGACCGGCCTCGTAGGCCTTGCCTCCAGCCGGGGGGCGCGCATCCTCCACAAACCCTACAACCTCGATACCATCGGCATCCTCTCCAAGACCTTCTCCGAGCTGGAGCGCCTGGGCGGGGCATCCTACACCTGCACCGGCCACCAGGACAAGGGCTTGACCCCCGAACTGGTGGATCAATGCCGCATCGTCCTTTGGGACCAGGTCGGCACCGGCATCCTCGAGTGCCTCGCAGCCGGCATCCCGACCATGGCCTTCTGGCCCAAGGACTACTACAACCGCGAACGCGAGAACGCCCGAGGGCTGGTCGGGGAGCTCGAGCGCTGGGGCCTCGTCCACCGCGCGACGGACACCCTCTTCAAGGAGCTCTCGGCCTTCAAGGCCGCACCCCAAGCCTGGCTCGACGACCCTGGGCGGCTCGCCGCTGCCGAGCGGTTCTCCCGGGCCTACGGCTGGACCGACGATTCCTGGCCCAAGGCGTGGCGGAACTACCTGGGCATGTCAGCATAAATGTTATTTGTCTTCCTTAGATTTCGGCTTCTGGCGCGAGGGGCCGCACGAGATCGACCTCCTGGTCCTGCGCGCAGGAATGCCCATCCTCGCGCTGAAATGCAAGGCCGGCCGCGATCCCTTGCCCGCCGCCACGCTGGCGGCGTTTCGCAAGCGCTTCCCGGCAGTCCCCTTGATGATCGTCTCTCTTCAGGACGCAGGCGCGCGCAGGCTCGATTCAGGCGTCGATGTCCTGCCCTGGAAATCCGCGATCGACCGCTACCTCGCGCTCAAGTGAGCCACGCATAGCCATGGAACTGCGAATCCCGGACCAAGCCCTAGCCCGCGCCCTCGCCAAGGTCTGCCGCCTGGTCAAGGACAACGAAGGCCGGGCCCTGGTGGTCGGAGGGAGCGTGAGAGACGCCCTCCTGGGCCTGCCGACCAAGGACCTCGACGTCGAGGTCTACGGGCTCGAGCCCGCCCGGCTCTTTGATCTCCTCAAGTCCCTCTTCGAGATCAGCCTCGTGGGCCAGGCCTTCGGCGTGATCAAGGTCTTGAGCGTCAACATGGACGTCTCCATCCCTCGCAAGGAATCCAAATCCGGGCTCGGGCACAAGGGCTTCGACGTGCTCTCGGACCCTTCCTTGAGCGTGTCGGAGGCGTCCTCCCGGCGGGACTTCACGGTCAACTCCATGGCCTTGGACCCGCTGACCGGCGAGACGTTCGACCCGCACGGCGGGGCGGATGACCTCCGGGCCGGCGTGCTCCGGCACGTCTCGGAGAAGTTCCGGGAAGACCCCCTGCGGGTCCTGCGGGGCATGCAGTTCGCCGCGCGCTTCGAGCTCGCGGCCGCGCCCGAGACCGTGGAGCTCTGCCGCTCCATCGAGCCCGAGGGGCTCGCTGCCGAGCGTGTCTTCGAGGAATGGCGCAAGCTCATCCTGCGCGGCGCGCGGCCCTCCATGGGGCTCAAATTCCTCAAGGACTCGGGCTGGATCCGGCACTACCCGGAGCTGGAGGCCCTCGTAGGATGCGAGCAGGAGCCCCAGTGGCACCCGGAGGGCGACGTCTGGACGCACACGCTCCACTGCATGGACGCGTTCGCGGCCGAGCGCGTGGGCGACGACTGGGAGGACCTCGTGGTGGGCTTCGCCGTGCTCTGCCACGACTTCGGCAAGCCCCTCACCACGCGCTTCGAGGACGGCCGCATCCGCTCCTGGGAACACGAGGACGCGGGCACCGCCCCGGCCCGCAGTTTCCTGGAACGCCTGACCAACCAGGAGGACCTCATCTCGGCCGTGACGCCGCTGGTGGGCTCGCACATGAGGCCCGATGAGCTCTTCAAGGCCTCGGCCGGAGACGCCGCCGTCAGGCGCTTGGCGCGCAAGGTCGTCCGGATCGACCGCCTGGTGCGCGTGGCCCGCGCCGACCGGTACGGCCGTCCGGGCCTCGAGGGGGGCACCCGTCCCGCTGACAGGGGCACCCATCATGAGGATGGGTCCGGCTTCCCGGCGGGCGACTGGCTCCTGGAGATGGCGCGCTCGCTCGACGTCGAACGAGCCCGGCCCGTGCCCATCGTCATGGGCAGGCACCTCCTGGAACTGGGCTTGAAGCCGGGCCCCCGGTTCAAGAGGATCCTCGACGCCTGCTACGAAGCGCAGATCGAAGGCAGGTTCAGCGACTTAGACGGAGGACTGGAGTTCCTCCGGGAGTACCTGCGCCAGGACTCAGGCAAGTGAATTTCTGATTAAAACATAACGCATTCCTATTGCGTTATACAAATTGCGAATTCGATTTACAATTTGTATAGTAGCTCCATGATTCCCAGGACCCTGGCGAACAAACTCGCTGAATCGGCCATACGCAATCCGGTCGTTGCCTTGACCGGCCCCCGCCAATCCGGCAAGACCACCCTGGTCAAGAGCGTGTTCCCGGACTACGGCTATGTCTCCCTGGAAGAAACGCAGCACCGGGAAATGGCCGCTGAAGACCCGAAGCGATTCCTGGCGGGGAAGAGGAGGTTCATCATCGACGAGATTCAGCGCGTCCCCGCGCTCCTGTCGGACATGCAGACCCTCGTCGATGAGAGGGATGAGGAAGGACAGTTCATTCTCACCGGGTCCAACAACCTCATGCTGCTGGAAAGCGTGTCGCAGACTCTGGCCGGCCGCGTGGCCCTGCTGAATCTGCTCCCCCTCTCGCTGAGCGAACTGGAAGCAGGGGGAGCCGTTCCGGCCACGCTTGAAGAGATGCTGTTCGCGGGGTTCTATCCCCGCGTTCACAGCAAGCGGCTTGAGCCCCCGAGTTGGTACGGAGACTACGTGAGCACCTATGTCGAACGGGACGCGAGAAGGATCATCCAGGTCGCGGACCTGGACCGATTCCAACGGTTCGTCAAGATGTGCGCCGCCCGTTCTGGCCAGATTCTCAATCTCTCCTCATTGGGCAACGACTGCGGGATAACCCACAACACCGCCAAAGCCTGGATCTCGGTCTTGACGGCGTGCTATGTCGTCTTCCTGCTCAGGCCCCATCACCGCAACTTCAACAAACGCTTGGTCAAGAGCCCGAAGATCTACTTCCTCGATACGGGCCTCCTCTGTCACCTATTGGGCATCGAACGACCATCCGATCTGGCCCTTCACCCGAACCGCGGCCATATCTTCGAGACCTGGGCTCTCGGCGAACTGTTGAAAGCTCGCTTCAACCAGGGACGGCGGGAGAACCTCTGCTTCTGGCGCGACCATACCGGCAACGAAGTGGATTGCATCGTCGAAAGCGGGTCGCGCCTGACTCCCGTCGAGTTCAAAGCTGGCGAGACCATCGCGGCGGACTACTTCAAGGGAATCGGCTTCTGGAGCAAGCTGGCCGGCCAACCGCCGGAGAGAGGGTTCGTCGTCTACGCAGGCGACGCCGACCAGGAACGCTCCCAGGGCACGGCCGTGGGCTGGAGGCGGTTCGGCCGCGAAGTCGCCTCGCTACTCTCAGCGTAAGCGTTGATCGTGTCAGACAATGCGCAAGTTGCGCAACGCCTGACGCCAGTGATAAAATGTTCAAATAATGAACAAACCATGCCGTTTTGATTTCCCGCCGAGCTTCGACTTGGCTTGTCCGGGCGGCGAGCCGCCGAAGGACGAGGCAACGGCCCTCATGATGCGCATCCTCCACGCCCTCTCCCACAAGAACAGGGCCCTGGCCTCGCCTGAGTACGACGAGTCCTTGGAGTTCCTCGGGAAGATCATCCCTCTCACCGTCCACAAGATCCCCTCCGGCGCCGAGGTGTGGTCCTGGGTGGCTCCCAAGAGATGGACCGTGCGGGAAGCCTGGGTCAAGAAGGGCGAGCGGGTCATCTGCGATTTCAAGGACCATCCCCTGCGCCTGGCCGCGTATTCGACGCCGTTCTCAGGGAAGCTCAGCCTCGCCAAGCTGAGGCAGCATCTCCATTTCGACGCGGACCGGCCGGACGCCATCCCGTTCGCCTACAAGTACTACAAGCCGGACTGGGCGTTCTGCCTGCCCTACAACTCCTACAAGACGCTCACGCCAGGCGCCTACACCGTCCGCATCGACGCCGACCTGACGGACGACTTCGTGAAAGTCGGCGAAAGCGTGCTCAAGGGCACGAGCGAGGACAGCGTCATCCTGGCCGCCCACCTCGACCATCCGGGCCAGGCCAACGACGGGCTTTCGGGCGTGGCCGCCGGGGTCGCCCTCATGAAGCGGCTCTCCAAGCTCAAGGCGCGACGTCTGACCTACCGCCTCGTCCTGTGCCCTGAGAACATCGGCTCCCTCTGCTACCTCTTCAAGAACCGCGAGCTCATCAGCCTCTTCAAGCACGGGGTCTTCCTTGAGGCCCTCGGCAACAAGAACCACCTCAAGCTGCAGCGCTCCAAGAACGGCGCCCGCCAGATCGACCGCCTGGCCGAGCACGCCCTGGCCAAGACCGTTCCGGTCTACGGCACCGGGGCCTTCCGCAAGGTGGTGTGCAACGACGAGATCAACTTCGACGGCCCAGGCATCGACATCCCGACCGTGTCCCTGACGCGCTGGCCCTACCCTGAGTACCACACCTCGGACGACAACCCCTCCATCATCAGCCCGCGATGCATGAAGGAGTCCCTGGACGTGCTCTGGGAGCTCATCGGGCTCCTGGAGCGGAACGTCTACCCCAAGAGGAAGTACAAAGGGAACCTCTTCCTGAGCCGCTACGGGCTCTACGAGGACCTCAATGCGGACGACACGGTGGAACGGATCTCGCTAGCCTTCGAAGGCGACCTTTCGGTCCTGGACATCGCGGAGAAGCTCGGCATCCCCTTCGACCGCGCGTACGAGTACGCGCGGAAGTTCAAGGAGGCCGGGCTGGTCGAGTTCCTGGACTCTCCCGGACAGGAGGCGGCCGAAGGATCCCAGACAGTTCAAAGAAGGAAGGCCCATGCCTAAGAGAACGAACGGCCAGCGAGGAAAGCTCCGCTTTCCTCGCTGGGTAGATCTCTCCCTCCCCATCCACGACGGCATGCCCACCTTCCCCAGCCACTGGCACCCTCTCGTGGAGGTGACCCAACTCGGACGGCACGGCATCGAGGATCGCGAGACCCGCCGCATCGTGATGGGGACCCATTCCGGCACGCACATGGACGCCCCCCGGCACATGGTGCCGGGCGGCCGCACCATCGACACCGCCCCTCTCGATCTCATGACCGGCCGCGCCGGCCTCGTCGACTTCATGCCCGCGGCCCCCCGTAAGGAGTACGGACTCGTTGATTTCAAGGCCGCGCTCAAGGGGCGCCGGGTCCTGCCCCGGATGCTCATCCGCTACGGCTGGTCGAAGCGCTGGGGCAGGATGTCCTATTTCACCGACGCGCCCTACCCCTCGGTCGAGGCCTGCCATTGGCTCGGCCGGCAGGGCGTGCGCCTGCTCGGCATGGACACGGCCAACGTGGACTGCCACGCCCACGGCTGGAAGACGCCCCAGGACAGCCGCAACCACAAGGCCCTCTTCCAGCACGGGATATTCCTCGTCGAATACATGAACAACCTCGACCGTCTCCGGGCCTCCGAATTTGAGTTCGTGGTCATGCCGCTCAACATCCTCCGCGCGGACGGCGCCCCGGCGCGCTGCCTGGCCATCGAGGGACGGCCGTGACGCCCCCCGATGTCCGTCCCTGGCTTGTCGCCTGGTTCGAGCGCAAGGGCCAAGTGGCCGGTTCGACCCTCGAAGAGAAGATCCAGACCGACTACTTCGCGGCGGGGCTCATCGACTCGCTGGGCGTGGTCTCGCTCATCGCGGACGTCGAAGGCGCCTTCTCCATCCGCTTCAGCGACCGGCACTACCAGGAGCGCCGCTTCTCCACCATCGGCGGCCTGGCCGAGATCGTTTCGGAGCTGGTCGCGGTAAAGCCCGCGTGACGCTCAAGGCCGCCCCCGACCTGCTGTTCCTGCTCGGCCCCTCCGGCGAGTGGATCGCGTCCAATCCCATGACGCGGACGCACGTGGCGGCGTCGGCCTCAGTGCTCGAAGGAATCAGAAGAACGGCAGACGGCCACGGCCCAGACTTCGTCGAAGCCCTGAAAGGCTTCGACGAAGTCTGGGTAGAGGACCGCACCTTCTTCGGCTGCCGCGACTGCACGGTCGCCGATGCCACCGGCCTCGAACTCTCCCCGCGACCCGAAGCGCGCGTGACCGGCGCGGAAGCAGTGGCGACCGCGCTCCAGGAAAGGTTCATCCTCATCGACGACGAGGCCGCCTACCGCAAGCGCTTCGCGCTCAAGACCCGCCTCCTGGACCCGGAGCATCTGGGCAACTTCCATCAGCAGATGGGCTTTGAGCTCTTGATGCGCCAGCACAAGGACCCGGAGCAGTGGTGGGTGGCCCAGAAGTTCGAGGAAGGCCTTAAGACCGTCCGGGACAACGCGTACCGCAAGGTGCAGGAGGAGTTCCTCAAGCGCGATGTCCCGAAATGGGCCTTGGCCGGCAAGAAGGTGCTGGATGTGGGGTGCGGAGCGGGATACTACTCGCACCTCTTCGCGAGCTTCGGCGCCGAGGTCCTGGGGCTGGACCAAAACCCGGAGCATGTCTCTACCGCCCGGAACGCTTTCCGGGCGGAGGGTTTGCGTTTCGAGGTCTTTGATTTGTCCGATCTCGAATCACTCAAGAGGCTTGGTGGAGGTCCCTTCGACCTCATCTACCTTTCCGACGTGTTGCTCTTCTATTTCATACCTTACCAGCCCCCTTCGACGTTGAAGGGAGGCTCTCATACCGGAAGGCCTCCGGTCTCGGCCGCCTCTTTCCTCGGAACGCTCAAGACCCTGCTGGCAAAGGGCGGCCGAGTCCGTGTCTTGGAGCCGCACGGCTCCTTCTCCCTATGCCTGCGCTACGGCGACCCGTCCCGGCCCCTGGCCGTGCTCAACGAATACCGGCGCAAGTGGTTCGGCATCACGCCCAACCTCCAGACCGCGGCACAGGCCTTCCGCGAGGCGGGGTTCGCCGTGGTAGACATCCGAGAGCCCGTCTATGAGGGCCCGGTCCGGGACCGTGAGGACGCCTTCCTGGCAGAGTACCCCATCTGGTGGCTCTTCGAGCTCGTCCCCATGGCCTGATGCCGGACTACACACAGAAAGACCTCGAGGACGGCCTGCGCGGCGTCGGCGTCAGGGAAGAGGATGCCGTCTTCTCGCTGAGCAACGTGGGCTTCTTCGGCGTTCCCGACGGGGGGCTCGACCCCGAGAACGTGTTCGAGACGGTTCTCGGCGCCGTCTTGGCCGTCCTCGGACCCCACGGCACCTTCTGCGCGCCCGCCTTCACCTACTCCTTCTGCGCCGGAGAGGACTACGACCCCGACCATACTCCCGCCAAGACCGGCATGTTCCCAGAGTACGTGCGCCGGCGTCCTGGAGCCTGCCGCTCCCACGACCCCCTGTTCTCCGTGACCGCCTTGGGAGGACGGGCCGAGGAGCTGACCCGGGACGCCCCGGAGGAGTGCTTCGGCCCAGGCAGCTTCTGGGAAAGGTTCCTCAAGGTCGACGGCCTCTTCTGCAACTTCAACTACCTCATGGGGCCGCCCTTGATCCACTACTTGGAGCGCTTGCACGAGGTCCCCTATCGGCGGGACCGGGTCTTCACCGGGACCTTCGTCTTCCGCGGCCGGCGCGAGACCCGGCGGGCGGTCTACCGGTCGCGGGACCTCAGAGACCCCGACGCCTTGGGAGACACCGCCATCTTCGAGGCCCGCATCGAGGAGCTGGGGCTCCTCAAGCGCGCCAAGGTCGGCCGCGGGAGCGTTCTGGCCATCCGGGCCGGCGAGGTCGCCCGCGTCGTCGAGGCGGAGCTCAAGGTCAACCCACGCTTCCTCACGATCGCGGGGAAGAAAGCCTCGCCTTGAGGTCCCGCTTCTGAACCTTGCCGGTCGCGTTGACCGGGAACTCCGAAAGCTCGATGAACCGGCCAGGCACGGCCAAGGCGGTCAGGCTCCGGCGGCAGAGCTCCTGGAGGGACGGGAGCGCCTCGGCCAGCATGCGGCCGGGCTTGAGCTTGACGAAAGCCGCCACGCTCTCCCCGTAGAGCTCGTCCGGCGCGCCGACCACGGCCGCTCCAGCCACGGCCTCATGCCCCAGGATGACGTCCTCCACCGCGCGAGGACTGATGTTGACCCCGCCGCGGATGATCAGGTCCTTCTTGCGGCCGGTGATGAAAAGATATCCCTCAGAGTCGAGACGGCCGATGTCGCCCGAAGGGAACCACTCCGCGGGCGCCTCGCCGGGACGCAAGGTATCGTAGTCGAGGTAGCCGGACATCATGAACGGCGTCTTGATGAGGATCTCCCCCTCCGCGCCCGGAGGCAGGTCCCTTCCATCGTCGGCGACGGTCTTGACCTCGACCTCGGCCAGGAGCTTGCCCACCGAGCCGGGCCGTTGGGGGAACGTGCCGGAGTTGCCGGACACGAAGAGGGTCTCGGAGAGGCCGTAGCTCTCCATGAGGGTCGCGCCGTAGCGCGCTTCGAACTCCCTCTTGACCGCGGCCGCAAGGGGGGCGGTGCCCACGCAGATGGCGCGTACCTGCTCGCGGCAGTACGCCCGTCCCGCATCGTCGCGGTCCACGCGCAGCAGCGCCGACAACATCGACGGCACCAGCCACATGGAGTCGGCCCCGTGCCTCATGGGGGACTTCCAGAAATCGAGGGCCATGCAGGCGTCGAACCCGCGGCTCAAGACGACGGAGGCGCCGGCGAGGAAGGGGCACAGCAGCATGTTGAGGAAGCCGGCCATGTAGGACATGGGCAGGACATGGTAGAAGCAGTGGTCCGGCCCGAAGCCCAACAGGTCGTTGAAGGACGCGGCGCACGGCAGCAGGCTCCCGACGGCCTGGGGCACGCCCTTGGGCCGGCTCGTGGTCCCAGAAGTGAAGGTGATCGAGAAGAGGTCGCCCTGGACGACGCCGTCGAGCGGCGTCCAAGCCGCGGGAGGCTCGCCCGGGGCCGCGGCCGACCAGGCCGTGGCGGCCGACGGAGAAGCGGTCTCCCCTGGAGCCGGCAGGCAAAGCAGGCGGTCCCGCAGCCTGGCGATGACCTCAAGGGGAACAAGGGCCTCCGTGGCCGGGCCCAGCGCCAGGGCGCTGGCCCCGCAGTTGGCGAGGATGAAGGCGACGTCGTTCGGATGGAGCCACGGGTTGACCGGCACCGCGGTCACCCCCAGATAGAGGCAGGCAAAGTAGAGCGCCGCGAACTCCGCGGAGTTGTTCAGGACCGCGGCCACGCGGTCTCCGCGGGAGAGCCCCATCCCTCTCAGGGATCCGGCCAGCCCGCAGGCGGCCCCGTGGAACTCCCCATAGGTAAAGGTCCGGCCGGCCGTCGTGTCGATGAGGAAGGGCCGGTCCCGGCGGCGGTCGAGATGGGACAGCAGGGCCTCTTGAAGGGTATGCCCCGGCGGAGGAAACGCCGGCGGGCGCCCCGAACGGCTCATCGCGGCCCTACCGCTGTTCCTGGCCGACGTACTCGTCAAAGGCGTAGCGGGCGGTGAATACCTCGGCCTGCTTCCTGGCGAGCTTCTTGGCGACCCCCTCCACCAGTTCGGCCGGGGCGTTGACCTTGTCCTTCTCGCAGACCCCGATGATGAGCCGCCGCGGGTCCACGCGGTACTGGGTCGCGAACTTGCGGATGGTCCCCATGTAGCTGGAATGGAACTGGGCGTAGCCCGTCACCACATCCAGGGAGGCGCGGCCCTGCTTGCGGATGAGAGGCCGGATGTATTTCTCGCCGATGTCCATGACCTCGATGAGGTCCAACCCGGTCCCGATCCCCATGCGCTCGAGCGCGCTGACGAGCATCTCCGTGGGAGCGTTGCCGGCGCTCCTGCCCATGCCCTGAAGGGAGGAATCGATGATGACCGCCCCGAGCTCCACGGCCAGGAGGCTGTGCGAGACGGCCAGGCCCAGATTATCGTGGCCGTGGAAGGCCAGGGGGATGTCGCAGGCCTCGCGAACGGCCTTGAAGTAGGCCTTGAGCTCGGAGGCCAGCATGCCGCCCGCGGAGTCCACGACGCACAGAACGTCGGAGCCGTAGCGCTGGGTGAGCTTGGCCATCTGGCCGAACTCCTTGGGCGCCATGGCGTAGGACTTCATGAAGTTGGCCGACACGAACATGCCGTGCTTCTTGGCCCGCTCGATGAACTTCTCCGAAGCGGCCACCTCGGTCACGTTGGTGCCGATGCGGATGAAGTCCATCCCGTGCCGAGCCGCCATGTCGACATCCTCGATCCTGGCGATGCCCGGGATGCAGAACATCCCCCACTTCGCCTTCTTAATGGAGTCCGCCGCGGCTTTGAGGTAGGCCTCGTCGGTCTCGACGGCGACCCCGTGTCCACAGGCGCTCGCGCGCAGGCCCACGCCATGGCCGAGCTCGATGAGCTCGAAGCCCGCCTTCTCCAGGGCCGCGCCGATGAGAGCGGTGTCCGCGGCCGTGAACTGGAAATTGATGGCGTAGCTGCCGTCCCTCAGGGTGGTCTCAAGGATCTTCGCTCTCATTCAGGGCTCTCCTGGACAGGATGAGGGAGTATATACAATCTCGTCGCGCGCTGGAAAGGAAACCCCTCCCTGGACAATCAGGGCCGGCCGAAAGACCGCGCTCCTCTCGGATTCCGGCTTAGGGAACCCGACTCTCGACCTCACCCAGTTTTTGACGGGCCCGTCTGGGGGCAAGCGTCCCGGCCTCTATCCGTCGGGGACGCGCTCGCCTAGAGGCGGCGCTCGGCTCTCGGCCTCCTGCATGCCCAAGTCGGCCTGCGAGACGCCCCGTC
>JACQWX010000121.1 GCA_016209035.1 Elusimicrobiota bacterium | reverse complement strand
TAAGGGGGTCGCAGAGACACGGGCAGGTAAGGCTTCACGTCCTCGCCTGCCTCCTCCCAATCCTGGAGGCGCCGAGCATGGGGGACTATTGTCCCTCGTGATCAAGGCCGCCGGCTATCTTGCGGCGGGGAAGTTCTGAAGTGCCTTGTACCGCCGTGTACCGCCGGTCAGATATGCGGCAGGCTCCCGTCTTTCAGGGCCTTTCTCAGAGCCATCCTGAAGAACGCCAATCCCGAGACCGTCAAGACGACCGCGAACAAGGCCAGCACCGCCAGATGGGTCCGCAGGGCGGACACGGATGCGCCCTTGAGCAGGGCGAGGCGCATGGCCTCCAGGGAGTGGGTCAGGGGCAGAAGATAGGAGACCTTCTGCAGCCAGCCCGGGAAGATCGCGACCGGGAAATACACGCCGCCCAGGAACCTCGACAGGCCGCCCACGAGGCCGCTGACTGGGTCCCCCCTCTTGAACAAGAGGGTGAATTCCGCCGAGATCGCGCCCAACCCCGCGAAGGACGCGACGGTCAGCGCCAGCACGAGGCCGCAGGAGAGGATGTCGGCGCGACCCAAGTCCAGCCCGAAGAACGCCGCGCCCAGCGCCAGATACAGCAGGACCCTCGCGGAAGTGTAGAGAACAAGACCGCCGTCTTGCGCTGCGCCGCGAGACGCGAGCGGATCAGATGCCTCAGCCTCGACGCGCCGCCCGGGTCGAGGCTGCGCGTGGGCTCGTCCATGAAGAGCAGGCTAGGCTCGTTGAGAAGACAGCGCGCAACGGCCAACTTCTGCCTCGCCCCGGTCGAGCATTCCTGGAACCTGCGGTCGAGGTCCGAGAGCCCGAGGAGTTCCGCCAGTTCCTCGATTCCTCCGGCGTCATGAGGCCGATCAGCGGCTTGGTCCGGCAAGCGTCGGCCGCGGCGTCATGCCCGTCGATCAGGATCGTTCCGCTGTCTGGGATGATGAGCGAGCACAGCATCTTGATGAGCGTGGACTTGCCCGCCCCGTTGGGCCCAAGGAGGGCGAAGACCTCCCCCTCCCCGAGTTCCAGGCTCACGTCGTCCACGGCAAGGATGCCGGCCCCGCTTTCCCAGGGACGCCTCAGGACCTGCATCAGGCCCCGCGATTCGGTGAACCGTTTGGTGACCCCGGAAGCCTGCAGGATGGGCCTCATCGCGAGCGTCCTACCATCGCAGTGTGATGGGCGGGAGCGTCACGGTCTTGCCGGCCACCCGGACGTCGCCCCGATGGCCGCTCACGCGGATGCCCGAGGCGGGCTTGACCGCCGGGAAGGACACCGTCAGGAAGTAGTCCCCTGGCCCGATGCCGTCGAACTCGAAGCGGCCCTTGCCGTCCGTCGTCGCGGACGCGGCCAGCGCCATGGGGGAGAGGTCGGCGGGCACGGCGGAATCGCGGGCGTAGAGCGCCACCCGCAGGCCTGCCCCCGCGATGAGCCGTCCCCGGACCTTGGCGGGGCGGCTATCCGCGTCAGGCAAGGCCAGGAGCCCGGCCGGGATCGCGGAGGACCCTTGCGAGGCGCGGCCGAGCCAGTAAGCCGCCTTCTGAGGCTTGTCGAACCGGGCGTAGGCCGCGGCAAGCGCGACAGCGGCATGAGGCCCGGCCCGCCATCTATCTTCGTCCGCGAGACTCTCGAGCATCGCAAGGTTTGCGGGCGAAACAGGAGCGCGGGCCAGATTCCCCAGGAGGATGAGCCCGGCCAGGGGGTCTCCGGCCTGGAGGGACTCGAACGCGGCCTTGCGCATGCCGTCGGCGTCCCCCAGGAGCGCCCGGCCCGCGCAGGCGTGGCGAAGAGCGGCCAGCCGGTGCACCGACCTCCTCGCCCCGAACCTCTCCAGCTCGGCGAGGCTCTCGGCTGAGTAGTCCGCCACGCCGGGAACGCCCAGGGGGACGTCGCGCACCTCGTAGTCATCGGTCAAAACGATCACGGCCAATCGGCCGGACGGCTCCGCCGGGATGCCGGCGGCCAGGGCCATGGTGAGCCGGCCGCCATATCCCGCGGCGACAGCCGCGGCCGCAAACCAGCAGAGCAGGACCGAGAGGCACCAGACAGCGGCTGCCTTCCAACTACCGCGGGACCCGCCGCCGGACACCGCCGGAAACCCGCCGTCAACCAGGGCCAGGCCCCCTTCGGCGGAAGGAGAACGGCCCGCGCCTGCGAGGACCTGGCCTCCCATGGCCAGGCCCCCTTCGGCGGAAGGAGAACGGCCCGCGCCTGCGAGGACCTGGCCTCCCATGGCCAGGCAGGCCCGCGCCGCCAGGAACGCGGTCCCGGAAGCGAGCGCGAGGGCCAGGACCGGCTCGGCCGGGCTCAGACTCTCAGGCGCGAACCAGGCGTTCTGAAGGACGTCCAACCAAGCGGACAGGGCAGCCCTGGCCGCGGCAGCGATAAGCAAGCAGCCGACCAGGCGGGCCGCGAGGGGAACCCAGCCGGTTTTGCGCCGCGCCGCCGCGGCCGAATGCGCCTCCAGATGGACCGCGGCAATCCGCCAGAGCACGAGGCCGACCGCGCCCACGATCAGGACCAGCGCAAGCCAGGAGACCGCAAAGCGCAGGCCCGGCGTCTGCCGGGCCCGCATGAAAGCGGCGAAGAAGGGGTAGAAGGACCGCCTGGGCAGGAGGAAATCGGCGGAGGCCGGGACGCGGGAGAGAGTCAGCATCACCGAGACCCCCAGCCCCGCGGCCAGGGCGGCTCCCGACGCGACCGAGCAGGGGCGCCCGCGCCGTCGGGCGGGCCCGAGCGCCCGCCGGCACAGGGCGATGGGAGAACATCCGCGCCCGCTCATGACGGTGAGTTTATCTAGAGGCCAAGCTCTTCAAGCCCCCGCTGCCAGTGAAGACACCGGACGCCGTCCACGCTCTTGGCCGTGGGATCCAGGGAAAGGCAGAAGGCTTCGCTGTTCGGGATGTCGGGAGCCAATCGCCTCAAGGCGCGGATGTCCTCGGGGCCGATGCGCTCGGTGGACTTGATTTCCACAAGGGCGCGCCTGAGTCCCGGACGTTCGATAATCAGGTCCACCTCGACGCCGTCCTTCGTCCGCAGGTAGGAGAAACGGAAATCCTTCTTCTCATAGGATTGGAGACGCTGGATTTCATTGATGACGAAGTTCTCGAAGGCGGCTCCGAAGGCGAAGGTCCGGGCCGGGAGGTCCACGGAGAGCGTGCGATCGAGCGCGCGCTGAACTCCCATATCAAAGAAATAGAATTTCGGGTTTTCCCGTTGCCTTTTGCGGACCGATTCGTGGAACGAGTCGAGCAGGAAACCGACGAGCGTGTCCTCGAGGATTTGAAAATAGGATTGCACGGTCGGCACCGTCGTTGCCGCCTCCCGGGCGATCTTGGCGAAATTGATGATCTGGCCGCTCATCTGCGCCGCGACCGCCAGAAACCGGCGGAAGGGGTCAAGTCGCCGCACGACTTGTTCCTGGGCGATTTCTTCTTGGATATAGGTGTGGGCATAGCTGCGGAGATAATCGCGTTTATCCTCATCTTTCTGCAACGAAAATAGACGGGGCAACGTTCCCCAGCGCAGCGCCGAGGAGAGCGAAAAATCACGGCCCAACTCGCGCGCGCTCAACGCATAGAGATGGTACACGAATGCCCGTCCCGCCAGGAGATTGGCTCCGCCGCGCTTTAGTTTGCGCGCGCTTGAACCTGTCAGGGCGAACTTGAAGCGACCCCGTTCGATCTGTTGGTGCACCAGGTCCAAAAGTACGGGAAGTTTCTGAACCTCATCGATCACGACCCATTCAGTCGCGCGGGGCAAGGCATGCAGCTGCTCCAGAAGGCTCTTGGGGCGCAGGCTTAGGCTTTGATAAGTGTCGGGATCCAGCAGGTCCAAATAGAGCACGGATGCGGGCGGGAAATGACTTCTCAACAAATGAGTCTTTCCTGATCCCCTGGGGCCGAAGAGGAAAAAACTCGAATTGCCCGTCAATTCGAGAAGACGCTTAATCATGATTTAAAATTGCACGCCTAAAGTATATATTACTTTAACCCCTGGCATGGCGCCACTTCTCAAGCTCCGATCTCAACGGGCTCCAGTAGCGCCGGTCCATCTCCATCTGCGACGCCTCCTCTTCCCGCAGGCCGTTCTCAAGGACCGCCCCATCCCCGGAGAGGGCGTGCGTGAGGAGCCCGCGTCGGGCCGACACGGATCGGCACAGGTCAGGCCATGCTTTGGCCAGGCGCATCAGTTCCGACGGCGTCCGGCACTCCTCGAACCAGAACCGGAGCTGCCTCTGCGTCGCCTGGTCCTGGGCCCGCAGGATGTCGACCTCGATCAGCCGACGGACCATGGGCCAGTCCTTCTCGCGCTGAGTCTTCTTGGCTTTCACCAGGTCCGGCAAAGACAGCGCGCCCACCTCCCCGACCTCCGGAAGATGGACCTTCGCGCGTCTCTCCCACAACGCGGCGAAATCATCGCACCCGCGCATGCGGGTCATGAGGTCTATGCGATGGCCTTCCGTCTCCCGCGCGCTGCAATTCTGGAAGATCAAAAGGGCTTTGTGAATCGGGCTCGGGATCAAGCGAACCTCCAAGGAAAGCGTAAGTGGACCACAGCCGACAGCTCTCCAGATATCGCTGGACGGGCGTCATGAGCGCCCATTCGCGCGCTTCCTCTGATTCGATCGGTTCATCGTCCACGGCGTAATATTACAATATCAGTTCCCGTCCTGATCCACGACGATCACGGGGAACTCCGAGAACTTGGCCAGGCCGTCCTTGAGCTTGGCCGCCTCGCCGACCACCACCACCGTCATTTCCTCGGGCCTGATGAAGGTCTGCGCCGCCTTGCCCACGCTCTCGGCCGTGACGCCCGCGACCCTGTCGGCATACGAGTCGTAGTAGTCGTCCGGGAGCCGGAGAATCTTCTGCGTCACCAGGGCGTCGGCCAGGCCGGCCTGGGTCTCCAACTCCACGGCGAAGCCGCCGACCAGGAAGCCCTTGGCCTTCTCGAGTTCCGCCTCGGTGACGCCCCGGTCGCGCATGCCCTCGAGGTGTCTGAAGACGGCCTTGAGGGCGTCCAGCGCGGACTCGCTGCGCAGAGGCGAACGCACCTGGAAGATGGAGGAGGTGAGCCGATGGTCCAGCCGCGACCAGATTTGATAGGTCCAGCCCTTGGACTCGCGGATGTCCCGCGTCAAACGAGAGCTGAAGCTGCCTCCGAGCACCTGGCCGGCCGCGAGCAGGCCGTAGTATTGCGGGTGGTCCGGCCGGACCGCGAAGTTGCCCATGAAGACCGTGACCTGGCTCGAGCCGGGCCGGTCCACCAGGTAGACCTTCCTGCTGTCGTGCCCCCCGATGACCGCGGGCGCTTCGACCGGCTCCGAGACGCCCTTCCACTGCCCGAAATGGGCCTGGATGGGCTTGAGCGCGACCTCGTAGCCGATGTCCCCCACCAGGACGAGGGTCGCGTTGCGCGGAGTGAAGAGCTTCTTGTGGAAGGCGACGATGTGCTTGCGCCCGATGGCGGCGATGGAGGCCTCGGTGGGCGCGGTCACGGCGTAGGGGTGCGAGCGGTAGAACCGCTTGAAGAAGGCGACCGCGGAGAGGAAATCGTCGTCCGCGCGCTTGGCGAGGAGCTCTTCCTTCATGTTCTTCTTGCGCAGCTGGACCTCGTTCCAAGGGAAGGTGGGAAAGCGCGCGACCTCGGCCAGAAGCGCCAGCATGCGCTCGGAGCGATCGGAGAGGCACGAGGCCTCGATGACGATGGAGTCCGGCCCCGCTTTCGCGGAGACCCTGCCGCCGTAGTCCTGGGCGGCGTCGGCGATCTCCCGGGCGGTGCGGCGCACGGTCCCCTCGGTCAGGAGCTCCGCCATGGCGTCGGCCAGGCCCGCCAGGTCCGACGGGACCGCGGCCCAGCCCGAGCGGATGACCAGCCGCGCGGTCACCAAAGGCAGCCGCCCGTCCTCCACCAGGACGGTCTCGAAGCCGTTGGGAAGCCTCCACCGCATCCTGAAGGGGAGCCGCTCCGAGATGTGGGGTTCGACCGCGGGAGGCTTGGACATGTCCGGCTTCTTGAGCCGCGCCTGGCCGGAGGCGGGGGCCTCGGCCTGCGGCTGGGCCAGGGGCTCCTGCGGGGACGCGGTCGAGGCCGGAGGCCGAGCGTCCCGGCCGCCCTCAGGACCGGCGTTGACGGCCGGCGACGCGGCCAGCGCCCAGACAAGGCAGAACGCCGCGCCGAGCGCCGGCACACGTCCTGATGGCGCTCGGCGCGGCGGGCCCTCCGGCCTGGACGCCGCGAGCGGAGCCGTCATTTCCCGCCTCTGGGCGAGCGGGGGACGGCGGACCTGTCCTCCGGACGGGCGCCCCCCGGCGCCACGGAGAACAAGACGGCGTTGTCGGGCCTCAGGTATCGGGCGGCGGCCCGGCGGGTGTCCTCGGGAGTGACCGCCATGAATCGCTCGAGCTCGCCGTTGACCGCGGCAGGGTCGCCGTCGAGCAGGGCCGAGGTCAGGAGCATCCGGGCCCTGCCCAGGCAGGTCTCCTGGCTCCTGACCCACTTCGAGCGCAGGCTCGTCTTCAAGCGGGCGAGCTCCTTGGCATCCACGCCGCGCTCGGCGATCCTGGACACCTGCCGCATGACGAGGTCCTTGACCCGCAGGGGGGTGGACTGGGCCTTGTGGACCACCCACCCGCCCAGGGAACCGGGCGCCTTGTATTCCAGCGGGTCCTCCACTAGGGGGAACCCGAGCCCCCCCTGCACGCTCACGGCGACTTGGACGCGTTTCACCAGCTCCTGGTAGAGCCTGGAGCTTTTGCCGTCGAACAGGGCCTGCCCGACCAGGAGCAGGGCGTAGTAGTCGGCTGTGCGCCTCTCCGGGAGCCCACCCCAGGCCGCCGCGAACGCCGGCAGCCGGGCGTGGGGATCGGCCAGCCAGGCCCATCGCGAAGGCGTCGCGCAAGGGCGCGTCGCCCCCGGAGGGCAAGGCGGTCCTCCTCCCGGAGGGGGCCCGGGCTCGGGCTCGGCGAAGTCGGCCGGGGCCGGCTCCCCGCGGTTCGGGATCCACTCGAAATACTCCCTCGCCCAGGCCAATGCCTGAACCGCGTCCACGTCGCCCACGATGGCCAGCGCGCCGTTGCGGGGGGCGTAGTAAGCCTTGAAGAAGTCCTCGGCGGCGCCGAGCACGACCGCGTCGTAGTCCTCGGCGGACCCGATCACGGGATGGCTGTTCTGCCAATTGGAGAAGGCGCGCGAGGCGATGTCGACATGAAGGAGCCGGCCGTAGGGCTCGTTGTCCACGCGCATGCGCCGTTCTTCCTTGACCACCGAGACCTGGTTGCGCAGGGACTCCTTGCCCAGGTCGAGGTCGGCCAGGCGGTCGGCGTCGAGCCAGAGCGCGACCGGCAGGGCGTTCGAGGGGAGCACCTCGTAGAAGATGGTGAAGTCCTCGTGCGTGGAGGCGTTGTTATCGCCGCCGTAGGATTCCAGGATGCGGTCGAACTGGCCCTTGGGCGCGTGCTTCGAGCCCTCGAACATGAGGCGCTCGAAGAGATGGGCGAAGCCCGCGCGGCCCCTGGGCTCGGACCGGCCTCCCGCGCCGAAGGCCATGGCGACCGCCACGACCGGCGCGGTCGGGTCGCGGGACACGACCACCTTGAGCCCGTTGGCCAGGACCACGGTCTCGACCGGGATCGCCGGAGATCGGCCGATGGGAGCGCCGGGCGGCGAGCCGGCCGGCGCCGCGCCCGCGGCGGCCAAGGCGAACGCCGCGCCGAGCGCCAGCACACGTCCCGATGGCGCCCGGCACGGCGGGCCATCCGGTCTGGACGCCGCGCAGAGCAGGGAAGGGGTCATCGCCTGCGCCCCTTGATCCTGATCGTCATGGAGGACGAGGCCTCTTTCCTGAGCGAGGGCGCCTGCGCGGGCTTCTCCGCCATGACGATCATGCGGTAGCTGTCCAGGCCGTAGGCCGAGCCGTCGAACGCGCCCCAGGCCTGGCGGAAGGCCAGCCCGGCCTGGGCGATGAGCTTCTTGATCTCGGTCAGCGTGTAGACCCTCACGCTCATGAAGGAAGGCGTGCGCAGGCCCTCGCGGTCCACGGTGCTGCGCAGGTTGTCCAGTCGGCCGGACTCGAGGTCGAAGGAGATCTGGTCAGCCACCGTGGTCCCGTCCACGGACTCCTCGGCCTGGTCCCAGATGTCCGGCTCCACGTGCCGGATGATCCATTCGCGGTTGATGAGGTCGAGGAGGAGCTTCCCGCCGGTCTTGAGAGCCTTGTGCACGGACTCGAGGACCCTGGCGTCGTCGCGCTCGAGCGGGAACCGGCCGAAGGACGAGAAGAGGCTCACCGCGGCGTCGAACTCGCCGCGATAGGGTATCTGTCGGACGTCCGAGACCACGAAGTGGGCGTTGAGGCGCTCTTCCCTGGCGGCGCCCCTCGCAGAGCCCAGGGGCTCCTCCGCCGCGCTCATGCCCAGGACCCGGTGGTCCCGGCGCGAGAGCTCCAGGGCGGGCCGTCCCGAGCCGCAGGCCAGGTCGAGGACGCGCGACCGCGGCTCCAAAGCCAGATAGCGCTCCACGCCGTCCACCCGCGCGCGGATCTGCGAGTCCGTGCGGCAGAGAGGATTGTCCTCGAAGTGCAGGCGCCACCACAGCGCGCCCTCTCTCTGAGCCACGGCCATGCGGCCATTGTACTAAACGGCGCCTGGCATTGTATTTTGCATTTTCAAGAAAAATGCAAAATACAATGCCAGGCGCTCTTCCGGGCCTTTAGTCCCATTTTATTGGGCCCCAAAGACCCGCCTCGGGATTCCCCCTTTGGCCCAGCCATTGCGCGGCTTGGCGGCCTAGACTATCGGTAGGGCGGCGTCATCCTCCTGCCCAGCCTTGCTTAGCGGGTCAAACCGCCGCCGTTCCGGAGGCTGGGGTCCCGGATGGAAGCGCCCGGCGGTTGGAGATCGCCCCTCCGGCCGCTCTCGAAGGTCCGCCTCTTATCCCAGGGGGGCGGACCTTCTATTCCTCTTCCAGAGGCACGTTCCAGTACACGCTGTCGATGAACCTCTGCCAGGAACGCCTGATGGGGACGGGCGAGCGCAGGATGAAGACCACTCCAGAGTCCGGGGCGGGCCTCGAAGGAGGGATGACCAGGCGCATCCCGGCCTCCTCCGGGAGGCGGTCTCCCTTGCGCAGGTTGCAGGGGATGCATGAGGTCACGGTGTTCATCCAGTCGTTCCTCCCGCCCCGCGACCTGGGCACGATGTGGTCGAGGTTGAGGTCCGTGGACGGGAAGCGCTTGCCGCAGTAGCAGCAGCGGCAGCCGTAGTGGTGGTAGATGTTGCGCCGGGTGAACGGGACCTCCCGCTTGGGCACCCTGTCGAAGGCCTTGAGCACGATGACCTCGGGGATGGCGATCTTGAAGGCCGGAGCGTGCACGAACCCCGAGGGGTTCTCGGCGATGGCGTTGGACAGGTCCACCCAGTCCTGAAAATCGTAGGACCGGTACTCGGCGTCGAGGGCGGCGGCGCGGTCCGCGTAGAGGAGGCAGAGCGCCCTCTGCCAGCTCGTCACCGAGATGGCGAAGTAGCTGCGGTTGAGGACCAGCACGTCAGCCGTCATGGCGCCATGCCCTCCACATGCCGCTTGAGCCTGGACAAGGCGTCCGTCCAGCCGGCCTTGAATCCCTTGAACAACGGCTCGGCTCCCGGGCCCGGCTCGAAACCGCAATGCTGAATGCTCACCTCGCTGGACCTGCCTGAAGGCAGGATGAAGAAAGACACCAGCCTCGGCGTGCCCGGCCCGGGCGCCTGCGCCTCCCAGAGCCATGCCACCTTGCGCCCCGGCTGGAGGTCCACGAAGACGCCCCGCACCTCCCCAAGGCCCTGCGGGTACTTGTTCCGTCCCTCTCCGGCCCCGCGACCGCGCCAGCGAAGACGCAACGCCCCCCCATTGGCGGGCCGCGCTTCAGCGCGGCAATGCCACCACCGGCCAAGCTCCGCCGGCCGGGTCAGAGCCCGATACACGCGTTCAGGCTTCGCCTGGATGCGTACGGATAGACGGAGATCCCTCATTCGGTACCAATAGTGTATCAGACCTTCCTTCCCGGGGCCAGTGGCAAAGCCTTGCCGGGCCAAGCCTTGGCGAAGAGCTCCCTGGCCAGGACGCAGGTCAGAGGCCACTGGAAGAAGATGTGGTGGAACCAGACCCGCCAGGCCGGGGCAGGCTTGATGGGCAGGCCGTCCGGCAGGGGCTCACCGTAGGTTTCCTTCAGAGAAAGCTTATAGTTCGGCCTGGGCTCGACCTCGGCTTCCCACCCGATGCGGCGGAAGAAGCGCCTGAGCTGGGATGCCGAATGCTCGTTGACATGCAGGGCGATGTCGCTTTGGGACCTCGGCGCGGCCGGGTCGCGCACCGGCAGATGCGCGGCCCTCAGGAGCCTGGCCGCGAACCGCCGGAACCCGTAGCTCCAGTTTTTGTAGTAGTGCCGGTTCGTGCAGGTGTGGACGACCGCGAACCCCCCGGGCTTGAGGACCCGGCCGATCTCGGCGAAGCACTTCTCCAGCTCCCACGGATGGAGGTGGTCCACGATGCCCATCAGGAAGACCCTGTCAAAGGAGCCGTCCGCGAAAGGGAGCTCCTTTGCGTCGCACCGCGTCACCGGGCAGCCGGAGGACGACCGCGCCAGACCCAGGGCAGCTGGCGAGGAATCCGTCCCGACCCCCCAGGCGCCGGCTTGCCGGACATGATAGAGAATCTCCCCCCTGCCGCACCCCAGGTCCAACACCGCCATCCCAGCCTTGATCCGCGCCCGACGCAACGAGTAGCTCAGGGGGGGCTTGAGGAGCTTGGGGCCGAAGAGCCGATAGAACTCCGCGCCGCCGCAGTCCTCGTCGAAATAGCGCTCGTCGTATCGGGACGCGTCGACGGGCGCGGCGCCAGGGAGCCCCGGGCCCGAAGGGAGCTGCGGGGAGCCCTCCCCGCTCACCGGCCGCTCTTGGGGACCTCGAAGGCCGGGCCGCCCGGACCGCTCCTCAGAGGCTTGAAGGTCCCGAGGAGCATGCGGTACTGCTTCTCGTACTTCTCGTAGCCGTCCATGGTCGCGGGGTAGACGATGACGTAGAACCCGCCCTCCATGGGAACCAGCGCGTAGGCGTGCTTCCGGATAAGGGTGGTCTTTCCTTCCTTATTGACCGAGACGCCCCAGGTCCATTTCTTGGGCACCTCGATCTGCGCGGTCACCACGAAGAACTTGGCCGGCAGCATCGCCGTCCGGAGGGCGATCTCGCGGATCCCCTCCCGCGGCCGGTCCTTGGGGGTCTCCAGGAAGTAGTCCTTGTTCTCCATGGGGCCGTAGACCGAGCGCAGCATCTGCCGGATAAAGTCGTCCGCGTCGGAGTACACCTCCATGAAGCCGTTGGGCAGCTGGTGGATGCGGCTGCTGGAATGCCAGCGGATGCTGAGGCTCGGCGCGCCCAGGTAGAAATCCGGGTCGAACCCGCCGATGAAGGTCACGTTCGTGAAGATGTCCTCTTCGCGGTCGGTCTTGACGCTCCAGCCGTAGGGCACCTCGCAGGTGAAATCGCCGAACGGGGACGTGTACTTGTAGTATTCCGGGAACAGGCACCCGGCTGCCAGGCCGCAGACGGCCAGAACGGGCGTCCAGAAAAGCGCGCTCTTTTTCATGGCGATGTCAGAGTATAACAGGCATGGCGAGGCTTTGTCCATAGTGATGGCGTCAGTTCACTCGACCTCACCCAGTTTTTGACGGGCCCGTCTGGGGGCAAGCGTCCCGGCCTCTATCCGTCGGGGACGCGCTCGCCTAGAGGCGGCGCTCGGCTCTCGGCCTCCTGCATGCCCAAGTCGGCCTGCGAGACGCCCCGTC